>JBKPOG010000001.1:0-30247 GCA_046732975.1 Pseudomonadota bacterium
AAGCCGCAACGTCTGCGCGGTCATGTAGATTGACCCCGGCGCTGCGACCTGCTCCATGCGGGCCGCCAGGTGCGTCGTCAGACCCATGGCGGTGTAGTTCATGTGCAGATCGCTGCCGATCGAGCGCACGATGACGTCGCCAGAATTGAGCCCGACCCGTATCTCGAGCGGGACGCCCTCCGTCCGAAGTACCTCGTCGGCATGGGCCTTGATTATCTCTTGCATTCTGAGCGCTGCGTGGCAGGCGCGGATCGCATGATCCTCGAGAGCGAGCGGCGCCCCGAAGAGCGCCATGATACCGTCGCCCATCACTTGGTTTACGGTGCCTTCGTAAAGGTACACGGCCTCCATCATCCGTTCGAGAACGGGGTCGAGAAGCCGTCGGGCATGGTCGGGATCAAGGTTGGCGACGTGCTCCGTCGACCCTTTCAGGTCGGCGAAAAGGACAGAGAGTTGTTTTCGTTCACCCTCCAATGCCGCCTTGGATAGGAGAATCTTCTCGGCGATATGTCCCGGAGTAGGAACTGCGCTCCCCCACACCGGCGGCCACGAACCTGGGGTTGTCACCGATGCGCCGCACCCATCGCAAAACAGGCTGCCAGATTCTAGCTTGGTACCGCAGGCCGTACAAGAAAGATGAAGCATTGCTCCGCATGCCCGGCAGAACCGAGCACCGTCACGATTCTCCCGATGGCATTGGTTGCACCGCATGCCCAGCACTCTCGTTGAGAGCGGTAAATTGGATCGCGGCATGTTGGGTTGTGCACGTGCAGAGGTCAAGGCAGTGCGAAGCAGGTCCGTCTGCTTGGGAGAGAGCAGCGCATAAGAACCTTCCCGCCCTTGTCGGCCTGAGTTTGTCTCTGGTCCGGTTCACAAAGCTAGCGGGAAGCGCTGGTCCGACATCTTTCAGGGTGTGCGACGAAATTCCTCAGGCCCAATGCCCAGGCACCCAGACGTTGCCCTGCCAGTGTGGTGGCACCCAGACCCGTTGCGGCGGCGGGTAATAAGTGGGCGGCGGCGCATAATAGACTGGCGGTGGGGCATAGATCGGCGGCGCGACCACCACCGGAGGCAAGGCAACGCCAATACCGACGCGGCAGCACCACCACGCCGCTGCCTTGCCAGGCAACGCGACGACCGCGAGACCGGCCAAGCCGGCGATCGACAATACCGCAGCCAGACGTCGGTATCTCACCATGGCCCGGGACTCCCAATAAAACTTCGGTCCCTGAACTAAGGAGTAAATGTGTCTGCTGCTTGTCCGATTTGTATCGGCGTTTGTCCGCGCTATTCCGCCGCCAGCCGGGGAGGCTCTGCCATTTCGGCAGCGCGTTGCAGATCGACTGACAGCAGACGCGACACACCACGTTCCTGCATGGTCACGCCATACAGCCAGTCCATCCGCGCCATGGTCAGCGGATGGTGCGTCACGACAAGGAAGCGTGTCGCGGTGTCGCGCACCATGTCCTCGAGCAGCGTGCAGAAGCGGTCGACGTTGGCGTCGTCCAGCGGGGCGTCCACCTCATCCAGCACACAGACCGGCGCAGGGTTGCAGCGGAATACGGCAAAGATCAGCGACAGCGCGGTCAGTGCCTGCTCGCCGCCCGATAGGAGCGACAGGGTGGCCAGCTTCTTGCCCGGGGGCTGGGCATAGATCTCGAGCCCGGCCTCCAGCGGGTCGTCCGAGCCCACCAGTGCTAGGTGCGCCTTGCCTCCGCCGAACATTCGGGCGAACAGCGCCTGAAAGTTGCGGTCGATCTGTTCGAACACAGAGCCGAGCCGCTCGCGTCCTTCGCGGTTCAGGTGTCCGATCGAGCCGCGCAACTTGGCGATCGCAGTGGTCAGCTCCTCGCGTTCCACCGTGATGCCGGCGATCTGCTTTTCGACTGCGTCCGCCTCGACATCGGCCCGCAGGTTCACCGGGCCCATTTCTTCCCGCTCCTTCAGGAGACGTTCCAGCCGCCGCCGCGCCTTTTCCTCGACCTCCGGCGATAACTCGGCGGGTGGGTCGGGCATCGCCGGGTTTGCGCCGAGACGCTCGATGATCCGCTCCTCCATCGCGTGCCATGCCTGTTCGGCCTGTGCCGCGCCGCCCTCCGCGCGCACCGCGTCTTCACGGGCCGTGGCGAGCGCCGTATCAGCCGCGCGCGCGGCCCGATCCGCATGGGTCGACTGGTCAACCGCCTGTTGCAACGTGTCAGCCGTCGACCGATGCGCCGCCTCTGCGGCTTCGAGCGCGTCGAGCGCTTCGGCGCGTCGCGCCGCGATCTGGCCGGGCGCTGCCTGCAGCGCGACGTACTCCGCCTCTGCCGCCTCGCGACGCGCCGCCAGTTCCTGGCAACGGTACTCGGCATCGGTGGCCCGTTGCGCCCAGTCTGCACGTTCGGCCCCGATAGCGGAGCGTCGCGCCGTCCGCACGGCATGCTCGCGCGTCAGCGCCTCGAGCGTGGCTCGAGCCGAGGCCTCGGCAGAACGTGCCGCGGACAGTTCGCCGCGCACGGTTCCCACCGCGTCGCGCAGTGCGCCAAGGTCGGGCAGAGTATTCTGTGCCTCTTGCGCTGAAGCGAGGGCGACCGAGGCCTCCTCGCGCTCTGCCGCCAGCCGGTGCAACTGTGCTTCAGTGGCGGCCTGGCGCGCGGCATTCTCCGCGGCGCGCGCCCGAAGGTGCTGATTGGCCGATCGTGCCAGCTCCAGCCGCCGCTCGGCTGCGGAGCGTTGCGCGCGGGCGTCCTGCTCAGCTGCTGTTGCAACGAGGTCGGCTTCGGCAGCCGTCTCGCAAGCCGATTTGGCCGCGGCGACCTCTGCCATTGCCTGTTCGACATCGCGTTGAAGAACGAACAGTCGGTTGCGCTGCTGGAGCCGGACGGCCGCGGGCGTTGGGGTGCCGGCGCGGATTGTGTAGCCATCCCATCGCCACACCGCGCCTTCTGGCGAGACCAGCACCTGACCCGGTGCCAGCAGTGCCTGGCAAGCCTCTCCAACAGTCTGATCGACCAGCCCGGTTTGCGACAACACCCGGGCGAGCGCCGGCGGCCCCCGCACCAGCGCACAGAGGGGCTGTGCCCCTTCCGGCAAAGCAGGCGGCGACTCGAATGGTGGCAGCTCTCGCCAATGACGGGGCGCGTCGCGGTCGGCGGCCGAAGTCAGTTCCTCGCCCAGAGCGGCACCAAGAGCAGTCTCCAGTCCGGGCGGGACACTCAGCGCGTCTACCATGGGCGGCCAGCGCTCGTGGTCCTTCACCGAGAGCACCTCGGCCAGCGCTCGTGCCTCGGCCGCTAGCTTTGCGTGCGCAGAATCTGATGCGGCTTGTGCTTCGCGTGCTGCGACGAGGGCTGGGCCGGTAGCGGCCCGGGTCTGCTCGGCCCTTGCCAGTGCCTCAGCGACGGCCGCGAGCGCTGCTTCCGCCTCGGCCTGTTCTGCTTCTGCAGCATCGAGGGTTGCCTGCTCGATCGCCTGACCTGCGACCTGATCATGTTCTGCCCGTAAGTCGGTGAACTGCTTCTCCAGCCGCTGCCATCTCGCTTGTGCCTCGGCCAACTGTTGCGCCACGGTCTGCGCGCGAGCGCTGGCCTCTGCGGCGATTTCCGTCGCGCGATTTGCGCTGGCCTCCGCGGTGCGGACCGCTTCGGCCGCCTCGAGCACTACCGCTTCGGTCGATGCGGCCTGCAATGCGTATCCCGAGTCGGCCTCTGCGAGGCCGGCATCCTCGATCCCGAGACGCGACTCGGCAGCAGCCGAGTCGTTCCTCAGCTGCTCTGCGTGTGCGCGGTCGTCAGCGAGCTGCTTAAGCCGGCGGGATGCATCAGCCAATGCAGTGCGGGCGCGCTCTTCCTCTGCCGCAAGCTGCTCCTGGGCTACCCGATGGCGTTCCAGAGTGGTGCGCGCTTCGGCTTCGGTGCTGCGCAGTGCTGGCAGCGCAGCGGCAGCTTCGGTGGCTTGTGCGGCCGCCTGCGTTGCGGCGTCGGTGGCAACTGCGACCGCCATACGCGCCGCGTGCAGCGCGGCCTCGGCCGCTGTTTGCATCGCAACGGTCCGAGCGCGCTGGATGGAGAGGAGCTCCGATTCCGCCTGCCGGACGGCTCCCGAGATGTTCCGATACCGGCTGGCCTGCCGCGCCTGACGCTTCAGGGCACCGAGCTGAACTTCCAGTTGGCCGCACAGGTCGTCGGCCCGCGCCAGGTTAGCTTCTGCGGCTCGCAGTTTCAGCTCTGCTTCGTGGCGACGAGCGTGCAGCCCGGTGATCCCCGCCGCCTCCTCAAGCACCGCCCGCCGGTCCTCGGGTCGCGCAGTCACCAGAGCACCGACGCGCCCCTGGCTCACCATGCCAGACGCATGTGCGCCGGTTGCCAAATCGGCAAACAGGGTCTGCACGTCCCGGGCCCGCACTTCCTTGCCGTTGACCCGGTACTCGCTGCCGGCTCCCCGCTCGATCCGCCGGATGACTTCGAGTTCCGGCTGCTCATGAAAAGGCGGCGGCACCGCGCCCGCCGTTTCATCCAATGTCAGCGTCACCTCAGCGAGGTTGCGCGACGGACGCCCAGCGGTTCCCGCAAAGATTACGTCCTCCATTTCGCCGGCGCGCAGTGATCGGGTGCTCTGCTCGCCCATCGCCCAGCGCAGCGCTTCCACGACGTTGGACTTGCCACAGCCGTTCGGGCCGACGATGCCGGTCAATCCCGGCTGGATCTCGACATTCACCGGTTCAGCAAAACTCTTGAACCCGGCGATGCGCATGCGGCAGAACTGAACTGTCAAGCCAAACCCTCCGCTAACCCCCCAGTTTTGCAGTATTCTACTTGGTGAGCCAGTAAGGCGGCAAGGCCGACGATGACGTGATGGTCAGGCCTCGGGAATCAACTTGCTGAACGCGTCGTAGCTCATCTCGCCGGAATACTTCTGGCCGTTGATCACAAAGCTCGGAGTCGAGTCGATCTTCCATCGATCCTGATCGGCCTGCTGCTGTTGCAGGATCCAGGTGCGCAGGGCGTTGTCAGCGACCGCCTTGTCGAATGTCTCCCGGCCCATGCCGGCCAGTGCCGCCAATTTCCACAGCTCATCGGTGCTGTTGACACCCCGAGCGAACGCCCACCTGTCCTGGGTCGCGAACAGCGCGGTTATGAAGGGAAAGTATTGGGCCGGCGGAAGATAGCGGGCGACCATTGCCGCTGTCAGCGCAACCTGATCCAGCGGGAAATCACGAAAAACAAATCGCACTTTGCCCGGCTGGACCAGGTTCTTCTCTATCTCCGGCATCGTCTCCCGCGAGAACGAGGCGCAATGGGTGCAGGTCAGGGAGAAGAACTCCATCACCGTGACCTTTGCGTTCGGACTACCGGATGAGCGCTCCGCTTCGCGGTCCGTCTCATTGTTTGATGTCTGTGCCGATGCAGTCGAGACAAGCCAGCCCAGCAAGTCCGCCAAGCCGGCGACACCTACGCTGGTGGCAAGCGTCAGCGTGGAACGGCGAGACAACATCATCACGACCTCGATCGGTTGGGTTGGGTGGCCAGCGCGCGGCCTAGCGAAGCAAGCGCCGTGCGCAGATCGCCTTCTGGCAAATTGCCCAGGGCGACCTCTACTGCGGCGAGCTTCGCCGGATCGGTCCGCCGCGGCAAGGCAGGGGATCGATTCGGTAGCTCGTGAGTCTGCACAAAGCGCAGCGCCTTCACAGTGTTGCTGCCCAGGTGGGTGTTGATCCGGGCCATCACTTCGCCACTGAGATGCTGCAACTCCATGGCTATCGGTCCGGCGCAGGCGATAGTCAGCGTTCCTGCTGACAGCCGCCGCGGCGTGGTGACCGAAGCGATGGCTGGTCCCATGATGGCAGTCCAGTCGGCGATCACCTGCGCTGTCGCTGGCGCACGCCGACGAAAGGCTGCGCGTGTCAGTCGCGACATCAAGGCACCGACCGGCCGCGGGCCATAGACGTAGCGTTCGTCACCGTTCATACCGCCCACCGTGTCATTATCTGCCACATCCCTGCTTGCCTGGTATGATCGCCACCGCCGATCGCTGCCCTGGCGTGCCGCACCAGGCCAGACCGCTGACCCTTACCACGTCTGGCTGAGCGAGATCATGCTGCAGCAGACAACTGTTGCAGCGACCGTCCCGTACTTCGGGAAATTCCTTGTTCGTTTCCCCACCTTGGACGTGCTCGCCGCCGCGCCACTGGAGGATGTGCTCGTCGCCTGGGCTGGGCTTGGCTACTACGCCCGCGCTCGCAACCTGCACTCCTGCGCGCAGGCAGTGGTCGCTGCAGGAGGCTTCCCACAAGATCTGGCCGGCCTGCGCCAACTGCCGGGCATCGGCGAATACACCGCCGCGGCAATCGGCGCGATTGCCTTCGGCATTCCGGTAGTGCCGGTTGACGGCAATGTGGAGCGCGTGGTCGCCCGGCTATGCGCGGTTGGTGAGGAGCCGCCGAAATCGAAGCCGGTGCTGCGACACCTCGCCGCACAGCTCGGCGACGCGCCGGAGGCGAGGGCACGGCCCTCAGATTTCGCACAGGCATTGTTTGATCTGGGTGCGACGATATGCACTCCCACCAGGCCGACCTGCGCACTATGCCCGTGGATGGCAGACTGCGCCGGCCGCCGCGCGGGCATTGCCGAAGAACTGCCCCGTCCGGCGGCAAAGCGTGCGCGACCGCTGCGGCATGGCGTGCACTTCTGGCTGACCGACCATGACGGCAACGTGCTGTTGCGCAGGCGCTTACGCGATGGACTGCTCGGCGGTATGACGGAACTCCCAGGGACCGAGTGGCGCGACCTGCCATGGGATGCAGAAGAGGCGCTGTCGCGGGCACCAATGCCGGCCGAGTGGCGACCGGCAGGCCAGGTTCGCCACGGCTTCACGCATTTCCAGCTGAGCATTGATCTGCTTGCCGCACAGGTCACGCGGATCGAGGCCGCGGGCTTTGCCCGGCCAATCAACATGTTGGCAGATGAGGCACTGCCATCGGTGATGCGCAAGTGCGCGCGAATGGCGTCGGCTGCAGCGTCCGTTCGCATAAAGTAAGAATTAACCGGCCGCCTCGTAAGTTTGCGCGATACAACAAGCAGAGGGTAGCGCGATGAACCGTGTGCTCGGGACGATTACGCTCGGCGCGGCGTTGTTGTTCGCGCCGTTTGCTTTTGCCGCCGGTCAGGCGACGCCCGATGAGGCGAAAGCGATGGCAATCAAGGCAGCCGATCACCTGAAAGCGGTGGGTCCGGACAAGGCGTTTCCCGAGTTCGACGCGAAGGACGGACCATGGCACGACCGCGACCTTTACGTCACCGTGCAAGATTCCAAGGGCATCATGGTAGCCCACGGCACCAATTCCGGACTAATCGGCAAGTCGATGCTCGATCTGAAGGATGTCGATGGCAAACCGTTCAATCGCGAGATCCAGGCCGTCAAGGACGCTGGCTGGATTGACTACAAGTGGCAGAATCCATTGAGCAAGGCGGTTGAGGCCAAGACGGCATACGAAGTTCGAGTGGGCGACTACATCGTTGGTGTCGGCGCATATGCGCAGTAGCGGAGCAAGAGAGCGCATTCTCCCGCCCTAAGTCGCTGCAGCCTTAGAAGGAAGCTATAGATGAAACAGATCTTGCACGCACTGTTGCTGGCATCAGCCGTGCTGCGTCGTTCGCCGCGTTCGATGCCAAAGACGTCCCGTGGCACGATCGCGGTCTTTACGTGACAGTGCTGACCAAGCCGGCGCCGTCGCGGCGCATGGGAACGATCCGGGGCTGATCGGAAGTCTGCGTTGAGCTTAAGGATGTGAACGGAAAGCCGTTTATCCACGATTTTCTTGCCCATCAAGGATTCAGGTGGGTCGAATACAAGTGGCAGTATCCAGGAACAAAGGGGTTAGAACCGAAGACCCCAGTATAATGTACGTGTCGGGACTATGTGGTCGGGGGTTGGTGTCTAGGCAAAATAGAGTCAGCTACTGAGGCACCAGGATGAAACTGCTGAACAACTTTTCGATCACGGTGAAGACTCTGCTTTCGACCTTGATCGGCGTGTTCGTCGTAATAGGCATGGCGGTGCTGGCGATCACCAGCTTCGGGGCGTTCCATAGCGCCAATGACCTGCAGGGCGGCTCTACCGCCTTGATGAGCGATGCGCGCGATGCGTGGGTCGAACTGGCGAGCGGACAGGCGTCGCTCTACCGGGCAATCAACCTGAAATCGCAGAACGTCGAAGCCACGCTGGTTCGCAAAGCCAAGGACGAAGCGGAGCAGCGCATCAAGCGGTCGCTGCAGCGGTTGGCAGCGGTGAAACTGGAGGGGCTACCGATCGATCATCAGGTTGTCAGCGATGCCTCCAATGCGGTGAACGCGTATGCAGCGGCCGCGACCCAGGCTGCTAGTTTCGTCGAGGACGAGGCATTCCAATGCCACGATGTTCATGACTGACGCCGAGCAGAAGTACGAAAACGCGACGCAGAAGGTTTCTAATCTGGTCGTCGCCGCGGTTGAGCTCGACGACGCCATCGACCAGCAGATGACCACGTTGCTGCATACGCGGCTGCTAATCACGGTGATCTGTGCCAGCGCTGCGATCCTGGTTTCGCTGCTTGCATCGACGCTGATCGGCCGACTGATTTCCCGACCCATTGTGGCGATGACCGGGGCCATGCGGCGGCTGGCCGACGGCGATCTGGCGGCCATGGTGCCGGCGGCCGACCGACGCGACGAGGTCGGGCAGATGGCGCAGGCGCTGGAGGTCTTCAAGGCTAACGCTCAGGCGGCACGCGAGCTGCAGGAAGCGGCCGACCAGTCGCACGCCGACAACGCCCGTCGACAGGCTTCGATGGAACGTCACACTGGGGACTTTGCAAGTTCCACCTCTGGCCTGATGGCAAGCCTGGCAGAATCGGCGGCAGCGATGCGCGACACGGCGGCAGCGATGTCGGAGGCGGCGCAGCGCACGCGCAACCGGGCGTCGATCACGGCGCAGGGGTCTTCCGCGGCCGCCGCCGATCTGGCTGCGGTGGCTGCCGCAGCCGAGGAGATGTCGGCCAGCATCAACGAGATCAGCCACCAGGTGGCACGCGCCACGCAGGCAGCACAGGAGGCGGTACACCGCGCCTCTGCCACCGATGCCAAGATGACCAGCATGGCCGCGCTGGCGGATCGCATCGGCGATGTGGTGCGTCTGATCACTGACATTGCCGGTCAGACCAACCTGCTGGCGCTGAATGCGACTATCGAGGCGGCACGCGCTGGCGATGCGGGCAAGGGTTTTGCGGTGGTTGCCGGCGAGGTGAAGGGGCTGGCGACACAGACGGCGAAGGCGACGGAGGAAATCGCCACTCAGGTCGCTGCTATTCGCACGGCGACAACCGAGGCAGTGGACGCCGTGCGCGATGTCGCAACGGCCATCGGCGAGGTGGAGCAGGTGGCGACAGCGATTGCCGCGGCGGTGGAGGAGCAGGCGTCATCCACACGCGAGATTGCCGCCGGCGTGCAGTCGGTCACTGCCTCGGCACAGCAGGCGAATGAAGCGATGCAGGAGGTCTCCTCGATCGCGGAGCAGACCGACGAGGCAAGCAGCAAAGTGCTGAGCGGGGCCAGCGATGTCGGGCGCAACGCGGACACGCTGCGCGCCGAGATCACCCAGTTCCTGGAGGCGATGGCGTAAGCTGCCTGAACTGTGATTCTAGCCCGTGATTCACGTCCTCTGAGGTTTCCGCTTCGGACGACCGCGTGCTAGCTGTTGGGGCCACGCTCCATTGACACCGGCTGCCAGCGGCGCAGCTTGGTGTTCTGCAGCACAGCCGGATTGACGCAGCTCATCGGCCACTTGCCTTCGAGCACCAGTGCCAGCTCGCGTCCCACATGCGTTTTGCGTGCTTGGTCGAAGCGAGCGGATGCCGAGGCGGTGTGTGCGCTCAGGATCACATTGTCCATCTTCAGCAGTGGGTTGTTGTTGCCGGGAGGCTCATGCTCGAGCACGTCCAGCCCGGCGTACGCGATCCACTTTTCTTCCAAAGCCTTGATCAGCGCGACCTCTTGCACTGTCGGGCCACGGCCGGTGTTGATGAAGATCGCGGTGGGTTTCATCATGCGGAAGTGCTTCTCGCCAAGCATGCCTTCCACCTCGGGCCGCGCCGGGGCGTGCATCGAGACGAAATCCGACTGCGACAATACTTCCTCAAGCGTGCACGGCAGGACGCCATGCTCGACCATCACCAGTTCCTCGATGAACGGATCGTAGGCGAGGATGCGCAGACCGAATGGCTTGGCACGCTTGGCAACGGCACGTGCCACGTGCCCAAAGGAGACCAGTCCGAGTGTTTGGCCCATGAGCCGCGGGATGCTCAGCAGCGCAGGGCGACCCTCGCGCCAGCGGCCTTCACGCACCATGCGGTCCTGCTCGATTGTGCGGCGGAAGGTGGACAGCAGCAGCATCATCGCGTGGTCGGCGACTTCCTCGATGAAGGTATCGGGGCAGTTGGTGACGGGAAGGCCGCGCTCCGTCGCAGCCTTCACATCGACGCTGTCCACACCAACGCTACCCAGCACAATGGCGCGGCACCTTTCGGGCAGGCCGTCGACGATCTTCTTGGTAAAGCGGATGCCTTTGCCGTAGATGGCATCGGCATCCTGCGCAAACCTGATGAAGCCGTCTTCATCAGTCGGGCCCTCAAGGATCTCGGCGTCGATGCCTTGCAGTGGTTCCATCTCGAGGTCGTAGCCACCGCCCGCGACGGTGAAGCTGGCGCCCGCAGGTGTTGCAATCTTATGCTTGGCCAAAGTCGGGTCTCCTTCTACTTTGGCGGACGCGCGCGTACCGCCTTCTCGTTGACGTCGATGCCCCAGCCGGGGCCCTTCGGCAAGACGAACTCGCCGTTCTCTATCGTTGGTACGGTAAGGTAGAACTCGTCGCGCCACGGCGCGCTGTCTATGTCAATTTCCATCACCCGGAAGTTTGGCACGATGGCGCTGAATGTTGCGCTGATCGCGCTGCACAGATGGCCGTAGAAATTGTGAGGTGCGACGTTGATCTCGTACACGTCCGCCATCGAGGCTATTTTGAGCGACTCGTTCAGTCCATTCCAGATCACGTCGACGATTGCAATGTCCGTGGCGTAGTGATCGAAGAACGGCTTGAACTCGCGCCGACCGTGCAGCGTCTCGCATGACGCGATCGGGCAGTGCGCGCCACGCTTGATTTCGGCGAGTGCCGGGGCGTCGTGCGTGTCGATTTCCAGCCAGGTCAGGTTGAATGGCGCCACCGTCTCGGCAATCCGCTTGAACCCTTCGGTCTTGAAATTGAAGTTGATGTCCAGATGAATGCCCATTTCGGGCCCGACCGCGTTGCGAACCGCAGTGAGTTGGTCGTGCACGCTGCGCAGCAGCCGGTTGTCCCAGTTCAGCTCCGGCCAGCCGGGTGTGCGGCCAAAGCCAGGCGTATAAGACGTGGTGGTGCCGCCCTCGATCGGGATGATGTTGGTCTTCAGCGCGCGGAACCCAGCGCGCTTAACCTCCTCGGCATGGCGTGCGAGGTCGTCATAGCTGTGCAGCGATGGCACACCCATCAGCGCGGCGCTGCGCACGCGGTAGGTACCAAAATGCGACCAGTAGACCGGAATGCGATCACGGATCGGACCGCCGAATAGCGCATAGACCGGCACGCCATAGGCCTTCCCGGTCACGTCGAGCAGCGCGTTCTCGATCGCTGCGATGGCCTGTTGGTTGATGCCGCCGCGCGACTGGCGGGTCAGCACGTGGAGGTGCTGCGTGATCTGCTCGTAGCGGCGAGGATCCTTGCCGATCAGGATTGTCGAGAGCCCGCGGATTACGTCTGACAGACCGATTGAGCCAAAGCTTTCGTTGAACTCCGACCAGCCGATGATGCCGTCACTTGTGGTGACCTTGAGGAAGGAGAACATGCGCCAACCGGCATCGGCCTGGATTGTCTCGACGCGTTCGATTTTCATGCCGATATCCTGAGAGATGCTTCACTACGCTCGCAACGACAGTAAGGCCTATTCCTTCACCGCTCCCGTCATCGACGAGACGTAGTATTCAACAAAGAACGAGTAGATCAGCGCCACTGGTACCGAACCCAGTAAGGAGCCGGCCATCAGCGCACCCCATTGGTAGACATCACCTGTCACTAGTTCCGTTAAGATGGCCACTGGCACGGTCTTCTTGTCGGTGGACTGAATAAAGGCCAATGCATAGATGAATTCGTTCCACGAAAGGGTGAAGGCGAAGATGCCGGCCGAGATCAGTCCGGGTACCGCCAGCGGCAGCGTGATTCGCCGCAGGATCTGCAGGCGTGATGCACCATCGATGAGAGCGCATTCTTCCAATTCATAAGGGATAGACTTGAAGTAGCCGATCAGTAGCCAAGTGCAGAACGGCACCAGAAAGGTCGGATAGGTCAGGATCAGCGAGACCGGATTGTCGAACAGCCCGAACTGATAAATGAGCGTCGCCAGCGGAATGAACAGGATCGATGGCGGGACCAGATAGGCCAGATAAATAGCCAGACCGACGTGCTGGGCGCCACGGAACTTCAGCCGCTCGATGGCGTAGGCGCACAAAACGCTGGCGCTGACCGAAAGAAGTGTGGACGCGACCGCGATCCCCATCGTGATCATCAGCCAGCGGGGATAGTTGGTCTGGAACAGCAGCACTTCGATATTGTGCAGCGTCGGTGAGCGCACCCAGAACGGATTGTACGTCTTGTAATCGTACATCTCGTAGTCTGGTTTGATCGCGGTGATCGCCATCCAATAGAACGGAAACAACAGGACGATCACGAATAGTGCCAAGGGAACATAGATGGTGACCGATCGGCGCAGCCTGGAATCCCAGGACAGAGTCTCCGGCCGCTCGTAGCCGATCGCTGCCTGCACCTCGGCTGGCGATTCAGGAACCAGCGTATCAGTCATTTGCTTCGCCTTGCTGCCACTTGCGGCGCCCAACTCCGAAGAAGCATAGCAGCGTAGCGGCGATCAGGAACGGGATCATGGATACGGCGATTGCTGCGCCCTCGCCAAGCTGCGATCCCGGAATGGCCCGCTGGAACGCCAGTGTCGCCATCAGGTGAGTGGTATTGAACGGGCCGCCGCGAGTGATCGCATACACCAGCTGGAAGTCGGAGAAGGTGAACAGCACAGAAAGCGTGAGCGCCACCGCTAAGATCGGCATTAGCAATGGCACCGTGATGCGGCGGAACTTCTGCCAGCCGGAGGCACCATCCAATAGTGCCGCCTCATATAGCGAAGGAGAGATCGTCTGCAGACCGGCCAGCAGCGTGATAGCGACGAACGGAATGCCGCGCCAGATGTTGGCGACGATCAACGACCAGCGGGCGGGCCACGGCGTGCCCAGGAAATTGATGTAGGTATCCCGGAGGTGCAGCACGTCCACGATGACGAAGGAAATGACCGAGAACTGCGGCGAATAGATCCACCACCAGGCGATCGCGGACAGCACGGTTGGCACGATCCATGGTAGCAGCACGATCGCGCGTATGAACGCCTTGAAGGGGATATGGTGGTTGAGCAATAATGCCAGCCACAGGCCAAGAGCGAACTTTCCAGCGGTTGCGACCGTGGTGTAAAAGATCGTGTTGCCCACCGCCATCCAGAAGATGGGGTCTTCCATCAGGTACAGGAAATTATCCAGACCGATGTACTCGCCCGGTTGTCCGATGGTCGCATCGGTGAGTGACAGCCATAGACCAAGCCCGAGCGGATATGTCAGGAAGACGAGTAGCAAACCGATCGTGGGCAGCATGCAAAGAAAGACGAGGAACGGCTTATAGTCGAACAGCCGCGTCAGCACCCCATCCGGCTTGCGGGTGAAGGTCAGGCGCTGCAGGCCGACATCAGCAGTGGTTGTGCCCATATTAGCTCCGCTCCCGAACAGGGACGTTGAGTTGCAACGTCCCACGCACGACTGTCAGGCCCTTCTGTAATAGCGTTCGGCCGCCCTGGCGGCCTGCTTGGCTGCCGCCTCTGGCGTATTGGCGCCGCTAACCACCGAGGCAAACATATCAACCACGGTGTAATTCGCTATCACTGCCGCCGAGGCCGCGCCGATCGGCCCTTTGTATCCCTCGTAAAATGGCGAATCGAGTGCCCCTTTGAACGGCTTCAACTTCGGATCCGAGTCCCAGAACTTCATTTGGGAGTAGGCCTTCAGCGGCTGGCACCAATAACCGAGGCAGTTCGACAACCACAGGCCGTATTGGTCCTTCTCCATCATGAAGCGGATGTATTCCTTGGCGGCATTCGGATATTTGCTGTGCTTGAACAGCATCGCGCTGATCGGCGCCGCGGTCATCGGCTTGCGTTTAGAAAGACCGTAGGGCGTATCCTGACTGAAGGTGTCGGCGGCCATCGCGTTGACCTTCGGATCGGGCGACTTCAGCATCGTGTAGTAGAGCGACACGCCGTTGAAGGTCATCCCGATGGCGCCGGATTGATAGGCTTGGTTGTTGCCGACGTCGTTCCAGGTGAGCGTGCCGGGGATCATGGTCTTCTGCAGCTCGGTTGCGTATTTCAGCGCTTCGATCGTCTCCTTCGAGTCGAGCGCGAGCTTCCCCTTCTCGTCCACGACGAAGGCATTGTGCGACCACAGCAGCCATTCCGAGTAACCGTTGGCGTCACCCAGCGCGTGGCCGAGTGACATGCCGAATGGATGACCGTTCTTGTGCAGCTTCTGACAGAGATCGAGGAACTTATCGAGGTCATTGGGAATCTCGTTATATCCCGCCTCATTGACCCATGACTTGCGATACAGCACCGGGCCTGTGCCACCGCCCATTGGCAGGGCGATCCAATTCTTTGTTTCCCATTTCCGCCCATACAGCAGGGCGAGATCGTACCAACCCCCGTACTTGGCGCCAAGATAATCAGCCAGGTCCGTCACATCGACCAGCTTCTCGGTGTAGATGTGCGGGTCACCGCCAAAGCTCACTACGATATCGGCCCCGGCCCCGGTATTGGCAACGACAGCGAGTTGCGGCCGAAGGTCCTCCCAGCTGACGAAATCTACGTTAACATTGACCCCGGTCTTGTCGATGAACTTCTTGGTGTTCTCTTTCCAGTACACCTCATCGGGATCGATGAATTTTGCCGGGCGGATCACATGCAGCGATGCGCCTTGCTCGATCTTGTATTCCGGGGCTTTCACGTCGGCGGTCGGTACATCGTCGAAAGCCGCGTGCGCGCCGATGATCGGGATCGAAGCTGCTCCCAGCGCAACTGCGCCAAGAGCCAATGAATCACGCCGCGTGATTGCCATTCGGAATTTCCTCCATTGCCGGTCTGCCGTGCTCTCTGACCTTCGAGACCGAGCAATCGAAGGTCCGCCGCATAATCTGCCTGCACTGTCGTGCCGTAAAGTGCTGGCTAGGCGGCTCGCTGTCCGGTAGCCGCATCGAACAAGTGCACCAGTGCCGGGTCGGGCGCGATGCGGATCGTCTCGCCCGGTTTCGCTGAAATGCGCTCACGAAAGGCGAAGATTACCGAGGCGCCGGCAAACTCTGCCACCACCTGCGTTTCCGATCCGGTCGGCTCGACCACATGAACGACCGCAGGCAATCCTGAGGGATTCAACTGAAAGTGTTCAGGGCGGACACCATAGACCGCGGGCTTGCCGTCAGATCCGTTGGAGTTCAGAGGTAGCGGCAGCGACGTCCCGCCCTCGGCCAGGAACGCGCCCCTCTCGATCTTGCCGTTTAAGAAATTCATCGCGGGCGAGCCGATGAAGCCAGCAACAAACAGATTGGCGGGTCTATCATACAGGTCGAGAGGTGCGCCGATCTGCTCGACATTGCCCGAATTCATCACAACGATCTTGTCGGCCATCGTCATGGCCTCGATCTGGTCGTGGGTGACATAGACGGTCGTAGTTTCCAGTCTTTGGTGCAGTTCCTTGATCTCTGCGCGCATGGCTACGCGCAGCTTCGCGTCCAGGTTGGACAGCGGCTCGTCGAACAGGAACACCTGCGGGTTGCGAACGATGGCGCGACCCATCGCGACGCGCTGCCGCTGGCCACCCGATAGCTGGCGGGGATAGCGATTGAGGTATTGGCTGAGCCCCAGGATCTGTGCCGCCCGTTGCACCTGCTGGTCGATCATCGCCTTCGGCACCTTCGCCAGCAACAGCGAGAAGGCCATGTTGTCGCGCACGGTCATGTGCGGGTAGAGCGCATAGTTCTGGAAAACCATGGCGATGTCGCGCTCTTTCGGCGCGACATTGTTCACCACACGTCCGCCGATGGCGATCTCACCGGCCGTGATATTCTCCAGTCCCGCGATCATGCGCAGCAGCGTCGATTTGCCGCAGCCCGAGGGGCCAACGAGGATGACGAACTCGCTGTCTTCGATCTCGACGTTGACGCCGTGCAGGACTTCAGTTGAGCCGAACGACTTGCGGACGTTCCGAATGGAAACGGTAGCCATGATGTTCTTGGGGTACCCTCCTCATCGTCATGGCTGGGCTTTACCCGGCCATCCACGTCTTATTGTTTCCAATCGTCCGCCAAAGGCGTGGATGGCCGGCATTTCGCCAGCCATGACGGGCGACGAGTGGCGGCACTTAGGCCGCCACAAGCAGCTAGAACTTAGAGACCCTTGTCTCCTTGGCAGTGATGAACTCCAACAGCGCTGGCTTGCCTTGCTGCGTCTGCTCAATGCCGCGCTGGATCGCCGCCCTGATCTGTGCCGGATCCGTTACTCGCTCGCCGTAGCCGCCGAACGCCTTGGCCATGTCGGCGTAGTTGCCAGAGATGTCGGTGGACCGGTACTTCTCGGTTGATACCGGCATCACCTTCAGCTCGATCGCCATGGAGAAGTTGTTCATCAGGCACGACAAGATGGGGATACGCTCGCGCACCGCAGTCTCGAAGTCCATGCCGGTGAAGCCGATCGCCGCATCGCCCCAGAAGTTGATGCAAAGCTTGTCCGGCTTGGCGAGCTTCGCGCCCATCGCGAGCCCAAGGCCCATCCCGAGCTGAGTCGTCTTGCCCCAGCCGATATAGGACAGCGGCTCGGTCGAGACCCAGAACGGCGAGATCTGATCGCGCGGACTGCCGGCGTCGTGCGTGATGATGGTGTTCTTCGGATCGGTGCCGGCCATCAGTTCCCAGATCACGCGATAAGGGCTGATCGGCGCCTCATTCGAATTGAGCAGCGGCTTCCATTGCGCCATCCACTCTTCACGCACCTTGATAATCTCGGCGACCACTTCCTTCGGGTCACGATTGGACTTGATGGTCTGCTTCAGCTCGCCGGTGAGCGCCTCCAGCACCAACGTCGCGTCGCCGATCAGACCGACAGTCGCAATCACGTCCTTGTTCAGATGATCCGGATCGAGCGTCGCGTGAATAAACTTCTTCCCCTTGGGGAACTTGATGCCGAAGTTCGTCTCGGTGAACGAGCAGCCGATGCCGATGATCAGGTCGGCATTTGCGACGAAGTGGTGCACCGGTTTCGGCACCGCATTGCCACCCGATCCGAGCGACAGTGGATGGTTCTCCGGGAACGAACTCTTGCCGCCCAGGCTGGTGGTGACTGGCGCACCAAGTAGCTCGGCAAAGGCACGAAGCTGCGGCCACGCCTCAGACCACTGCACGCCGGTGCCGGCATAAATCAGCGGCCGCTTCGCCGCTAGAATCGCTTCCGCCGCCTTGCGCACATCGACCGGGTCGGGCGCGGTGCGCACATGGGTTACCGGCGTGTAATCCAATTGGCCAATGTCCGCTCCCCAAAGGTCGGTCGGGATTTCGACGATGCACGGGCCGCCACGGCCATTGCGCAGCCGCGAGAACGCACGGCGCATCACGTTGGACAATTCGTTTGCGACCACCAATGGCTCGGCCGACTTCGCCACGCCGCGCATCTCGCGCACCGCACTATAGTTTGGATCGATGTGCGCGATCCGCTGAGGATATCCCTGCGGAATCACCAGCACCGGCACCGACTCGCTGTACGCCTGGGCGATGCCACCGTAGGCGTTCTCCGTGCCGGGACCGTGCTGCATGCAGAATGCGCCGATTTTCTTGCCTGAGGTCACGCGCGAGATCGCGTCGGCCATGTGCAACCCTATGCGCTCCTGGCGCACGATGATCGGCCGTATATCGGCAGACGCGGCGTATTCGAGGAGATGGTTGACGGGATAGCCGCAAAGGATCTCGATGCCTTCGCGTTTCATGATCTCGGCAACAGCTTCGCCAACCTTCATTTCGCTCGTTCCCTCTGTCATCGGGTGATGCGCGACACGGTAGGACTGGCGTCGCCGCGTGGCAATGTCAGCGCCGCTCCAGCGTCGCGGCGAAGAACCCGTCGGTGCCATGGCGAGCAGGGGTCAGGATGAGGCGTTCCCCCACGGTAAATTCCGGATGCCGTGCGAGAAAACCGGTAACCTGATCCTCGTTCTCGTTACGCAGCAGCGAACAGGTGGCGTAGATCAGGCGTCCTCCCGCCCGAACCAACGGCGCCGCCTGGTCCAGGATCGCAGCCTGCTTGGGCAGCAGTTCGGCGAGGTCCGCTTCGGTCAGCCGCAATCTCGCGTCCGGATTGCGCCGCCAGGTGCCGGTGCCCGTGCAAGGGGCATCCACCAGTACGCGGTCGAATGTGCCCGTTCGACGCTTCAGCCATTTGTCCCCGATCGTCAGCAAGTGGAGTTGCACGTTGTGGACGCCGGCGCGACGGAGACGCCGCATGGCGCCCTCCAGCCGCGCGGCCGAAACGTCGCAGGCAACCAGCTGGCCGCGGTTCTGCATGGTCATCGCCAGTGCCAGGGTTTTGCCACCGGCGCCCGCGCAGAGGTCCACAACGCGCATGCCTGGCCGAGCGTCGACCAGCGCAGCGACGAGTTGGCTGCCTTCGTCCTGGATCTCGACCAAGCCATCGCGGAATGCCGGCCCCGTTGTGACTTGGCGCCGGCCGGCAATACGCAGGCCCCAGGGCGAGTGCGGTGTCGGCGTCGCTTCCAGGCCCTCGGCTGCGAGCGCGGCAAACGCTTGCTCGCGGGTGGCTTTCAGGAGATTGACGCGCAAGTCCAACGGAGCGTGCTCCAGCAGGGTTCGCAATTCTGCAGCGTCGATTTTTGGCGTCAGCCAATCCGGCACCTCTAACGCCACGGAAGCAGGCATTGACGGATGGTCCAATGCGCGGCCTTCGAGACGCCGCAGTACCGCCTGTTCGGATCGCGCCAATGGTGCAGCAGCAAATCGAGCCCCCGAATACGCTTCAGCGACCGAGGAATAACGGCCGCCATCCAGTAACAATGAGGCTGCAACCAGCAGCCGAGGCGTAGCCTCATTGCCCAGCCACCAGTTGAGCCGTCGATAGCTGCGTAGCACTCGCCAGACTTGGTCGGATATCGCGCGCCGGTCACCGGCGCCGATGAAGCGACGCGCGCGCAAGAAGTCGTTGGCGACGGCATCTGCCGGACGCTCCGGCGCTGCGAGGATGGCAGCCAACAGCTCGATGGCAGCAGCGATCCGCCCGGCCTGGGTCACGATTAGCGGGCGCTGCCCCCTGGCTCCCCGCTTACGGTGGGCGCCTTACAATCTTGTTTGCTGGCGGGAGACCGTCGACGCAACGCTTGCCTCTGCACCGAACTCTCTCAATCCTGTCGGTAGTTCGGAGCCTCACGGCTGATAGCGACGTCGTGCACATGGCTTTCACGTAGCCCAGCACCGGTGACGCGGCGGAAGCAGGCAGAGCGCTGCAGTTCGGAGATCCCATCGCTCCCGGTGTATCCCATGCCGGCTTTCAGGCCGCCAACAAGTTGGTGGATGGCCTGTGCCACGGGACCTTTGTAGGGGACCATGCCTTCGATGCCCTCGGGCACCAGCTTCAACTGGTCCTTGATGTCCTGCTGAAAATAGCGATCGGCCGAGCCCCGTGCCATGGCACCTATGCTGCCCATGCCACGATATGATTTGTATGACCGCCCTTGGTAGAGGAACACCTCGCCGGGTGCCTCGTCCGTGCCAGCCAACAGCGCGCCGATCATCACTGCGTCCGCGCCCGCGGCAATTGCTTTGACGATGTCGCCCGAAGTCCGCATGCCACCATCGGCGATCGCCGGTACGCCGTGCTCGCGGCACGCCGCGGCGGTCTCCAGCACGGCAGTGAACTGCGGCATACCGACGCCCGCGACGACGCGCGTGGTGCAGATCGACCCGGGGCCGATGCCGATCTTCACCCCGTCGGCCCCGGCCTCGATCAGTGCCAGCGCTCCCTCCGGAGTGGCGACGTTGCCGGCGACGACTTGCACCGCGTTGGAGTATTTCTTGATGGTGCCCACCGCATCCAGCACCCCGCGCGAGTGGCCATGCGCGGTGTCGACAACGATCACATCCACCTCAGCCTCGATCAGCGCGCGGGACCTGGCTTGGCCCTCGGCGCCAACGCCGGTGGCCGCAGCGACACGCAGGCGTCCAAGCTGGTCCTTGTTGGCGAGCGGGTGAGTCTCTGCCTTGTCCATGTCCTTTACGGTAATCAGCCCGACGCAGCGATAGGCATCGTCCACCACCAGCAGCTTTTCGATGCGATGGCGGTGCAGCAGGCGGCGCGCCTCCTCTGGGCTCACGCCTCCGGTGACGGTGACGAGGTTCTCCCGCGTCATCAATTCATAGACCTTCTGCGTCGGATCGACAGCGAAACGGACATCGCGGTGGGTGATGATGCCAACCAGCCGGTTGGACTCGCGCTCGACAACAGGAATGCCGCTGATCCTGTGGGTGTTCATCAGCGCAGTGACATCAGCGAGCGTCTGGTCAGGATGGATGGTGAGTGGGTTCACCACCATGCCGGACTCGTATTTCTTGACGCGCCGCACCTGTGCCGCTTGTTCGGCGGGTTCCAGGTTCTTGTGGATAACGCCGATGCCACCCTGCTGGGCCATTGCGATTGCCATGGCGGACTCCGTGACGGTGTCCATGGCGGCCGAGATGATGGGGATGTTGAGTGGAATTGTACGGGTGACACGGGTGCGGGTGTCGGTGGCAGACGGCAGGACCTGAGAGTAGCCAGGGACCAGGAGCACGTCGTCGAACGCGAGCGCTTCCTCGATACGAGGCGGCGTGGCGTCGGGCCGAGGGGTGTCGAATGCCATGGGCGGACCTTTCCGCTACCTTGGCGGCCCCACATATGCCGGCGCCAAGGGGCACGCAAGTCTGGCATCTGCGCGCGAACGACACTGAGCCTGCGGGCTAAGACCTGGACCGAGGCCGTCGGGCGGTGCGATGCGGACTGCCAGCTCAATTTCCAGGCGAGGGATCGCGCGTAAGTCACCCGCTGTAATGTCTCTTGCATACATTGCGGCTGTGCTGGGGCGCTATTCACACACGCGCCACAGACGCTGCTGATCCGCTGCGTCGAATGCCTCGCGGATCTTGCCCCCTGCTCGCAGGATGAGGCTGCAGCAGGTTAGCGTCAGGGCGAAGGTCATGGGGAATTGCGCGAACAGCTTGAGGCTCTCTTCGGGCATTCGGTGGCTCTCGTGATGGCAGGTGCGGTGCGCAGTCCTTGCGTCCGCGCTGACACCGAGCGCTCCCGAGAGTTGGTCTATGAGTCTTGATCCCCGTGCCGATCTTTGGGATGTGCGGGAGGCTGCGGACGCCCTCGCCAATTTCATGCAGGGACGCAGTTTCGATTATGCCCGAGACCTGATGTTCGTTCCGGAGTCGAGCGCTAGCTGGACATAATCGGTGAGACGCTCAGCCATCTTGCAAGGATGGACCAAGCCTTGGCCAGGCGTATCCCAGAGCTGCGTAGAGTGATCGGTTTCGCAACGTACTATCGATGGCTACGATCGAATCGACGGTGCTGGTCTGGCGCATGGTGGAAGCCGACTCGCTGCCGTTGCGCAGGTGTGTCGCCGCTCTGCGGGTGGAATTGGGTGAACCGTAGGCGACGGCATTCAGACCGTGCAGATGACCGGTTCCGGCGGCATCTGTTCCGGCTGGCGATTACTCTGGCAGTCAGTTTCCGTGAGAAGAACGCCGATGCTTCGGATAGCGCACAATATCACATTGATTACAATGCTATTTGGTCGGAGCGGCGGGACATTAACCCACGACCCCCAGTCCTCCAGACTCACGAGTGCCGCTAGCAGCTCGAAAGCTGGAGGTAGTACCTGGCCGCAATCAGTCCTGTTCCCTCTTGTCTGTGCTGCCGTAGCGCTTGGCGCGTCCCTGGTTTGTTCAATCTCTACCCAAGCTGGTATACCGAATTGCAGGCTTGGCACGTGCGCAAGGAAGCCATTGCTTCCCTTTGCCGCTCACCGAGTGGGCGTTTCCTGCTTTGCGGCACATTCTGCTCGTTGAACTATGGTGTTTGGCCGGCGCTCAAAATGGCTGAACCGTGTGCCGCTAGGGTCTTCTGTTGACGAGCGAATGGACCGAGCTGCGCGCCGGTCGGAAAGCCAGTCACCGCGTATGGTTGATGAAAACTGCTGGACGTACGCTCGGTGTCGGCATTGCCGGAGCGAAGGGAACTGCGGATAATCCTTTGCTACCGCGAGCACCAACACATGCTCGGCACCCTAAGCAGAACAGGAGGATCTCCATGGCCATGTTCACCCACGTCACGGTCGGTACGAATGACCTGGGCAAGGCCCGGTCGTTCTATGACAGCGTGTTGGCACCCCTCGGCTACCAGCGTTTGAAGGACCTGGGTGAAAACGGCTCCATCTGGGGTCAGTCTGCACCAGAATTTTTCGTGCTGAGACCTGCCAACGGAAAGCCCGCCACTTTTGCCAATGGCGGTACGGTCAGTTTCCTGGCCCCCAACCGGGCGGCCGTCGCAGCTTTCCACAAGGCAGCACTCGCCGCTGGGGGCATCGATGAGGGCGCCGTTGGACCGCGTGGCTGGGCGCCGAATGCCTACGCCGGTTACGCCCGGGATCTCGATGGCAACAAGATCGCTGCCTACTGCTTTACTGCTGAATAGCCTGACATTCAGGGCGGGGCGCGTCGGACTCGGCTGGCGCGATTCCACGGCCTGGGAATCTGGAGAAATGGCGCCCGGGAGACTCTCGTTGGCCTGGGTTCCCGTGCGCCAGGCGAAGCTCTATCACGCCGGCGAGTAGGCCTTGCACTGCGCGCGCCGACGCGGGTGGAACGCGTCAGCTCACCGGCTGAGCAGGACAGCGCCGGCATTGACGCTGCAGTTCGCCATCGATTCCCTGGAGAGGCGCAATAGCAATCGACACCCGATCCCGAGCCGAGATCTAGAGTGTGTTGCGGTCCTTTGGACCCCCCATTAGTTAGGTTGCAATTCAGGGATGGTCGGCGCGTGCCTCAATATCGAGTCCCTGTCGGTTGAACATCAAACAGGGCACGAGGTCCGTGAAAGCCTCCTTGCAAAAGATCACCTGCATCTGCGGATGCGGCCCGGCGATGCCCGTGAACTGCGGCCTGCTCGGCTGTCCGCCGAAGCGCGAGACCAGTTGGTCGTGCAGATCTTTGGCATTGGCTTCGGTGGCGTCGTGATAGTAGATGTGGACGTGATAGCCACGAAGGCTGCCGGCTAGAGACATTGCTGTTCACTCCCCCTGCGGGCCGGGCATTCGGCCAAAAGTTGGCGTCGATCGGCCTGGGAGTGAGCCTAATCAAGATCGTGCTGCCGAATGGGAACTTGGTTCGCGGTAGTCTTACACCCCCAGGACCTTCTTCGCGCCGACGCCGGCCGCCAGAGCAGCAACGCCAGTTCGAACCCACGCGCGTAGATGCGCTCAGCAGCCAGAACTGTGCGGTCCGCGGCCAATACGGTTCGACGGTCGGCACTGTCGCTGGAGGGCGGGCGATGAGTTCCTTGCACATCGCAGTATATCCGTCGGATGGCTGGCGCACATTGCCGCCGCATGGGGGTCCTGGCACTCAACCGACGGTGAGCAGGCGCAGCGCTGTGTGCGCAAACTAGCAGCCGTGAAGCCTCCAGAGGTGGCGCGGCATCCCGTCGCTAGCTGGTCTTGCGAGACACTATCAGCGGATTGGTCAGGGAATGATTTACGTCCTGCTCGGCCGTCGACTCCAAGTTGATTAATCGGCCCGTAATCTCGTGGCATTAGAACAGCAAGTTGGCGCCGGAAGATGAGAGCCGCTTTCTGGGCAAAGCCCATAACGGTGATCGCCTCCCAAAACGGGCGCTTCTGTGACGGCCAGAACGGCGCGGATTGAAGTTCTTGCCGGCAGGAAAAGCCCTATGCCCCGCCTACTCGCTACCTTCTCGCATAGCATCACCGGCCGTCTTTACGTCGCCATTGGCGTGCTCTGCGTCCTATTGCTGGCCATGAGCTTGCAGACGATCGTCTACTCTGACTCCGTTGCGGCCAGTGCTCGCCTGGTCGCTCGCGGAAGCATCGACGCTCTTGGTGACGCCGATCAGTTTGACGAGCTGATGGACGGCTATCGCCGCCTGGTCCTGGCGGCAGATCCGGCTTCCGAGGAAAAGGTAACCGGCACCGAGGCTCAGCTGCATAAAATCATCTCGGACTCTGAAAGCTCCGCCGCGTTGCCGTCCACCGTGGCCAAGACGCTGTTGTCCCACGTCGCAATACTTCCAGAGCAGGCGCACAGCATTCTCAATTTGCGGGACGAGCCCGCGGACGCCGAAGCCAAGCAGAATTTTGTTGAGACCGTAAACGCTGCTGAGGACGACGTTGCCGAGTGGAAATCGCTTGCTCGCGAGGCCACGAGTGCAGAGCTGGCTCGCATGAGCACACGTGCCACTGATATGCACCGCCTTTATTTATTCGTCATGGCGGGTGCTTGCTTGATCGGCTTGGCCGCAGCCTTGGTTAGCCGCGGCGTATTACGGCGCTTGCGCAGGCTGACGACCGCCATGTTGTCGCTCGCTTCGGGCAATACGTCCACGACAGTGCCGTTCAGGGGCGAGCACGACGAGGTCGGACGGTTGGCGGACGCGCTTGAGGTGTTCCGAACCCTGGCCGGTTCCGCTTTGATCAGTGAGGCTAATCTGAAGGCCGCGCTCGAGAGCATGGTCGAGGGCATCGCCATCCTTTCGGAAGATCACCGGATCGTCTGGCACAACCAGAAGTTCATGAAGATGCAGTGCCTCGACCGAACCGACTGCACCGGCTGGTCGTCGTCGGAAATCTTCCACCACCTGATTGACGAGCAGGGCTGGACGGCGGAGCTGGTTGAGGGGATGCGGGAGCGCGCCACCGCGGTGCGCAAGCATGGCGGTACGGCAACCTTCGAGATCGATCTGCCGGACCTCCGTTCGTACACTGTTACCGCGGTCTTGATGCCGAATGGCAACTTGCTGATTGCTTCCGAGGATGTGACGGAGCGCCGCATTTCCGCACAGCGCATCCATCATCTCGCCCATCATGATCCGCTGACAGGGCTGCCCAACCGCGCGGCCTTTCAGGAGCGGCTTGAGCTCGCCGTAGACGATGCCGTTTCGGAGCACGGTCTTGCTGTCACGCTTCTGCTCTGCGATCTCGACCACTTCAAGGAGGTCAATGATACCTTCGGTCATCCCGCCGGCGACGAACTACTGAAGGAAGCCGCCGAACGGATCCGCGCGACGATGCGCAAGACCGACCTGCTCGCCCGCTTAGGGGGTGACGAGTTCGCCATCGTCCATATCACCGGTTCTGGGCCGGAGGAAGCACATGCCCTGGCAGAGCGCATCATCGCGGTGCTGGACCAGCCTTTCGAGGTGCAAGGAAACAAGGTCAATATTGGAGTAAGCATTGGGGTCGCCTCTGCCCCATTCGATGCGGCCTCACCGGTCGAGCTGCTGAAGCAGGCGGACTTGGCGCTCTATGTGGCGAAGCGCGGCGGGCGCGACCGGTTCGTGGCCTACGACCCCGGCATGGCGGAGCAATTCGCTGAACGCCGTGCACTGGAAGCGGAACTGCGGCTGACAATCGATGCTGAGGGGCTGTCGGTACACTATCAGCCGCAGGTCGCTCTGGAGTCTCGCCACATCATTGGCTTCGAAGCACTGGCAAGGTGGGAGCATCCGATCCGCGGCATGATCCCACCGTCAGTGTTTATCCCGATTGCCGAGGAAAGCGGCCTGATCATCCGGCTAGGCGAGTGGGTGCTGCGGCGAGCCTGCCGGGACGCCGCTTCGTGGGGCACCGAGGCCAGCATCGCAGTCAATGTCGCCTCTCAGCAATTCCGGCATCAGGGTTTTGTGGACGTCGTTCGAGCCGCGCTCCGCGAGAGTGGCCTGCCTCCGAAACGCCTGGAACTCGAGATCACCGAGACAGCCATGCTGAACGACGGTGAGCAGATGTTGGCGGTGCTGACTGAATTGCGCGGGTTTGGGGTCCGGCTTTCGGTAGATGATTTTGGCACCGGCTACTCAGCACTTCACTACCTGCAGAAGTTCCCGTTCGACCGGATCAAGATCGACCAGTCGTTCGTGCGCGAACTCGGCAGCAGGGACGAAAGCGATGCCATTGTTCGTGCGGTCTCGGCGCTCGGCGTGAACCTTGGAATACCGACGCTGGCGGAGGGAGTGGAAACCGAACTACAGGCCAAGCTTGTTTTGGGCGCAGCTTGCGGCGAGGCCCAAGGCTATCTGTTCGGCCGCCCTGTGTCGGCTTCTGAAGTCCGCAAGCTGCTAAATGAGCCAGTGGCGGCCTGATACAAGTGTTCCTTCTACGACAGCGGCAGCTATAGATATCGGTAGCAGTTCCGGCGGGTTGGATAGCGGATCCTCAAGTGTCAGCGGTATATGCCGTTCTTGGAGGCTTTCAGGAGCAGGCCAAGAACGCCGCGATCGGTGCGGCATCTGGATTCATGCTCGCCGTCGTCCGTCGGGTGGGCACGACAAAGAAGTCAGCCGGCAGCAGCACTCTACCTCTGCCGTGCAGACCACTTCGGATGCTCGGCTGACTTCCAGCGCCGATCTTGATATCAGGTGAATCTCAGAAAATGCCAGTGATCAGTTCGGTTGCCGCACCGCTCGCGCCAGACGGCTATCCCTCGCTTAATGGTTTTTGCCGCAGGGCACGATTGTGTGGTCTTCCTACTGAGAAACTTGACCCCTGCTGCCTCCCAGGACGGGATGACGCAAGGCTCGCGATATATCGCACGCAATGATCGAGTTCGATCTCAGCGGCAAGATCCTGCATGCAAATAAGTTGTTCTTTGGATGCGATGAGCTATTCGCCAACGAAAGTTGGGGGTCACCAGCACAGCATGTTCGTCGAGGACGCCTACAGGTCGAGCCCCGCCCGTGCGCAATTCTGGGAGGCGCTGAACTTGGCCAGCACCAGAGGCCGGATTTAAGCGGCTCGGCAAGGGCGGCCGTGAGGTCTGGCTGCAAGCCTCCTACAAACCGATCATCGGAAGTGGCGGCCGCCCATACAGGGTGCTGAAGATCGCGACTGATATCTCCGCCCGCAAAATGCAGTCGGCCGACTTCGAGGTTCAGGTCAACGCGATTGCCAAATCGCAGGCGTTCATCGAATTCCAGATGGACGGCACTGTCATCACGCCAATGATAAGTTCCTCGCCGCACTTGGCTACACGCTGCCGGAGATGGAGGGCCAGCATCACCGCATGTTCGTCGAGCCCGCTCTTCGCGAGAGCGAACAATATCGGAGCTTCTGGGAAAACCTGCGGCGCGGTCACAAGCGGCTGAGAAAGGGCGGCTGTTGATTTCCGCTGAGAGCTGACCCAGCAGAGGTGGGTTTTCCACTGAGATCTGACCCATGTGTGAACGCTTTGCTCCGTCTGATCTGGGCGGGGATGAACGGAGTGTTGGACATGGCGTCCTTAGTACAGTCCGTCGCTGCATAAGCCGAGATCATGTGCCGATCCGGGAGATCTCTCGGCGTATTCTGCTCTCGAATTTTCCCGAGGCGATGGTGCCGAGGGCGGGATGGAACCCTGTCAGCCGCCGAACCGCGCACCGCAGATGGATTGAATCGGCCTTGCCCCCAGGCACAACTACCAGTTTTTCCAGCGATACGAAGTTTCTCAAGAATAGAAATTGCCGGAAGAGTTTGCGGGCAGGGGTTGGTTGTCACGCTTCGGATCATACCATTCAGTTGTCGGGGTACTTGCGCTGCACTGCACGCCAGATGGTCCGCTCATACTTGGAACAGAAGTAGATGATCGCGGTAGGCCGTACCGCCAGACAGTCGCAAGCCGCTTTGAACGCAGGTCGCTCAACGTCGAGCGTCATGTCGGCTTCGAAGAAGGCATGATACTGCTCGGTGCCGCCATCGGTGCTGCGACGTTTGAGCGTCCCGTGAAGGTAACAGAAATCCTCCAGCGGGTTGGTCCCGACATCAGAGAACACCTCGATGTCCGAGCGCGGTAAGGCCAGCGGGGCATACAGGTACGGCTGGGGGGTTCGGGCTGATAGCCAATCGAGCTCGCTCATGCAGCTTTCGCAGGGGTGGCTGCGCCTATGCCCCCAAATATGTTCCTGCTGCCATTGATGAACGCATCGATACTGGCGGCGGCAAACCTCCTGCACAGTCGCGATAGTCCCGATCATAGCGTCGCGTCGGCACCGCCCAAGCTCCGGGAGCAGGATCAGGTCATCCGCCTGAACCAGCGTCTTCAGACAGGCCGTGTGCCACCAGCAAAGCTTGCACTGGCTGCTGTAGGCATTTGGTCCAGAGCGTTGTCGGCCCGCGACCGCCATACGCGTGGTCGAGGGCGTAGGTCACCCGCTCGCCGTGGACGTCGATGATGATTCAATGGCATCGA
The DNA here is from genome assembly GCA_046732975.1 of Pseudomonadota bacterium. Lineage (GTDB taxonomy): Bacteria > Pseudomonadota > Alphaproteobacteria > Acetobacterales > Acetobacteraceae > JAMXLO01. Next base: position 28,690 of record JBKPOG010000001.1, read on the forward strand.
TCGCGATGGCCATAGTGGGTTGTTCAGGCGGTGCAGATACTTCCGCCACCATCCACGCCCGGTTTTCACATCTTCTTCCTTCAACGTCCTCGAACTCGATTGATACAGGCGCTGCCTAAGCAATCTCGGTAAGCAGGTTAATAGAATGACCACGACCTCGCTTGCCCAAAGTTCTCGCGAATGTTACCTTCGATCCGAACCGGAGCCATCATCCAGCCATCTTCTCGGAATAGCGGTGGACATTCAGCGAGTCTCTGATGTGCCGCATGTCATCCAAGCAGCCTTTTCTGAACCGTTCGTCTCAGCCCTCGCCAATGCGACGCCTCAACCTGCATCAAGCGGTCACCCCGCGATGAAGGCGCAATATGCCACGACACTTCCTCGGCTAATTGGCGGCAATCGTTGCCTAGGCAGTTATTGGCGCTGCTGAGGGAGACCTTAGCTGGCTTCTTCGAGGACGAGGCGCTTACTCGGGGTGCTGCGATCTCGTTCTATACCATCACCTCCATCGGGCCGGTGTTGTTCATAGTTGTGGCGATAGCCGGCTTGGCTTTTGGTGAAGAGGCGGCGAGCGGAGCAATCGCCGCGCAACTCGCCGGTCTCATGGGGCAACAGAGCGCGGATCTCCTCCAGTCAGCGATCCAGGGCGCCGCTGGCCGATCCTCTGGCGTACTGGCGACCGCCTTTGGGATCGTCATGCTCGTCATCACCGCCTCCGGCGTGTTCACTGAGATGCAGCAGAGCCTGAACGTTATCTGGAAAGCGGTGCCTCCCGAGACCACGATCAGCGGCCTCTTGCGCGCTCGGGCGCTAAGCCTTGGTTTAGTCGGTGCTCTCGGGTTCTTGCTTTTGGTCTCCCTCGTGATCAGCGCGGTCTTGACTGCGATGAGTGACTACATCAGCGCGGCAATCCCGTCGGGACATCTGCTCCTTCAAGCGGTCAACTTTGTTGTTTCCTTTGGCCTGATCGCCGTGCTCTTTGCTGCCATCTACAAGGTGCTGCCTGACAAGCGGATCGCGTGGCGAGATGTCGTTGTTGGTGCCATTGTCACGGCGCTGCTTTTCACGGCTGGCAAGTTTCTGATCGGCTTGTATCTTGGAAGCAGCAGCATTGCATCGAGTTATGGTGCGGCCGGCGGGCTCATTATCGCGCTGCTATGGGTGTACTACTCAGCGCAGATATTTCTCCTCGGCGCTGAGTTTACAAAAGTCTATGCCCATCATCATGGGAGCCGAGCGGACCAACCCAAATGATCCTGGCGCGGTGGCCACGGGGTGCGCTCCGGCGGTAATCAGCAAGGTGCTTGCAGGCATTTGCGAGCCGAGCACGGCATAGCGATCCGACCGAACGGTGGATGCCGTCTGCGCAATGACTCCATGGGCACATGGATGGGAACCCGGCAACCGGAATTGGCCAGCAGCTAAGGGAGGATTCGGATTGTTTTCTTTGCAATTGGCGCTCGGGGTTCCGTTGGCTCCTGGAGTTCCCCTCACCACTCACCGGGATCAATGTTCGGTATCGTCAGAAGCCAAGTAACCGGCGGGTCGGCACCACTGA
>JBKPOG010000002.1:0-4325 GCA_046732975.1 Pseudomonadota bacterium
TCCTTCATCGCCGCGACAGCAACTGCAGTGAACACAAGGAGAAGCACGATGCCATACATTACGAAAACCATACAAGACCTCCTCGATTGAGATGCTTCGAACCTCTAGTAGGAGAGGGCCAGAACCAATGCGTGTCGCGGCCGTTGCCGCAAATATAATCCGTAGCCTGCGCCCCCTCGCCAACCTCCAGTTCTTTCCCTAGGGCCTCCCGCGGCCGCTACTGCTCCGTGCCGTCAGAATTCTCCACGAGCTCGCAGACCATCGCCTCTGTCGTGAGCATGAGAGAGGCTATAGAAGCTGCATTCTGCAGAGCCGTGCGAGTTACCTTGGCAGGATCGATTACGCCCGCTTTCACCAGGTCCTCGTACTGTTCCGTGGTGGCGTTGAAGCCAAAGTTAGGATCGTCCAGGCTATTTTTGATCTTCTCGGCGACGATGGCGCCCTCCGTCCCGCAGTTCATCACAATCTGGCGGACGGGCTCTTCGCACGCGCGGCGGACGATAGTCACACCGAACTGTTCGTCACCCTCGAGTTTGAGAGTCTGTAAAGTAATCGAAGCTCGCAGCAAAGCGACGCCCCCGCCCGGCACAATGCCCTCCTCGATCGCGGCGCGAGTGGCATGTAGCGCGTCCTCGACACGAGCCTTCTTCTCCTTCATCTCCGTCTCGGTCGCGGCGCCGACCTTGATGATTGCCACGCCGCCGGCAAGCTTGGCCAGACGTTCCTGGAGCTTCTCACGGTCGTAGTCCGAGGTCGTCTCTTCGATCTGGGCCCGAAGTTGCCTGATCCGCCCCTCGATGTTCTTCTGCGATCCGGCGCCGTCGATGATCGTCGTGACATCCTTGTCCACGGTGACGCGCTTCGCGCGGCCCAAGTCCTCCAGCTTAATGCCCTCCAGCTTGATGCCGGTCTCTTCCATGATGGCGGTGCCCCCACTCAGGATCGAGATATCTTCCAGCATCGCCTTCCGGCGGTCCCCGAACCCCGGAGCCTTCACGGCGCAAGCGTTGAGTGTACCGCGCAGCTTGTTGACTACGAGGGTGGCCAGCGCCTCGCCTTCCACATCCTCGGCAATGACCAGAAGCGGTTTTCCTGCCCGCGCAATCTGCTCGAGAATCGGCAACACGTCCTTCATGTTGCTGATCTTCTTGTCGTATATAAGGATGTAAGGGTCTTCGTAGACGCACTCCATGCGTTCGGCGTCGGTCACGAAATAGGGGGAGAGGTAGCCGCGATCAAATTGCATCCCGTCCACGGTCTGCAACTCGGTAGTCATGGTCTTGGATTCCTCTACCGTGATCACGCCGTCCTTGCCGACCTTTTTCATCGCTTCGGCGATGATGTTGCCAATGGTGATGTCGCTGTTGGCGGAAATGCTGCCAACCTGCGCGATCATGTCCCCTGAGACGGCCGTGGAGAGCTTCTTGACTTCCGCGACGGCCACTTCGACGGCCTTGTCGATGCCGCGCTTGATAGCCATCGGATTGGCTCCCGCCGTGACCGCTTTGATGCCTTCGCGGTAGATTGCCTGTGCCAGAATGGTCGCCGTGGTGGTGCCGTCTCCGGCAACGTCGGAGGTTTTCGATGCCACCTCGCGCACCATCTGCGCACCCATGTTTTCAAGACGATCCTGCAACTCGATCTCTTTGGCCACTGTCACACCGTCTTTGGTAATCGTCGGTCCGCCGTATTTCTTTTGGAGAACAACATTGCGCCCGCGGGGACCGAGCGTCACCTTCACCGCGTCGGCGAGCTGGTTCACACCTCGTAGAATTGCCTGGCGGGAATGGTCACTGTAAGTAATCTGTTTTGGCATGAAACCTCCTTTAGGCGATATCAATCAAGTACTCTTGTTGGCCGCTTTGGCACCCGACTCCAGAATGCCGAGGACGTCGTCCTCCCGCATGATGATGTACTCAGTGCCATCTAGCTTGACCTCGCTGCCGGAATATTTGCCGAAGAGGATGCGGTCGCCGACTTTGACGTCGAGGGCAACCAGTTGGCCGTTTTCGAGCCTCTTGCCGTGGCCGGCAGCAAGCACTTGGCCCTCTTGCGGTTTCTCCTTCGCAGAATCCGGGATGATGATGCCGTTGCGCGTGGATTCTTGTTCCTCAATCCGCTTCACTACGATGCGGTCGTACAATGGCCGGATGTTCATGATGCCTTTCTCCTAAACTTGTTTTGTAATCTATTGTTCTTGATCGCCTGGTAGCGGACGTCGTGAAATATCATCTGACGCACCTGGTCGCTGATCTCTTGCCAGTCGTGAATGAAGTAGCCCGCCTCTCCTCTGCGCATTACTTCAGCGCGCTTCTCTTCGACAATTGCGATAATCGCTTCGGTGTCAGCGCGCGCGGCATCGTTCTGTTTACCGGCAACCGATCGAAATGACCGCGCCACACGGTCGAATTCTTCGTTCACCAGGCGCTTGATACGCTCGGCCCACTCTACCTGGTTTGCCGTGCCGCTCATAGAGGCCGGGCGGACAACAAATGGGGCAGCAGCCGCGCCGCCCTCGCCTTCCCACGATTCGATGTTATCTTCCGCAGAGTTGTTCATTTTGAGCGTCCGCCTCAAAGTCGCAAGTGGTCTCTTTGATTCGTGAACTTGTCCAACCAAGCCACCGGATGGCTGCGAATGTCGCCATTGCGCTCCACGATGTCAGCCCAGTTGACGTCCGTTTTGAAGCGCACAAAGACGCCCAAAGTGCCCTGGTATGTACCGCGGCCCAGCACGACTTCATCACCTTCGTGGAAGACAGTACCAGCAGGTCTAGCGCTCATCATGTAATCTCCTTCTCTCAGCAGAACTCCTGCTGGCTATGGTCGAAACCTCGGCTTGTTCAAGAGCCGCGACTTTTCCAGCTTGGCCCGCTCTATTTCCTTCTCGTCCGCTTTTCGCTCGACATCTCTTTGCGGCGCCTCCTGATCGTCGAGCCGTTTCGCTTCGGTGATCGCGGCTTGAACGGGCGCTCGCAAGCGCTTTAGTACCCCAACCAACCGAAAGGTCGGGCCATACGAGGAACGAATCAGGTCGAAGCAGTATTGCGAGTCCTGCCACCGTGCGACGATCTCTTCCTGGTCCCCGTAGGATCCCTGGACGGCATTGGCTGGATTAGCGGGTATCTCGGCAAGCCCATACGTGGCCGAAATCGACTCAATGAAGTCGTCAGCCGTTAGTCCCTCTGTCTCGTACCGGTCGTAGGCGATCGCAACCCGAAAGAGTTCTCCATCAAAGAAGCTGAAGACCACCTCATTAGCGGACTCCGCTTGCGAAGACGGGCCAAGCGGTTGGGGGCGCCACACCAATTCCTGAATAAGCGCCGGGCGGCGCTGAATGGCTTTCGCCTGAGATGGGCTCACACGCACCTGTTTGGCGATGGTCGCCAGGTCCGCCCCGAGTTGAAAGGTTCGGTACTTGGATAAGTCTTTCGCTGATGTAGCTGCCCACACCACACCTAACAGAGGCAATGAGGTGAGAAGAAGTCGCTTTGCGGCTTCTGCAAATCTAGGCATTGGGTTCCTTCCTCACAGTAGGCGCAGTGAGTGACGCGACGAATGGGACGGCGCTTGCCAGCACGAGAGCACGTGGCCAGTCGCCGGAGAAACTAAATGCCGGCATTACCGGGTTATAAAGCAACGCAACGGCTGCGAAAACTGCCGCCAAGGCGTAACGTCCGCCATCAATGGCGTGGAACATCACGGCGATTGCACCCACTGCCACAACGAATCTAGCTATGACGTCGTACGGTCCAAGGTAGGACCACAGCGCGGCTACCATAACCAGTCCAGCAAGCGAAACCCATTTCACCGCCACCATTCGGGCGGCGCTGTTACGCCTGTCCCGCTCGCGCCCCTTCTCCAGCCATGCTTGCCACACCGCTTCGTCGAGAGGCTTCGCCGGCGGCAGCTCTCGAACTTCCCATGAATCCTGTAATCCAATTGGAGTAGGCATCTCTGTACCTCGCTTGGCCGCCCATGCAGGGTCGGACGTTACTTACCGTTCGAAGTTCCGACGGCCGGTGTCAGTTCCCGGACGGCCGGTGCTCCGATCTCCTTCGAGCCATTCAGCACCTTCGTCATGGAGGTGATCAAATCGATCGGCAGTGGAAACACGATGGTTGTGTTGTGCTCAGCTCCGATTTCAACGAGGGTTTGCAGGTAGCGCAACTGAATTGCCGCCGGCTGCTGCTGGATGACTGCGGCGGCCATGGCCAGTTTCTCGGCTGCGAGGTATTCACCCTCGGCATGGATGACCTTCGCGCGACGCTCGCGTTCGGCCTCGGCCTGGCGGGCGATGGCGCGGATCATCTGATCGGCCAACTC
>JBKPOG010000003.1:0-8125 GCA_046732975.1 Pseudomonadota bacterium
GGGTAGGCCACGGCGTTGACGCGGTAGGGGACGGAGATTATCTCCCGGTCCTCCGGACCTGATGGCGGCGTAGCTCAGCGGTAGAGCAGGGGAATCATAATCCCTTGGTCGGTGGTTCAAATCCGCCCGCCGCTACCATCCGGGAACGATCGAAGTCATGTAGAAATCTACCTGCAGTGCCGGCAACACCGGCGCGAAAACGCGGACACGTAACTGCTGAAAGTATGGTGGCCGATAACCGAATCAGCCCGGTGACCCATCGCTGCGTGGCTGCTGTGTCAGGCGTGAACCGGCCGAGGGGCGTTGTCGCCTGCGGCACCAAGGCGGGAACGGCGACAAGGCTCAGCTGACTCTGCGAGAGCCAAAGGCAAAGCAGTTAGTCGGAACGCCGAACCTGACGACGACTCTTGATAATGATCGGTCCGGGTCACGCCTTAACCAGAGGGCACCCGCCTTCGTTTTAGGGTGCGGAATGCTTCATCCATCGGGGTCGTCGCCAACACCCTCGCCACATCCCACTGCTGTTTGCTTTCCGAGGACTTCTTCGCCTGCAATAGATAGCAGGGATGCAACGCACGACCATCTTCGCGTATTCGGCCAGGGCCGAAGCAGTCATCGTCCGTCGGCATCGCCTTCATTCGCGCGACGACCGCGCGTCCGTCCGCCTTCGCCGTCATCGCGGCCATATCGGCGACTGCCTTCGGATAGTGGGACACGGCGCCGTAATTACCCAGCCTGCGTCATGTAGGGATAGGTGCCGTTCGGCGTCTGCCTTTGACACGATCGTTGAACGCGCGTGTGCGATCGTTCAGATCCCAGTAGTATGACTCGCTCCAGCGAAGTCCCTAGGCGGTGGCAAGTCCCAGCGAATGAACCCGGTGCTCTGGAGCAGCAACGCAGCGACTTTCATCGTCTTCATCGGGCCGAACTCCTGGCCTGCTTTATGCAATTCTGATGACGACATCGAAGGGCCAAGGGATTGGGGGATGCAGGTACCGACAAATCCTGTCCCTAAAGCTCCTGACGGACTTGGGCGTAGGCGAGCAGCGCGAACAGCCCCGTTCCGCCAATTACATTTCCGATCAACGCAGGAGCGATTAGGTCACCCAGAGCGCGCGCGATCTCAATTTGTTCGGCGAACAGCAACAGGAAGGTCTCCGCGCTACCGGCGATGACGTGAGTGAAATCGCCAAGAGCGATGACATAGGTCAGCGTCAGCACGATCCAGAACTCGGCATCGCTAATTGCGGCGCGGATCCAGGCAACAGACGCGATGATGAATCCCGCTGGCACCGCCTGGGCCAACACGTCAAGCGGAGTTTTGTGCAGCAGGGGTGCCGATACCGCGAGCATCGACGCCAGCAGGTCCGGGCTCACCAGACGCAGCGTCACGTTCATTGCTGCTGCCGCACACGTGCCGATCATGTTGGCCACGAAAACGATGATCCAAAGACGCGCCGTGGCCCACAACTTGGTCCAGCTCGGTGCAGCCATGACTGGGAGCACTGTAACAATGGTCTGCTCGGTAAACAGCTGCATGCGCCCAAGGATGACCATCAGAAAGCCGACGCTGTAGCCGATGTTGGATACTGCCTCGCGCCACGGCGCGTCGGGCAGTTTGTGCCGCAGGGCGGCCTGCACGATGACCGAGGCCATGATGGTTATCCCTGCCGCTATGCCTGACCAGAACAACGAACTATCCGGGCGGCAAAGTTCGTCCTCACCCTGCTGGCGAACCACTTCGTAGATGACCGGGGAGCGCGGGGCGGAGAGTTCTTCGACATCTTGTCGTTCAGCGTGCGTCAACCCTTGCGCTTTGTCATCGGGCATGGCGGCGGATGTGGTGGCGGAGAATGAGGTTGCCAAGTCAAAGGTCGGTCAGCCACCCTCGCATAAGACGATGCGGCTCATGGGAGCACCGGCGCCCCGCCGCTTTAGAGCCACGGCGGGAGACGACCATCAGGGCCTGCGCAACAAGGGCCGCACCCCGACCATATCATTTAGGCCTAACGCTTGCGACGATGCCGACATGCGCTTGCTGATTCTGAAGTGCGATGGCAACGCCACTGCGACCACCCCGAAGGAACACCCCTTGGAATTGAAGTCCCTCAGGTGGTTCGTCGGCCAGCGATCATCGCAAATCCCTGACGCATCCGTTCGCAACCGGACGGCGCCGCATGCACGACTTGGGGCGATCGTCGGTGAGGTCTTGTCTGTCCAGTCACGTAGTGGCCTGTTCACTCGCTTGCAGCTTCGGTACACGGTGACCGTGCCCGGAAGTAAAGGGGTGCCGGACTTTTCCCGGCACCGGGGGCTTGGTGGATACGATCAGGCAGACGCCAACGACGATGGTGCCTGTTGCAACAATCATTCTGATGGTGATCGGCTCGCCGTAGAGTAGCCAACCCAAGAGGATGGCGACGACGGGATTAACGTATGAAAAGGTCGTCGCGAGCGCTGGCGCCACCGCGTTCGTCAGAAAACCGAATGCTGTGAATCCAACAATGGCGATCAGAACGAACCAGGCAAAACCCAGCCAGGCGGCTCTTGGCACTGCTGCAACATGCACTTTGCCCAAGTCGCCGAGCGACATAGCGACCAAGAACAGCGCGATACCACCGGCTAAAAGCTCCAGACCAGCAGCGAGCCGCGGATCCTCTGGAAGGCCAACACGCGGAGCGAGTTCCGCGCCGAAAGCCCACGCCATCTGCCCCAGAACGATAACTCCTACGCCAAACAGATCGTATCCCGATCCTGGTCGCAGAAGGATACCAACTCCGACGAATCCAATCGCCAGACCCAGTGTTGCGAGGCGCGGCAACTTTTCGCGAAAAACAAGATAACCGATACAGGCAGCGAACAGCGGCAGCAGCGCCGACAGCACGCCTGCGACACCGGAGGCGACGGTTCGCTGGCCATACGTGCCCGCCCCAGCACCGCACGCCAGAATCAGCAGCCCAATTAATGCCGCTGCACGCCACTCTCGCCAAGTTGGCCGTGAGGCGCCACCTAGCATGGCCCAGTACGTCAGTACGGCTCCGGCAAGAACGCCGCGTGCAGCCACCATCAGGAGTGGTGGAAATCCTTGTAGTGCGGCTGCAACTGCGGCCGGCCCGGAACCGAAGCTGGCATACGTTGCAAGAAGTGCCAGAGGTATTCGCCAGTCGAGCCTGCGCCTTATCATCGACGAGAACGACGGGTGATGCGACGCATGACCCGAGGAACGCACAACGGCCTACCCGGTTGCTCAACGTAATCGCTACCTTCTTGAGTGGTTTCGTCAAGGTCGATGACAGTGCGTTACATAAGACGAGAGACGTTCCAAGCACTTGAGGACGCAGGGGCACGGCTTCGGGCCAAGGCCGGTAGAACCTGCATCAGGTGGCCAGGATGGAGTTTGACCCGCAGCCTGATGAAAGGCGCCCACCTGCGCTCAGGAAGGCAAAGGCGATTCGCCTGCTGCCTCGATGGTCGCGACGACATCGGGATGCTCCTCGCACTGAGTCCTTGCTCAGTGGTCATGAGGCCCGATGCGACCGCCAGCATTCGCTCCAAGTGTCGATCCAGACGCGGGTGTCGGCGATCGCCGCGTGTGCGCAGGCGCAGCCGAGCAGGTTGTCCAGCCGAGTCTCGGAGAGTTCCTGTCCTTTGGTGCTGCCTGAGTATCCGTCATCGAGAACCCGCTCTTCGCCTTCTGGCGCTCGGTACGCGTCTGCCGCCAATCGCAACGGAAAACTGCCCCTAGCCGTCCGGAGGAATCACGCCCGCCGGCAGGTCGCATGTGGATTACAAGGCGGACGAGATTGATCTCGTTGCACCACCACATGTCTGTTCCGGCGAAGCCTTGACCATGGCGAGAATGGCATCCGCCACCCGCTCGCTGTCGACGTGATGGAGCATGTGCCCAGCGCCCTGCACTATGCGTAGGGTGCTGCCCGGAACAGCGGAATGAAGCCGCTCCGCCATCCGATGGCTGACAACCTGGTCACCGTCGCCTGCCATGATGGTCACCGGCAATGGCAACTCGCCGTAATGGGTGCACAGCTTCATTGTGGCTGGGACCATGAGGGCTCCATCGACACAGGTGGCCCTTATCTGAAATGGCCGTAGAGCCATGGCGGCGCAGTATTCTGCATGGAACCGTGCCGTTACAGGTTTCGGCGCAAACATCATCCGCTTGGTGATCGGCATCGTCATCCAGCCGAAAATCGGCGAGACGGTGTAGCGCAGAATATCACCCAATACGGGGACCGCGACCGGGGCAACCATTAGAGCGTCAAGGCGAAATGTCGGAAAGTAATAGCCAGACAGCAGCACGAGACCCGCCGTATCAGACCGGTGCCGGATGGCGTAGGCGAGGGCCACCAGCGAGCCCCACGAGTGCCCCACGAGGACCGGTTGCTCCACGCCCAACTCTCCCAGTGCCTTGTGTAGCAGTTCTGCTTGGCCCATTGGACCCCATGGGCGCCAGCGAGGCCGTCCGCTGTAGCCGTATCCCGGGCGGTCAAATAGGATTACCCGGCACGTCCCGAGTAGCCTCTCGGCCACGCCACTGGTGTTGTAGTCGTCCCCCGTCACGAGATTGCCGTGGATCAGCACGACGGGGCGCCCGGTGCCTCGATCGCTATAGTGCAGCCGAACTCCATCGACTTCGATGAAGGAGCCCTTTGGAGGGTTCTGCCGTTCCGCCGTTCGGGCGGCTGCATGGTTCACCATCGCCAGAATTGCGAGAGCGAGGGCGACGAGCAGGAAAATCTGCCACATCCAGGGATGCTGTGCGATTCCGAAAAGTTCCATGGCAAATCCGCTGCGATCCGAGCGCGACAGGCCGGCCCTGGCACAGCACGGGTCTAGGTCTGAAAATTATGCTGCAATGCTGCCGAACATGGCTGTTAGGCTAGCATCCGCATGCCAGTGACGATGGCGGGATCGAGGATCGGGCCTTGTTGTCACGCGCCTCGATTTCGTGCTGGGCTTCCTAGACAGCCGGCGCATTGCCTCGCAGACTTTCCGGCCCGGCCGCACGCCCATCTTTTCCATCGCTGTTCAAAGGAAATTGGCTGGTTTGTAGTGAGGCCGCCGCCAAGCGAAAGGCCCGCCGAAGCGGGCCAGATGGGCCGTCTCTGCTCAGCGTCTCCCACCCACTGAGGCGTAGTAATCATCGATCCCGCGGCTATAAGTGGGATCGTTCCAGCGCGGCGCCTCTGAAGCCGAATAGGTCGGCGCTCCTTCGAGCTGCTCCCTGGTTAGATCCACTACATAGCCGCCCTGCGCGGGCTCATAGGTGAGCTGATTCCATGGCAACGGATGATAGCTGGTTCCCATACCGAGGAAGCCGCCGAAGGACATAACCGCGTAGGCAACGTGGCCAGAGCGCTTCTCGACCATAAAATTATAGACGGAGCCAAGCTTAGTGCCGTTCCTGTCGTATACCGCGGTTCCTTCGACTTTATCCGAAGCGATCAGATCGCCCGTCTCGTTCGTGGCGGTGCCGGACATGGTCCTCTCCTATCCTGTGTTCGCGATGTGCTCCCGCTCTTCGAACGGGGTGCACGATTTCAGTCGGCGGCGCTGTGCGATGTTGAGTTTCGTTAAGTTTCAGGCCCGCCGGCCGGCCGCGTGGTATGCGGCATGTGGTGAACGTGGACGCGTCGGCCCTGGTTGCAGAGTTTCAAAAATGTTGGCGCACGGCGAGGGGCTCCGTAGGCTGCCAGGTTGCGACAGCGAAGATCGCCTCTCACACGCATGATCCATCAGCTTCGGGCGGCGGGTCTGGATCCTGGCGTTTAGAGGCCGTCCGCGGATGGCTGATCGATCCGATTTCGATGCCAAGGTGAGTGCCTCAGACGCGCTGCGGAGGGACCGATGCGGCCATGGGCTATTGCAAGGCCGGAGAGCAAATACCGTCGTCGTCAGGACCGGTTGTGAAGCAAATAGCCAAGAATGCCTCCCACTGCTGCAGCGATCAGTAACCCTGACATGGAAGTCTCGCGCATAGACTGAGAAACATATTTGCCGGCGTCACCAGCAGCTCTGGAAATATCGGGGACAGCCGACTGCGCGCGATCGCCCATTTCGTAGGCGCGATCCCGCCAATTCCTTGCCTGTTCCTGCCAATCATTGCGGCCAGTGTTGCGATTTATAGTAGCACTCAGTAACCCGCCCAGGAACGCAATGACGGCCGTTCCCACCAGGTAAGGATGGTCAGATGCCGCCTCTCCCACATATCGCGCGGCCCTGGCGCCGGCATCGTATGTTCCGGGGGCCGCTGCTCGCACCTGCTCTGCCGCCGATCCAATAGCCTCCTTGGCGGCACCATAAACACCCTCTCCGCTCTCGCTGCCCGACATCCTATCGCTCATCGCTCTCTCCGCCCCTGGCCACAGCCAGCCGTCATTGGCTGGATGAATCAAACGCAGGAGGGCAGTGCGAAGTTCCAACCGGCGCTGTAAGGTGTCCCTCGACGACCGGCTTGGGTCGAACGCATCGCTGCCTATCCAAGCTATCCAACTTAGCCGTAGACCGAAGTCACCGCTGACCAGGATAGCCCGCGGAGACGATCGCCTGAAGGCTAAGACAGCTAGGGCACGCTCTATAAATTTCAGAACCTCTCCCATCCCAATCCAACGGGCGAAGCCCTGCTGGGAAGTTGGACAACGATTGTTCACAGCAAGGTGAGTAAGTCTGTGGGCAAGCTTGTGGACGGATGCCCCTTCGGCGGGCTGAGCCTTTTGCCGGATGTGCGGAACCACCATCGTTCCGAAAGGCCGAATGACTGTTCGATCTTCAGTTGCTCCTTCGCCCAGCAAACAGCCGCAACTGGACTGGCATCGTCAGCGTCCTTTGCCCTCATCCACTCAGGTGGTGCCGACGCCCATGAACAGCGGACGGTCCGCTCGTCGCCGTTCGATCAGCTCTTGCCGCGCGGCAGGTTCCAGGCACCGCCTTCGACGCGAGCACCTTACTTGCCCGCCAGAGCAATGGCTTCGTAGATTGCGCTGCTATGATCAGCGGCGACGCGCAGACCTGGCGGCAGCAGCCATCGTTTCCGCGATCGTCACCTCGATGAAGCTCAGGCGAACAGGCGGGGAGGGCCCCTGGTGACTCCCAATTGGCTCCCGGTAATGCTTGGGGTCGTAGTTGTAATCGCCCTGGCCATGTTGGCCTACAGCATACTGGGCTGGACCGGGGTCAGATAGGCCGCTGCAAGCGTGATTACGCTTAGCAGAAGCGCTACAAGCGGCACTAGGCAGGGGCAGAAACGCCGCTTTGCTCGAACTCCTTCGGCTCGATGGCGTTGCCCTGAACGCATGTCCGACGGCGCTGGGTTTCTTCGGAGCAAGTAGCGTTCCGCGGGCTTCTTCTCACCAGCGTCAATGACGCGGAAACCGAGCGGGCTCTGAAGGAGCCCGCCGAGGAATGCGACACGCGCGCGAACCAAGCGGACGCGGCATACGCGAAAATGCTGCACAATCGAGAAGTGACCCGCCCTGCGATCGATTTCAGACGCTATGCAAAAGCGGCAAAGCCGATAAATGCGGCGTTACTCAAGCTTGAATGCCGGAGGGTGAGCTGCCGGTGACCGTTGTAGGGGTGCATTCGTGAGGTGGCCGAACGCGGCGAAGAAGCCATGCGATTTCTGCTGGCTGTCACAATGGGGGCAACCACCGGAGACCGCCAGATGACGATTACCGCTGAGGGTGATGCAGTCGTGTTTTCAAGGCCGCGGCGCTGTGAACGTGCCACCTCGGTGAGTTGCGGCCTGGAGCGTGCTTATTGGAAGTCATCACGGTTTTCGTGACGCATTCGAATTTTCTCTTCCCGAAGAGCTATCCGACGCCTTGATTTGCAGATCCGTTGCGGTAGGCCATCCAATGGAGGCGAGATTAAAATCAAGAAACTTTGTCTGGCAGATCAGCCTTCGGGATGTTACCAGAGGCCCTGAGTTGTCTTCCGTCTCAGACGCCGGACAACGGCTAAATGCCAGTGATGTTGGTGACGCATTCCGCGTCCAAAAACGCGTCAGGTCTTGGGTGAGGAAGCGAATGTTCAAAAAAACCGCGGAGCGCCTCACGTTGCAGGTCGGTACCACCGACTCTGTCGCTAACACGAGGATTTTTAGACT
>JBKPOG010000004.1:0-31217 GCA_046732975.1 Pseudomonadota bacterium
CTAATCTATGTCGGCAACGCAGCAATCGAAGGATCCGGTGCTGGTCGTGTTGCAGCTCACCGGCGGCAACGACTACCTGAACACAGTGATCCCGTACAACAACGGCCTGTACAAGGACAATCGCAAAGCGGTCGGCATCCCCGACAGCGACATGATTCACTTGGATCAGGCGCACGCCATGCCAAATTACATGGCGCCGCTGAAGAAGTTCTGGGACGACGACAAACTCGCGATCATGCACGGCGTCGGCTATCTCGATTCCCCGCGCTCGCACTTCCGCTCGATGGACATCTGGCACACCTGTGAGGCCGAGAAGGTCGGCACCGAAGGCTGGCTCGGTCGCGTGGTACGCGAGTTCGACCCGAAGAAAGAGAACGTCGTCACGGCCGTGAGCTTCGGCCCATGCATGTTCCGCGCGATGTCGGTGCCCAACGTTCCGGTCGCCTGCGTGGCTGGTCCGCTGGAGCAGTACGGCTTCCTGCCGACGATCCGCGACCAGGCACAGCGCCTGAAGGTGCTCGAGACCTTCGCGCACATGTATCAGCCGATCGAGGGCAGCGGGGTGATGGACTACCTCGGCACCACCGGCCTCGATGGGCTGAAGGGCGCCGATATCCTGAAGGTCGCGCCGGGCATGTACAAGTCCGACGTGAAGTATCCCAACACGACGATCGCACAGAAGCTGCGCGGCGTCGCCCAGGTGCATCTCGCCAATCTCGGCACCCGCATCTTCTACTGCGACCATGGCAGCTTTGACTCGCATGCCGGCCAGGCACCGTTGCATGCCGGTCTGTGGACTGCGGTCACCGAAGGCCTGGATGCCTTCATGACCGACCTGCGTCAGCACAACGCGGCTGACAACGTCATCGTGCTGATGTTCTCGGAGTTCGGCCGTCGCGTGCGTGACAACGGTTCCGGCACTGATCACGGCGCCGCCGGTGCGACGTTTGTGCTTGGCGACAAGGTGAAGGGCGGACACTACGGCGAATATCCGTCGCTCGATGCGAACAAGCTCGTGCAGGGTGACCTGAACCCGAGCATGGACTTCCGCAGCATCTACTCGACCATTCTCGACAAGTGGCTCGGTCTGAACCCGGCGCCGATCGTGAATGGCACCTACGAGAAGCCGGCCTTCCTGCACTAAGCAGGCCGATGACTACCCCTCCCGTTCCCGTCGAACGGGAGGGGCGTGATCTTGCGACGTGACGGGAGGAAATTATGGCGCTTACGACGGTTGTTCGCGGCAGGGCCTATGACTGGAGCCATGCCATCGGACGCGGTGCGGCGACAGGTACCGGCTTCAACTACATCCAGACAATGTGCCTAGGGAATAACGGCGACCTCTACACCGCCAACCGCGGCAATGAGAACAATTTCGGCATGCGGGTGAACCGCATTCAGTTGGGCGGACCGGGCGACGAGGAACTGATGGCTGAGTTCTTCCAGCACGGTGAAGGCGACGGCAAGGCAACATGGCCTTTCGGCGTGGCCGTGGGCAACGATGGCCGCGTGTTCTGCTCGGACGAGTGGACCAACACGATCTCGGTGTTCGATCCGAACGGGAAGTTCCAGTACAAGTTCGGCAAAACCGGGAGTGGTGACGGTGAGTTGCTGCGTCCTGCCGGCATCGCTGTCGAGAAGAACGGCAATGTCATCGTGGTCGACAGCGGCAATTGCCGGCTTCAGGTGTTCACCCCGGAAGGCAAGCTGGTCGCGCAGTGCGGCAAGGCCGGCTCGGGCGACGGCGAGTTCAACCAGCCCTGGGGCATCACCACCGACAAGGATGGCAACATCTACGTTGCCGACTGGAAGAACCATCGCGTGCAGAAGCTGTCGCCGCAGGGCCACTTCCTGATGAAGATCGGCACCTATGGCGAACTGCCGCATCCGGATGACGCCTACGCCGTGACCTACCTGGGGCCATACGTCTCCAGTCTGCCGGAGTCACACTATCCGAAGGCCGGGCTGCTCAATCATCCCACCGACGTGGCCGTGGATACCGATGGTGACATCTATGTCACCGACTGGGGCAACCATCGGGTCAGCATCTTCGAGGCCGACGGGACCCCTCTGACCAACCTGTACGGCGACGCACACGTGTTCTCGAAGTGGGCCAAGCAGAGCGTCGATGCGAACCCGGACATGATGAAGGCGTATCGACGGGTCAACAACCTTCAGCCACTGTGGCGGTTCTGCTTCCCGACCGCTGTCGATTTCAATCCGGCGACCGACGAGATCATTGTGGCCGACAGCCAGCGCAATCGGCTGCAGGTGTACAAGAAGGTTCGCGACTACCAGGACTTCCAAGCCAACCTCTGATAACCCCGATGGGCGCATGGTGCGACGAAACACCATGCGCCCGAACTACATGCGGCTGCGCACCGGCCCACCTTGCAGCGATCATAGTTGCTGAAAGCTAGCGGTGCATCAGCACCGGGATCTTCGCACGCTCGAGCACATGACGTGTCACGCCGCCCAGGAACAACTGGCGAAGGCGCGAATGGGAATATGCGCCCATTACGAGCAGATCGCAGCCGAAGTCGTTGGCAGCTGCCAGTAGCCCCGCGCCCACTGCGTTCTGTTCGGGAGCAAACGCTGCACGGTCGGTATTAATGTCGTGCATGGCGAGGTACTGCTGCAATTCGGGCGCCAGCGGCCCGCGCCGCTGATAATCCTCTGACCAAAGGATCCGGATAGCTTCGGCGCCTTCCAGCCAAGGCAACGCTGCCAAGACGGCCGAAGCGGATTCGGCAGTGCCATTCCAGCCGACGCAAATTCTGCGGCCAATGGCCGATGGGGCGGCCGCCGGTGCGATCAGTATGGGCTTCGCAGAGTCAAACAGTGCGGCGTGCAGTGCATCGGATGAAGAAACCTCTTTGTCGCTGGCTGGATGCGGCACGACAACCAGATCGGTTAACCTCGCCTGCTGAGCGACGATTTCAGGTTCCTGTCCGGTGACAACGGTAAAGGTGGCCTTGGGCAGTGTGCCATCAGGTTCCGTGTCGGTGACCGCCAGGCCGTGTTGTGCCAGCACTCTCGTCACTTGGTCGCGCAGGAAATTCGCACGGTCCTTGTTGGAGCCGACATGCAGCACCGCTACGTGAGCCGCCCACATACGAGCTGTCATCGCGGCAGTTGAGCAGACAGCCTCCGCGGTATTCGCAGTCTGCAGCGGCAGCAGGATTTTGCGGATCGCGAAGCGGCGCGGCGTATCAGCGGACATGCTCAAACAGGTCTCGCCATTGCGAGGCAACATTGGCCAGAAGGCTGCGCGCCGCGCGCTCGGTATATGCGCCAGAGCCTTGTATCAGCCCGGCTATGGTGTCGTCATCAAGACACACGCCAATCCGGCTGCCGTTGCGCAACGGGTAGAATTTGCCGGCGCGCCGCTCGACCACGGTGAACTTCTGTCCATCGGATACCAGCAAATAATGCTCCTGCTCAGCGATGATCTTCAGCATTGGTGGCCTCCCCGGCAATAGCAGGGGCGATCCTGGTTCTAGTTCTTGAAGGCCCTAGAGCGTTTGACCTCGGATTTCGCCAGACGTACAGGTCAATGGCAGCAGCGGCCAAGGTTAGGGCAGCAGCGCGTGTTCGATCAAGGACAATCCAAAGCGTCAGGCGAGTTGCGCTCGGCGGCAGCCTACGCTGTTGGCTAGCTGCCGGAGGACCGGTGCAGAATTGATTTTCGTTGCCCCAGGTCCCTTATTGGTGCCGAGCACATGGATCTCTCGAACATCTTCTGTCCGGCCGTTGCGAGTTGGTTTGCTAGGCATTTCGCTACGCCAACACCGGCGCAGCTACAGGCTTGGCCGGCGATTCGGGCAGATCGGCACACTCTCATTGCGGCGCCGACCGGGTCGGGCAAGACACTCGCGGCTTTCCTTGGGGCTATCGATGGGCTGGTCCGCCAGGCGCTCGATGGGAAGCTCCAGGACGCCACCCAGGTGGTCTATGTCTCGCCACTGAAGGCACTGTCCAACGACATCCAGCGCAACCTGGAGGTGCCGCTTGCCGGCATTCGATCGGAGCTCTGCGATCGCGGGCTTCCGGACGTCGAGATCCGCACCTGGGTGCGCACCGGCGATACGCCCACTGGCGAACGTGAGCGCATGCGCCGGCGCCCGCCCCATATCCTCGTCACCACGCCGGAATCACTTTACATCCTTCTCGGCTCCGTTTCGGGCCGTGCCATGCTGGCGACCACACGCACAGTTATCGTGGACGAAATCCACGCCATGGCTGCGAACAAGCGTGGCGCCCATCTGGCGTTGTCGCTGGAACGTCTGGCAGCGCTGTGCGGAGACGATTTGGTGAGCATCGGTCTGTCGGCTACGCAGAACCCGATCGAGGAGGTTGCGCATCTGCTGGGCGGCGCCACTGCGCGGGATGTGGCGATCATCGACACCGGCCATCAGCGCCCGCGCGAACTGATAATGGAGGTGCCCGACTCGCCGTTGGAAGCGGTTATGTCGGCAGAGGTCTGGCAACAGGTTTACGACCGCCTGATGCGACTGGTCGAAGCGCACCGCACCACACTGGTGTTCGTCAACACGCGCCGCATGGCCGAACGTGTGGCGCGGCAATTGTCCGAGCGATTGGGCGAACAGGCAGTCACGGCGCATCACGGCAGCATGGCGAAGGAGCACCGGCTGTCCGCGGAGCAGCGGTTGAAGCGCGGCGAACTGAAGGCGCTTGTGGCGACCGCTTCGCTGGAACTCGGCATCGATATCGGTGACGTGGACCTTGTCTGTCAGCTCGGTTCGCCACGCTCCATCGCGAGTTTCCTGCAGCGTGTCGGACGGTCGGGTCATGCCGTGGGTGGTACACCAAGAGGGCGGTTGTTCCCGTTGTCGCGCGACGATCTTGTCGAATGTGCCGCTCTGCTGGATTGCGTCCAGCGCGGCGAACTCGATCGGTTGACCATTCCGTATCAACCGCTCGATGTGCTGGCGCAGCAGATCGTGGCGGAAGTGAGCGCGCAGGACTGGTCGGAGGATGCGCTGTACGACCGGATGCGTCGCGCGTGGCCGTATCGCGATCTACCGCGCAACGATTTCACTTCAGTTGTCCGCATGCTCGCCGACGGGTTCGCCACCAGCCGAGGCCGGCGCGGAACACTGATCCATCACGACGCGATCAACCACATGCTACGGGGCCGGCGCGGTGCGCGGCTCACCGCACTTACTTCCGGCGGCACGATCCCAGACACGGCTGATTACCAGGTTCTGCTGGAACCCGAGAATCAGACGATCGGCAGCGTCAACGAAGACTTTGCGGTCGAAAGTCTTGCCGGCGACATCTTCCAGCTCGGCAACAACTCGTATCGCATCATGCGTGTCGAGCGCGGCATCGTGCGTGTGGAAGACGCGCATGGGCAGCCACCGACATTACCCTTCTGGCTCGGCGAGGCCCCTGGTCGGAGCAATGAACTATCCGCATCCGTATCTCGCCTGCGCGCGGCAATCGCAACGCGGCTCCGACGCGACAAATCGGGTGAGGGCGCTGAAGCCTGGCTGGTTAACGAGGTCGGCATAGCGACGGCAGCGGCGGAGCAGCTCCTGGAGTATCTCAAGGTATCGTTCGCAGCACTAGAATGCCTGCCGACCCAGGACACCATCGTGCTGGAGCGCTTCTTCGATGAAGCAGGGGGCATGCAGCTTGTCATTCATGCGCCGTTCGGCAGCCGCATCAACCGCGCCTGGGGGCTTGCACTGCGGAAACGCTTCTGCCGCAGGTTCAACTTCGAACTGCAGGCAGCCGCGACCGAGGACAACATCGTGCTCTCGCTCACGACCGCACACAGTTTCGATCTGGCGGAAGTGGCAAGCTATCTGCGTTCGGACAATGTGCGATCAGTGCTGGTGCAGGCGCTGCTCGATGCACCGATGTTCACCACGCGCTGGCGATGGGTGGCGGGCGTCGCACTTGCTCTGCCGCGATTTCGCGGCGGCAAGAAGGTCGCGCCACAGCTTGCGCGTATGGAGGCCGAGGACCTGGTCGCCAGCGTGTTCCCCGACCAAATGGCCTGTGCGGAAAACGTTGCTGGTGACCGTGAAATTCCCGACCACCCGCTGACCAACCAGGTGATCGCCGATTGCCTGCACGAGGCGATGGACATCGAGGGGCTCGAGCGACTGCTTGCCAGGATCGAGTCTGGCGACACGCGCGTGGTTGCCCGCGACCTGACACAGCCTTCGCCGCTGGCATTGGAGGTGCTGTCGGCGCGGCCATATGCCTATCTCGACAATGCGCCGCTGGAGGAAAGGCGAACGCAGGCGGTGATGGCCCGCCGCTGGATGGCGCCGGAGAGCGCGGCGGACCTTGGTCGCCTTGATCCGGAGGCCATCGCCCGCGTGCGCACCGAGGCGTGGCCCGATCCCGTCAATGCTGAGGAACTGCATGATGCGCTGCTTTGGCTCGGCTGCCTGAATGAGGAAGAAGTATCGGCTGCACCTGAATGGCGCGGGTGGCTGGCCGCCTTGGCAAAGGACGATCGCGTAACCCGGTTGCGGATGCCGCAGGCGACGCTCTGGGCCGCCGCTGAACGCGCGCCGCAATTCGAGGGTTTGCCAGCAAACACCGATACTCTCTCCGACATCCTGCGTGGCCGGCTGGAGGGGTTGGGACCAGTGACACAGGCTGCGCTCGCGGCCCCACTGGGTCTGGAAGCTGACGATATCAGCGCTGCACTGGTCGCATTGGAAGTCGAAGGCTTCGCTCTGCGCGGCCACTTCACGTCCGGCAGCAATGTCGAGGAATGGTGCGACCGGCGGCTCCTGGCGCGGATTCATCATTACACGGTGCGCCGACTGCGGGCTGAGATCGAGCCGGTGGCCGCGCGTGACTTTCTTCGCTTCCTGTTCGATTGGCAGCGGGTCACACCGGAGACGCGACTGGAAGGCCCCGATGCAGTTTCCGCCGCCGTGGCGTTGCTGGAAGGGTTCGAAGCGCCAGCAGGCGCGTGGGAAACAGAGATCCTGCCGGCACGCATCATCGGCTATGAGCCGACTTGGCTGGATGACATGTGCCTGGCCGGCCGCATCGCATGGGGGCGTTTGACCCCTGGTGTCAGAACAAGCGGGCCCGTACGAACAACGCCGATCGCACTGCTGGCACGCAGGCACGCTGGGTTCTGGACCTCCTTGGCGAGCTCGACGGAAGATGTACAGCCGAATGGCCGCGCTCAAACGGTGCTCGACTGTCTTCGAACGCAGGGTGCCTTGTTTTTCGAGGAACTAGCCGAAGCGAGCGCGTTGTTGCGCCCCCAGCTTGAAGAAGCGCTTGGCGAGCTTGTGTCGCTGGGACTGGTGACTTCGGACAGTTTCGGTGGGTTGCGTGCTCTGCTGGTCCCGTCGGAGCGCCGCAAGCCATTCGCGGGTGGGACGCGCCGCCGTCGCATCATGGCCTTCGGTATGGAGGACGCCGGACGGTGGTCGCTGATGCGGCGCCGGGCCAGCGATCCTCAGGGCCGAGCCTCCGCCACAGAGTTTGTGGCACGCGCATTGTTGCGCCGCTACGGCGTGGTGTTCTGGCGATTGTTGACACGCGAAGCCGATTGGCTGCCGCCATGGCGCGATCTGCTGCGCGTCTACCGCCGTCTGGAAGCGCGCGGCGAAATTCGCGGCGGTCGTTTTGTCGCAGGTTTCTCCGGTGAGCAGTATGCGTTGCCCGACGCCATCGGACTCTTGCGCGAGGTGCGGCGCCGGCCGCTATCCAACGCATACGTCTCGCTATCCGGTGCGGATCCGCTGAACCTCGTCGGTATCCTCACCCCGGGTGCCAAGCTCGCGGCAGTTACGGCCAATCGGCTGTTGTACTGCGATGGGCTGCCGGTGGCGTCGCTCGCCGGGGGTGATGTGCAGTTTCTTACCTCGCTCGATGTCGCCGCGCAGTGGCAGGCCCGCAAGATGTTGCTGCGATCCGCATCGCCGGCTTTGCTCGCCGATCTCGGATGATCCGTATCTCGCGCCGTGTGGCGTGATGTACGACGTCGTCGTCGTTGGTGGTGGCCACAACGGCCTGGTCTGCTCCACTTATCTGGCGATGGCTGGCCTGAAGGTGCTTGTGCTCGACCAGCGTCAATGTCGTGGGAGGTGCCGCAGTCACCGAGGAGTTCAGCCCGGGCTTTTCCAATTCAGTTGCCGCCTATACCGTCTCGCTCTTGAACCCGAAGATCATTCGCGACCTGGACCTGGCGGGCCACGGCTTGCGCATCGTGCAGCGACCGATTGCCAACTTCCTGCCGCTGGATGACGGCCGCTTCCTGAAAGTCGGTGGCGACCGAACCAAACAGGAGGTCGCCAAGTTCTCGACGCGAGACGCAGATCGTCTCGATGATTATCAAAAGCGTCTGGAAGCTGCCGCCGAGGTGCTGCGCACCGTCGTGCTGGAGACGCCACCTAATGTTGTCGCTGGCGCTCCATTCACGGCGATTGTCGAGATGTTCAAGCTCGGCAAGACGGCCAACAGAATTCGCTCCCTAGGAATCGAATTTCAGCGGGACCTGCTGGATCTCTTCACAGCCTCCGCGGGTGATTTCCTCGATGGCTGGTTCGAGAGCGCACCGATCAAGGCTGCTTTCGGTTTCGATGGTATCGTCGGCAACTATGCGAGCCCTTATGCGCCGAGCTCGGCGTATGTACTGCTGCATCATTGCTTCGGCGAGGTGAACGGCAGGAAAGGTGTCTGGGGCCACGCTATCGGCGGAATGGGTGCGATCACCCAGGCAATGGCGAGAGCCGCATCGGGCCACGGTGTCGATATCAGATTGTCGACACGGGTGCGCCGCGTCCTGGTGGAGAAAAACCTCGCCGTCGGTGTGGAAACGGATAAAGGGGAAACAATACGCACCGCAGCCGTCGCGGCGGCGATCAATCCTAAACTTCTCTACCTCCACCTCGTCGATCCGCTTGCTTTGCCCGATCAATTTCGGCAGCGGATGCAAATGTGGCGCTGCGGTTCCGGCACGTTTCGCATGAACGTCGCACTCGCTGAATTGCCGGATTTCTCTGCGTTGCCGGGTCGCGCGTGTGCCGAGCATCATGCGTCGGGCATCACTATCGCCCCAAGCCTTGCCTACATGGAGCAGGCCTATTTTGACGCGCGCTTATTTGGCTGGTCGCGCAGACCCATTGTCGAGTTGGTGATTCCATCCACGCTGGATGACACGCTCGCGCCACGTGGACTGCACGTTGCAAGCTTGTTCTGTCAGCATGTGGCGCCGCAACTGCCCGACGGCGCGTCATGGGATGATCATCGCGACACTGTTGCCGACCTTATGATCGAGACGGTCGATCGTTATGCACCCAATTTCCGGCGCTCGGTCCTTGCACGTCAGGCCTTGTCTCCGCTCGACCTGGAAAGGACGTTCGGTTTGGTCGGTGGCGATATATTCCATGGCACTCTCGATCTCAGGCAGCTTTTCTCCGCGCGTCCGATGCTGGGCTACGCCGACTATCGCGGCCCGATCCCGGGTTTATATTTGTGCGCCTCGGGAGCCCATCCGGGAGGCGGCGTCACCGGTGCGCCCGGTCATAATGCGGCGCGCGAAATACTTCGCGACTTCCACCGTCGGCGTCTGCGCCGGGTGCCGTAGATTACCGATGGCCACTCTGCTTGCGCCGTCGCAGTTGCTAAGCTTTGGCTCGCTTGAGCCGCGCAATCGCCATGCAAGAGGGGTAGTATCATGTTCGCAAACCCAGATGTAGCCCAGCTGGTCGAACTCGCCGCCTCCATCAATTTGCACCTCAGCCAAAAGGAAGCGGAGCTCTATCTGCCTTTCATTCTCGATGCTCTGCGTGGACTGGATGCGTTCGTGCAATCGCGCGCTGAGGAGGCCAAGCCACCACTGCTGTTTCCTGAGCGCAGCCCGGGCTATCGGCCGTCGCTCAGCGAGGACCGTTATCAAGCCTGGCTCTGGAAGTGCGCGATCGGCGGCGCCGATCGTGGCCTGCTGGCCGGCAAGACGGTCAGCTTCAAGGACCACGTCAGCGTGGCGGGTATTCCGCAAGTGTTCACATCGCAGGCACTGGAAGGGTTCGTTCCCGATGTGGATGCGACCATCGTCACCCGTGTGCTGGCCGCCGGCGGCAAGGTGGTCGGCAAGCACATGATGAACGGGTTCATGGGCGACTATGGCAAGCCACTCAATCCGCACAACCCGCAGCGGATTACCGGCGGATCCTCGTCTGGTTCCGCGGCAGCACTGGCCGCGGGCGAAGTCGATATTTCATTCGGTGGTGATCAGGGCGGCTCGATCCGGCTACCCGCCGCGTTTTGCGGCGTCGTCGGGCTGAAGCCGACCTTTGGCTTGGTGTCGCACTTTGCTTGCGGCTTTGCAGCCGAGCCCAGCGTAGACCATGTCGGCCCGATGGCGCGCTCGGTTCCGGAGGTCGCGGCGGCCCTTCAGGCGGTGGCCGGCTACGACGACAATGACCCGCGTCAGCGCCGCAGCATCCCCGAGAGCATCGACGCACTGTCTGATCTGGATGGCGGTGTGCGAGGCGTACGGATCGGCATACTCGAGGAAGGCTTCGCCGAACCGATAGAACCAGGTGTCGTCGAAGGCGTCATGACAGCCGTATCTACGCTGGAGCGGTTAGGCGCGGAGGTCAGCCGCATCTCGGTGCCGCAGCATGCGCAGATCGACAGCGTGTATGCCGCTCTGGTGCTCGAGGGTACGCAGGCGATCCACGACGTGGGCTTCTTCGGTGTCGGTGCGAAAGCCTACTATCCCGCCTCGGTCATCACCGCGATCGACCGGATGTGGCGCCAGCACGGTGACATGCTGCCACCGCGTACGAAGGTCAACCACCTGGTCGCCGAGTTGTCGCGCCGCAACTACCATGGCGGCGTCTACGCCAAGGCGCACAACGTGCGACCCGCCTATGTGGCCGCGTTCGACCGGGCGCTGGCTAGGGTCGACGTGCTGGCGCTGCCGACGGTGCGCAACATCGCACCATTGGTGGAGGAAGAGCCGACCGACCCGACCGAGGCGATTTTGGCAAATCTCCGGCGCAATTGGATGGTGCTGCCGATGGCCTACAACACGAAGCCAACCAACTACACGGGCCATCCGGCACTTGCCGTGCCGTGCGGCAAGCTGGACGGCCTGCCGATCAGCCTGCAACTCGTCGGCAATTTCCTGGCTGAACCACTGCTGCTGCGGGTCGCATATGCGTATCAGAAGGCGGTGGATTGGGACGCAATCACCGGTGTCGCCTGATGCTGCGCTGGGCAGCCCCGGTGCAGCTTGCGTGGCCTCTGGCAAAACGCTACGAAGCCGCCTCTGACCGTGCCAAGGCTGCTGTAGCTCAGTGGTAGAGCACCCCCTTGGTAAGGGGGAGGTCGTCAGTTCAATCCTGACCAGCAGCATCACATGACTGCAACCCGCGGGATTGCCACCGCACATTCCGCAAGCGCGGCATGTCGTTCGCCGACGCCCGCAGGCTCCCGATTACCCTATCGGTGCCCGCCAACTTTGGCGGCAGCATGCTGCCGCCGCGGACTGCTGTTGATCAATCTGGCGGCATAATTCTGGAATGCGGCAGCGCGCGGGTAAGCTACTGGACATCAGAGGGGCATGGGCGCTCAATAGCGCCCTGCTGCATTGCACAATCAGGAATCTCATCGTGCTGGGCGAATACCGACCAGGTGCCGATTTCTGTGAGATGTCACGCGGGGAGGTTACTCAAGCCATCCGGGACCGGCTGGGTTGCCTATCGGTCGCCGAGTTCCGCCGGCGCGCCACCGAGGCCGAGGCCGAGCTAAGTGATCTTGGCGTCACCTTCACGGTTTACTCCGACAAGGATGCAATCGATCGGGTGCTGCCGTTCGACGCAATCCCACGTGTCATTCCATCGGATGAGTGGCAGATCCTGGAGGCCGGGGTCCGCCAGCGTGTCACGGCGATCAATCTGCTTTTGTACGACATCTATCATAAGCAGAGCATTCTTGCTGACCGGGTGATCCCGGCCGACCTTGTGCTGGCCAACGCGAACTACCGGCCGCAAGTGCAGCATTTCAGCCCACCCTGTGGCACCTATGTGCATATCTGCGGCATTGACATCGTGCGCGACCGCGCCGGCGTGTTCCATGTGCTTGAGGACAACGCCCGGACGCCGTCCGGGATCAGCTATGTGATTTCAAACCGGCATACGATGATGCGAGCATTCCCCGAATTGATGGAGCAGATCGCGCTGCGACCGGTGGGGGATTATGGCCATCACCTCGTCACGGCACTGCGCGAGGTTGCGCCGGCGGGCGACAGCGATCCTCAGATAGCGCTGCTGTCTCCCGGCACCTACAACTCGGCGTTCTTCGAGCATGTGTTCCTGGCCCGGGAAATGGGCGTTCCGCTGGTCGAAGGTCGCGATCTGGTGGTTGACGACGATGACCGGGTCTACATGCGCACCACCGGCGGACTGGCGCGTGTGTCCGTGCTGTATCGGCGGCTGGACGATGACTTCCTGGACCCCGAGGCGTTCCGGCCCGACAGTATGATCGGTGTGCCTGGGCTGATGCGGGCCTATCGGACGGGCAAGGTGACTCTGGCCAACGCGGTGGGCACCGGCGTCGCCGACGATAAGGCGATGTACGCCTATATGCCGCGCATCATACGTTATTACCTGGATCAGGAGCCGATCCTGCCGAATGTCGAGACCCACATCTGCCGCGACCCGGATGGATTGCGCTTTACCCTGGACCATCTCGAGGACCTGGTGATCAAACCCGTCGGGGGATCCGGCGGCTACGGAATCGTCATCGGGCCGCGCGCCTCGGCTGCGGAACTTGCCGCCTGTCGCGCGCAGCTCCAGGCAAATCCCGGCAACTTCATCAGCCAGCCCTGCGTCGATCTTTCGGTCACGCCCACTCTGATCGGCGACAAGGTCGAGCCTCGTCACGTCGATCTCCGTCCGTTCGCGGTAACCGGTAAGACCACCTGGGTGCTGCCGGGTGGTCTTACGCGCGTGGCCCTGCAGCACGGCTCGCTGGTGGTCAATTCGTCCCAGGGGGGCGGTTCGAAGGATACTTGGGTTCTTGCCTGACATTCTTCTTGCGCGCTACGCGCGGACGATCTTTTGGCTCGCCCGCTATGTCGAGCGCGCCGAGAATCTGGCGCGAATTCTTGAAACCAACGCCACCTTCGCCCGGGATCGGCAGGGAGCTCAGCACTGGCATTCGCTGCTGGAACTGCATTCCGATCAGGAGCGGTTTGCTGCTACCCATGCGAGTCCGACTGCCTCGGCGGTGCTGCGGTTCTACGTTACCGATGGCAGCAATCCCAGCTCAATTGTCAGCGCCATCGGCGTGGCGCGGGAGAATGCACGGATCCTGCGCCCGCTGATCTCAAACGAAATGTGGGCACATCTGAACGTCTTCAACAAATGGCTGCAAACGCTTGACGATCAGGCGCTGGCTCCCGGCGACCTGACGCGCCTGTTCAATCGTATTAAGGAAGCATGCCAGACGCACACTGGAATCACCGACGGCACGCTGCATCGCGATCAGGTGTCCTACTTCTACCGGCTCGGCCGTCACATCGAGCGCGCGGACGCGACCACCCGGCTGCTGGACATCAAGTACCACACGTTGCTGCCACACGTTGCCGACGTCGGTACGCCGATCGATATTGGCCAATGGGATGCAGTGCTGCGGTCAGCAGCCGGGCATTATGCCTATCTCCGTGCGGTATCGACCGACGTGACACCCAGCGGCGTCGCCGCGTTTCTGCTGTTGCATCCTCGTTTTCCACGGTCCGTCATGTTCTCGGTGGCAGAGGCGGACCGACTGCTCGCCGTGCTGAGAACCCGCCATGAACTTGCGGGAGGCGCGGCCGCCGCCGCTTCACTGGGCGGTCTGCGAAACGAGCTTGCGATGCTCAGCATCCAGCAGATCATTGCCCGCGGTCTGCACGAATTCCTGGACCACGTGCAGAAACGTCTGATCGCCGCAACCGACGACCTGGGAGATGCGTTCTTCGACACCGGGACCGGCCGTGGCTCACGGGTTGCTTTGAACCAGCGACAGGCCTGAGCAACATGCCGGTTCTCACAGTTCGCCACATCACGACCTATCGCTATAAACAGCCGGTCAGCCTGGGCGAGCATCGGATGATGCTGCGACCGCGCGAGGGGCATGACCAGCGGCTGCTTGAGGAAAGGCTGGAGATAACACCCACGCCTTCGGAGCTGTTCTGGGTACACGACGTGTTCGGCAACAGTGTCGCGGTCGCACGATTTACCGGCCGCACGCGCGAGCTGCGCTTCGAAAATACTGTGCGGCTCGATCATCGGCCGCAGCACGCACTCGATTTCCGTCTGGATGAGCAGGCACAGATTTATCCGCTGTCCTACAGCAGCGATGAAATGCCAGATTTGGCGCGCTCGATCGAGCGTCTGTACCCCGATCCGGACCACGTCACCGACCAGTGGGCACGGCGCTTCCTGCACCGGGATGGGCCGACCCGGGTGCGAGACCTGCTGCATGACATGACCGACGCAATCAAGCAGGAGCACAGCTATGTGCCGCGCTACGACGGCGGCATCCAGGACCCGGCGAAGACGCTGCGGATCGGCAGCGGCACGTGCCGGGACTTCGCCGTGCTGATGATCGAGGCCGCGCGGTCGCTAGGCTTGGCTGCCCGGTTCGTGTCGGGGTACTTATATGTGCCGAGTCGCGACCGCGGCGCGCATCTGGGCGGTGGTGCGACCCATGCCTGGGCACGGATCTATCTTCCTGGCGCGGGTTGGGTGGAGTTCGATCCGACGAACGGCATTGTCGGCAACCGTGATCTGATCCGGGTCGCGGTGGTGCGCGACGCGCGGCAAGCGGTGCCGTTGAGCGGCACCTGGTTCGGCTTCCCGTCCGACAATCTGGGCATGACGGTCGAGGTAGATGTCACTATGGAGAACCCCTCCCAGGAGGGGATCGCGCCTGCTGCCGAACCGTACGTTCCGACGTCCTCGTCGTGAACCGTTCCGTAAACCATTTTCCCTGGGAGATGCCACGTGCGGATCAGAGCCGGTTTCGAGATTGTCTATCAATGCCCGCAGCCAACGCCGATGCTGCTGGTGCTGAGCCCTCACCCGTCGCGGCTCCCGGACCTGGAGGGACCGCACCAGTTGCTCTTCGATCCGTCGATCGTCGCGACCGAGTATCACGACAGCTTCGGCAACCTGTGCCACCGGATAGTTGCGCCAGCCGGGCGCCTGATGGTGGCAATGGAATTCGTCGTCCGCGACTCCGGTGCGCCGGATCCCGCCGTTGTAGACGCGGTGCAACACGGCATCGATGAACTGCCGGACGAGGCCTTGGCGTTCCTGTTGGGCAGCCGTTATTGCGAGACTGACCGGCTGTCTGACCTTGCCTGGTCGTTGTTCGGCGGCACCGCGCCCGGGTGGGCGAGGGTCCAGGCGATCTGCGACTACGTGCATGACCGGATCACGTTCGGCTATGAGCACGCCGACCCGACCCGGACAGCCTTCACGGGACACGGCGAGCGTTGCGGGGTGTGCCGCGACTTCGCGCATCTGGCCGTCACGTTGTGTCGCTGCATGAACATCCCAGCCCGTTACTGCACTGGATATCTGGGCGACATTGGCGTGCCGCCGGCCGATGCTCCGATGGATTTCAGCGCCTGGTTCGAGGTTTATCTGGGTGGCCAGTGGCATACCTTTGACGCACGCCACAACGCACCTCGGATCGGCAGAATACTGATGGCGCGGGGCCGGGACGCGACAGACGTCGCCATGGTGACCTCGTTCGGCGCTTGCCAGCTCGCCGGGTTCACGGTGGTGACCGAGGAGGTGCGTCCACGCTTGGCCGGGGCTGCATGACTGTTCCAGCCAACACCTGATCTGACGGACTACTAACAGGCCCTCGCCAAAGAAGTGGTGGGCGTATGGTCGATCGTCATCTGCCACCGTCCTGCGACAAGCCGCGTGAACTGCGCGATCAAGCCAACACTCATCGCGCGATCCTCTCAGGATGCCTGGTTGCTACCAATGTGATTAATTCCTAAGATTTTATCACAAGTCTTGGTCTCCTGAGGTAGGTCGATGCGGCGTTTTCTAGTTCTGATTGCAGCCGGCCTGCTCGGCGTCTTAAGAATCCCAACGACCGGATCGGCAACTGGCGCAATCGACACCGGTGACGCGGCTATGCTGCAGCGGGTCATGCCTGCGGTGGTAGACCTCTCGCTGTGGAAACTGCGGCCGTCGCCCAAAGCTGGCGGCGAGCCCAGGCGAGTGAGGACCCACGGCTCCGGCTTCATCGTCGATCCAGCCGGCATCATCGTCACCAATAAGCACGTCACCGATAACGCGGGGATATTACAGTAATCCTCCGTACCGGCGAACGCGCGGGTGGCAAGCTTATTGCTGTCGCTCCAATGGTGGACCTCGCGCTCGTCAAAGTCGAGTTCGATCGCCCGCTTCCTTCATTGCAATGGGGTGACAGCACCAGCCTGCGGATAGGCGATCATGTTTTTGCCATCGGCAACCCGCTTGGGCTTGGCACGTCGGTGTCGAGTGGAATCGTCAGTGCACTCAATCGCGATCTTCAGGACACGCCGTTTGACCACTATCTTCAAATCGACGCGGCTATCAATCACGGGAATTCTGGCGGTCCGCTGGTAGACGTTCACGGTGAGGTCGTCGGTGTGGACACCGCTCTTTATAATCCGGTCGAAGAGGGCGGATTCATCGGAATAGGCTTTGCCATTCCGTCTGACTCCGCGAGGTTCGTGGTAAATCGCCTGCTGGACAAGCGTAATAGGAGCGGCTGGCTGGGCGTGAGGCTGCAAGACCTGACGTACGAACTTTCGGTGGCATTGGGTCTGAAGAACACCGACGGGGCAATCGTTGCAGCCGTGGACGAACAAGGCCCGGCGAGAGCTGCGGGGCTACACCCCAGCGATGTTCTGCTTGCAATTAACGATTCAAGGTTCAGTGATGCGCGTGCGTTCATGCGCGAGATCATCGAAATGCCAGTCGGGCAGCCGGTAAAGTTGACGATTTGGCGTGCCGCCAAGGAGCTGGTGGTGACCAGCACCATCGCCCAGTGGCCGAACAGCGCATTGCCGGCTGTTGCTCCAAATACAATAATGGCCAGCACGGCCGACAAGGCACAAAATGACGGGTTGACGCTCGCTACGCTTACCCAGGAAAGCCGAAACAACTACAAAATTGATGACAAGGTGCATGGCGCACTGGTCGTCTCTGTGGACAAGGACTCCGAGGCAAACGACCTAGGTATTGTCCCAGGCGACGTCCTGACCTTCGTGCAAGATACAGCAGTTGCTGAGCCGGACGACGTGCAAGCTGCCTTGTCGAAGGCTTACGAGCAGCGTCTCCCATTCGTGGCAGTGCTGGTGCAAGGGAAGAGTGGGATACGTTGGATTTCATTTGGTGTGGACGAGCGGTAACGACTATCGATGGCCTGGGATGTGTAAGATCAAAATCGGTAGGTTACACCTGAGAACAGCACAAGCGGATTAAAGCTGACATGCGCGCTTATGGGGGCACCCACTAGAGGACGGATAGCTGCATTGCCACTGGCGTTGGTGGCAACGAAAACTTTGCTGAGACTTATGAAAGCACCCCAGCGGTCGGAGAGCATAGCATCGAAGCCGGTTCTGATGACAGCACCGACAGAGTTGCTGACTTTCAAGTTCGTGATCGCATTGTCCTCGGTGCCGAAGACAACGGTGTAGGTCACGCCGGCACCAAGAAACGGTTGAAACGCACCGAACTGCCGGAAGTGGTAATTAGCAACCAGCATGCTTGGGCCATAAGTGACCTTTCCCAGTGTGACGCCGCTAAGAACGCCCCGACCGGTGAGAGTTGAGCACCGCTAACAGGGAGATATTGGGGGTCACAAAGTATCCTATGCCGAGACCCAATGTGACATTGTTCGACGCGTGCAGATTTGAACCGAGCAACGGACGCCCGGCCACATCGATGGATGCGTTCGTGTCAAATAAGAGACCAGCGGCGCCGAGATCGACATAGAAGCCGCTCGTAGGCGATGACTCGGCGGCCAGCGCGGTCTGTCCAGCCACCATGATGATGACGACGGTTTGGGTGGTCACAAGCAGCTTTCGACGGATCCATTGCATCAATTATTCACAGGTTCTGCCGCGACTACTTTCTGCTCCGAGAGCGTGCGGAGGCTAGCGCGCTACGGCAACCAAACAAGGCGCACTACTCTGCGCTTAGCCGAAACGTACCCCGTCCAGTCCTTGGCTAATGAAAACTCCCTCAATGCGACCTCGATGCCGTGCCCCCGGACCGGCTCCGACGCCGGCCTGTCCTGCGCTCCAAGTCTCGGAGTCGGCGAAGATACCGCAAGTCAATCCCACGCGATTGGCATTGTTTTCCGCAGGCCCCTGTTCCACGGGGACACGACCTCTTGCGTTAGTGGAAGACCGGCACCCACCACAGTCGTCCAAGCACTCGGAGCTCGCCATGGATCAGACCATCGAAAGATCAGCCTTGCGGAAAATCTACATTCGTCTGCTGCCACTCGCAGTGCTCAGCTATTTCCTCGCCTACGTTGACCGGATCAATGTCAGTTTCGCAGCCCTGACAATGCGGGGCGATCTCAAAATGTCGGCCGCTGCGTACGGTTTTGCCCTCGGAACATTCTACTGGTCCTATTTCCTTTTCGAAGTTCCAAGCAACGTCGTGATGGAGAAGGTCGGAGCACGCCTGTGGATTGCACGGATTATGATCACATGGGGTTTGTTGGCTTGCGCTACGGCTTACGTTGTCGGGGCCACCAGCTTCGGTGTCGTGCGCTTTCTGCTAGGTGCCGCTGAGGCCGGTTTCTTCCCCGGCCTGGTTCTGTATTTCACCTACTGGTTCCCTTCGTACCATCATGCCCGAATCGTCTCGGGCTTTCTGATCGGCCTGCCCATTGCCGTTGCCGCCGGTGCCCCGCTCTCCACAGCATTGCTCGGATTGGACGGTCTGCTCGACCTGAAGGGCTGGCAAATCATGTATCTCGCCGAGGGCGTACCGACCCTACTGATTGGCATCCTCACGCTTTTTGTCCTGACGGACAGGCCAGAGCAAGCCAAGTTCCTTACTCAGGAAGAAAAAGCTTGGCTCAGCCAGAGGCTTGCTGCCGAGCGAATTGCAAAAGAGGCAGTGCGAACTTTCTCGATTCGAGAGAGCTTGATTGACCCAAAGGTGCTCCTGCTGTCGCTCAATTACCTAGGGATAGTCACTGCAAGCCTGGGCATGCTGTTTTTCATCCCGCAGATCATCAAATCGCTCGGTGTCACCAGCAACATGGCGGTCGGCTGGTTGACGATGGTGCCGTATATCTGCGGTGGTGTCGGACTGATTGTCTGGGGAGCCATATCAGATCGCATGGATGAGCGACGGTGGAACCTGCTGATTGCCTGCATCGTTTCGACACTTGGCCTTGTTATTGCGGGGCTGACGATGGGCACGTGGTGGGCGCTTGTTGGGATGTCGATAGCTGCAATCGGCTTTTACGGCTCCAAAGGTCCGTTCTGGGCGATGCCACCCATGTTTCTCACCGGCACGGCGGCTGCTGCGGCGATTGCCTGGATCAATTCAATCGGCAATCTCGGCGGTTTTTTCGGACCATGGTACGTGGGTGTCATGAAGGACGCCACCGGCAGCTTCGCCGGCGGCCTCTACGGGCTCGCGCTGCTGGGATTGATCGCGGCCGTGATCTGCGCCTTTGCCCTGCACATTCCGACCGCAAGAGAATTGCCGGCGGCCACGCCAGCACGTGCTGCCGAATCCGCGGGTGACTAACTCACCCCGTTGACGGCGCCTTGAGATGCCGGGGAGTTGTGCAACCGAAACGGCGCTGGGGCGTTCGATGTTCTCACCTCTGGAGGGAGAGTATGAACTTCGTCCCGTTTGCGGTAGCGGCATGCCTGACGATGGGTGTCGCTGTCGCTCAACAAGCCACGAATCAGCCAAATTCCACTGCGGCGCCGCCAAATACGACCACGAGCCAAAGCCATAACCCGGCCGTCGCAACTACGACGAATGCAAACGATACAACCATGCCGGCGAAAGGCTCGAATAGTTTCACCGAGGGTCAAGCCAAAGATCGGATCGCGCAACGTGGCTACACGAACGTCGCCGACCTCAAGAAGGACGGTGACGGCGTGTGGCGCGGCACCGCCCAGCATGGTGGTGGCGCAGTGCAGGTCTGGCTTGATTACAAGGGAAATGTTGGGGAGGCACGATAACTGATGCGCACCATCTCACGGATGTATGACAGCTACTCTGATGCAGCAGCAGTGGTACACGACCTGGAAGCGGCTGACCTCCAGCCGAACCGGGAAATAAGTTTGGTCGCCAACGAGAATGCTCGTGGCCGCGATACCGCAACTGAGACCACGCGCACTGAGCCCCACTCAGGCACCGGAACTGGCGCGGGAATCGGAGCTACGGTCGGAGGAGTTGTCGGAATATTGACCGGGCTAGGACTCCTGGCGATTCCGGGCGTTGGACCTCTTGTTGCCGCTGGCTGGCTCGCCACCACGCTGGCAGGAGCCGGGGCAGGGGCGGTCGCCGGGGGGTTGGTGGGTGCTCTCACCAATGCTGGTGTCAGCCGGGAAGAGGCCGAGGTTTACGAGGAAGGTGTGCGCCGGGGCAGCACGCTCGTGTCCGTGCGGGCTGAGGACTCTGATATCTCGCGGGTCGAGGCGATCCTGGACCGCCGGGCAACAACGGACTGGCGCGCACGAAGGGATGAGTATACTGCGGCAGGTTGGCAGCCAACGAGGTGACGACCACTAGCGAGGGTGTGCGAAGGCGCCCTCGCTTTGCCGCTGATCTCGGGGCTTGCTTTCAGATTACTCGTACGTGCAAAGAAGTGGTGCTTACGGCGTGCACCAGGATCTCTGTTGAGTAGGCGCAGCATGCAAATTATTTGGGCGATCGTGATCGGAGCTATCGCTGGGTTCATTGCCCGTTGGATTTCTCCTTCGCCGAACAACCCACAGGGGTTCATTCTGACGACAGTGTTAGGCATCGTCGGGAGTGTCGTCGCGACCTTTATTGGCCGCGCAATCCACTGGTATGGTCCCGATCAGGGTGCAGGGCTGATCGCCTCAATCATTGGCGCGGTAATCGTGCTGGGCTGTTGGCACGCTCTCGCCCGGGGTCGTTAGAGCAGTTTTGCTGCGGCTTCAATGCTGCGAGCCGGCAGACATGGACATACTCCGTCGGAAGCCTTCAGCCTTATTCCACTACCAAGCGTGCTTCAACGACATCAGGCTCCTCCGGCAAACGCTGCACCCCGAAACCTAGTCGACGCACAAACGCCAGCATCGGTGCATTGTCCGCCAGCACCTGACCGACGACTTCGCGCAAGCCTCGCCGGCGCGCCCACTCGATCAGCCGCTGCATCAGCTGTCGCGCAACGCCTTGGCCCTTCATGTCGGCTTGCACGATGACAGCGAACTCGGCCTCGCGCTCATCCTCGCACACCAGCCTTGCCACACCGACTGTCTCGCCGGTTGCTTCGCGCGCTGCAACGAACGCCATTTCGCGATCATAGTCGATCTGCGTCAATCGCGCGATCTGCTCGGCAGACAGCTCACGCATGGCGGTGAAGAAGCGATAACGGATGTCCTGTGGCGAAAGCCGGCTGAAGAACGCAGCGTGCTGATCAGCGTCCTCCGGACGGATGGGCCGGAACAACAGCCGCTCGCCATTCGGCGTCGTCCAATGCTCCGCCAGCTCAATGGGATATGGCGTAATCGCCAGGCCACCGCCAGTATCGCCTGGCTCTCGCAGTCTCAGCCATGCATCCGCCGCCACGACCCCGTCGACATCCACGATCAGCGGGTTGAGATCCAGCTCGATGATTTCGGGGAAGTCGACGATGAGCTGACTGACGCGCACCAGGGTCTCAGCCACCGCTGGTTCATCGGCTGCGGGATTGTCCCGGAAACGTCCGAGTGTCGCTGCCGCCCGAGTCCGCGCGATCAATGCATGGGCCAGCGCGAGGTTGAGCGGCGGCAGATCAGCCGCAACATCACATTGTATGTCAGCCGCCGTGCCGCCTTGTCCGATGCCAATGATCGGTCCGAATGTCGCGTCGTCGTCGACGCGGATGCGAAGCTCTCGCCAACGTACCGCCTGACGCTGCACCAGCAGCGGCAGTTCCTCGCTCCCGGACTGGGCCGCGATCCGGGCTGCTGCCTTGGTCACCTCGGACAGATCGTGCAGTTCCAATGCCAGACCACCCGACGCACGCTGGTTCGGCCGCACGCTCTGACGCAGCTTCACAACTGCGGGGAAGCCCAACACCTGGGCTGCCATCGCCGCGTCATCAGGCGATGCGACGGCACGCGTCGGCACGGCTGGGATTCCGTAGGCACGCAGCACCTCAAGGGCCTCGTCCTGTGTCGTCGCAAGCCGGCCGGCGCCGCGAACGGATGCAAGTACAGTGCGCACTGCTTCTCGGTTGGGTCTCACGGCCAGCACTGTGCTGTCAGGCAATTCGCGTGCGGCCGCACGGTTGCGCCGATCAAGCACCAGATGCAGGAAGCCGCGCACGGCCTGTTCAGGCGCTGCGAACACGGCCATGCCGGACTGGGCCAATTGGCGCCGATTTGCAACGCCGACCGTCTCCCCCATAGCGCAAACCAACAGGGGCACCTTCATTGCCGCGCGGATCGCCGTGAGCGCGGCCATTGTCGCGCTATCGCCTTCGCCAGTTGGAGCGTGCACCACCACGACGCCACCAACGCCGGGCGCGGCCGCTGCAGCTTCCGCCAGGTTGGCCAGCCGGTGCGATTCGTCAGGCTCGACCACTACGACGTCGGCTGCCACCTGCAGACCGTCGCGCAATGTCGCATCCGCCGCGAGACGACCGGGACTGCGGGCGTTCGTCACAATACTGATCGACTCGCTGCGCACCGGCCGGGCGCGTGCCAAGACTTCTGCGGCCGCCAGCAGGTCTTCCAAACTCCTGACGTACAGCACCCCCGCGCGCCGCAACGCGGCCTCGAAGGCACGCTCCGCTGCGCCGGAGGGATCGGCGAGCACGCCGCCCGGCCGGATCGCGACGACGGGCCGCAACCTTGAGGCCGCACGTGCCGCGGAGAGAAATTCGCGACGGTTTCGGAGGTAGCGGACATCAAGCAGGATTGCGCCGGTCCCGGGATCGCGCGACAGCCAATCAAGCACGATCCCGAAACCAAGGTCGGCCCGCCCCCCCATCCCGACGATGTGACTGAAGCCGACTCCATTCGGGCCGGCCCAATCCAGCACTGAGCGACAGAGCGAAGCCGACTGGGATACCAGCCCGATGCGACCGGCGGGGGGGACGATATGGGCGCGTGACGCGTTCAGGCCAAGCGCGGGCACACAAATGCCGAACGAGCCGGGCCCGAGCACACGGACGCCAGTCCCCCGTGCTGCTTCGGGCACGCCTTCCGCATCGCTTATGACAACTGCGGCGAAGGTTCCTTTGGCAGCCAAAGCCTGCAGCAACCCAGCTGTTGGCTGCACCGCCAGGATGGCAAGATCAGGAGCAGATGCCAGTCCCGCCACATCGTCCGGCCCGGCCAGCACCGCCACGTCTCCTCGGAAGCCGCCAGCCTTGAGATTGGCCAGGACCTGGCGGCCTTCACCCGATCCGGTACTAACCACCGCTACGGAATCTGGCCGAAACAGACGCGCGGGGCTGAACCGGCCAGCGGGCTTGTCTCTCAGCAGCTGCATGACCGCACTATAGCCTTCTGCCGGGTTAGCAGCCTGCTAACACCCGCGGCAGACGCGGTTCAGCCCAACGACCGCGCTGCGGATTCCACAGTCAGGACCAGGCGTGCGTCTCGGACAGTCAAGATCAATGAAACAGCCCGAGGTGCCCAAGGTCATTCCAAGTCGCGAGAATGAACAGTCCGGCCAGCAGTGCCAGGCCGGCGCGGAAGCCATACTCCTGCGCACGCGGGGGGATCGGCCGGCCTCGAATTGCCTCAGCCAGATAGAAAAGCAGGTGGCCGCCGTCCAAAACCGGAATCGGAAACAGGTTGATCAACCCCAGGTTCACCGACAGCACAGCGATGAACGATATCAGGCTGGCCACGCCGAGTTGCGCCACCTGGCCGGAAAGTTGCGCAATCCGCAGCGGCCCTCCCAGATCTCCGGTCCCGCGCTGCCCACTGATCATCTGCCACAGACCGAGTATGGTCTCGGAAGTCACCTGCCAGGTCTGGGTAACGCCGCCGATCAGTGCCGCTGGGATGCTAAGGCGCTTATACTCTACGTCGCCACCGCGAATGCCTAGCATGCCGATCTTTCGCCCACCTGACTCATGGGCGTCGGTGAGCACCGACACGATCTTCTCCTCCTGGCCGCGCCGAATCGTCAGCGGCAGGGTCTCGTCGGGATGCGCAGTGATGATTCGCTGGATGTCCTCGAACGTGTTGGTTGGCGTTCCGGCAATCGAAACGATCCGGTCATGCACCTGAATGCCGGCCCGGGCTGCGGCGCTATTCGCGACGACATCACCGGCGATTGGCAGGATCACTGGGCGACCGGCGGTCGCGAAGAGCAGGGCGAACAGGATTGCAGCCAAAACGAAATTGGCGATCGGCCCAGCAGCGACGACCAGCGCGCGGGAGCCGACCGTCTTCTCGTGGAACATACGTCCCGTGATCCGGCGGCCTTCGTCCGGAAGCGAGGTGTCCGGGCGCTCCTGACCGTGCAGCTTGACGTAGCCGCCCAGCGGCAGCCAGGCCAGCTTCCAAACTGTGCCGACACGATCGCGCCAGGTAGCTATCGCCGGGCCAAATCCAATGGAAAACACCTCGACATGCACGCGGCGCCAGCGCGCTGCAAGGTAGTGACCAAGCTCATGGAAGAACACCAGCACGCCCAAGACGACGATAAAGGCGAGGGCGCTCTGGACGAAGTCTGGCATAGGATACAGCACTTTCGGTTGGTTCAGCGATCAGGCGGCCCGTGCGGACGTCAGCCGTTGGGCGGTACGACGTGCTGCCGCGTCCAGCGCGATCACCTCGTCCAGCGTCTCCGCAGCCTGACTGCCCATTGTGTCCATAACGTCGGCAACCGTGCCGGCAATGTCCAGGAAACCTATCCTACGTTGCATAAAAGATTCAACCGCGATCTCATTCGCCGCATTGAGGATCGCCGGGGCACCACCGCCGGCCCGCAGCGCCTCACGCGCAAGGCGCAATGCGGGGAAGCGCACGGTATCGGGCGCCATGAAGTCGAGCCGTGCGATGCTCGCCAGATCAAGACGGCGCGAGGGGGTCGTCATCCTTTGCGGCCAGGCAAGTGTGTGGGCGATCGGAATGCGCATATCCGGCGAGCCGAGCTGCGCCAACACACTGCCATCGCGGTAGCACACCATGCCATGGATCACCGACTGCGGATGCACCAGCACATCGATCTGCGGTTCAGCCAGTGTGAAAAGCCTCGCTGCCTCGATCAGCTCCAGGCCCTTGTTCATCAGCGTGGCTGAGTCGATGCTGATCTTGGCGCCCATCGACCAGACGGGGTGTTTGCGGGCTACGTCAGGAGTGGCGCAGGCCATCTCGTCGAGCGTCGCGGTGCGGAAGGGGCCACCGGACGCGGTGAGCACAATCTTCTCCACCGCACCTCGATTGCCGTCGTCCAGCGCCTGGAAAATGGCGTTATGTTCGGAGTCGACCGGCAGCAGCGTGGCACCCGCGCTTTGTACCGCGCGCAACATGACCTCGCCAGCACACACCAACGCCTCCTTGTTGGCCAGCGCCACGCACTTCCCGCGGCCGATAGCGGCAAGAGTGGCGG
Organism: Pseudomonadota bacterium; assembly: GCA_046732975.1. Lineage (GTDB taxonomy): Bacteria > Pseudomonadota > Alphaproteobacteria > Acetobacterales > Acetobacteraceae > JAMXLO01. The sequence goes on from JBKPOG010000004.1 coordinate 25,809, forward strand.
CGAGTCCTGCCGCCCCGGTGATCGCCGCCATCGTCCAGTCGGCAGGCTGGCAAGCCGCCTCGACGACCGCTTCGCGCCCGGCGCTGACATGGACACCGGTGCCTGCCAGCGCCTGTCGCAGTTCGCCATAGCAGTCCACATCGGCGATCACAGCGCGTTCGGCCCGCAACGCGATTGCCTGTTCCGCCAGCAGGTTGACGTTCCGACCGGCGACGAGCGCGCGCACCTCGAATCGCTCAGGGTCCGCAGCCAGCAATTCAATTGTCTGCGTGCCGACGCTGCCGGTGCTGCCGAGAACAGTCACGCTACGCGGTGCGGTCACTGCCACAGAACTACCCCCCGACCCAGAATGAGCGCCAGAAACGCGGCCACCGGTACCACGGCCAGCAAGGCGTCGAGACGGTCGAACAGGCCGCCGTGCCCGGGGATGAGATGGCCCGAATCCTTCACTTCCAGGCGCCGTTTGACGAAGCTTTCCAACAGATCGCCGCCCTGCGCAACGACCCCGAAGAAGGCAGCGACCGAGAGGGCGCGCCCGGCCGACCCATTCTGAAGTACATGGGCAGCGAGCATCCCAGCGGCAACCGCGGCGAGCAACCCCCCCACCGCACCGGACAGGGTCTTCCCGGGCGAAATCCGCGGCGCCAGGCGGGGACCGCCGATCAATCGGCCGACGGCATAAGCTCCGATGTCACTCGACCAGACGACGACCAGCAAGAACAGGACGTTGGCGCGTCCGACATCCGGGGCGCTACGCAGCCAAAGGAACGCAGCGCTCGCGACGACGACATAACCGAGGCCGGCGGCGGTCCATGCCAGGCAAGCCCGCCGACCGCGTCGGCCCCCGCCCAGCAGGCGCAACCACTCGACCGTAAGCAGGACCGTCGCCAGGCCGACGATGACCGCAAAGATCGCGCCACCCGACCAGACGCAGGCAAGCACGATCGGCCCCAGTATCAGCGCGGAGACCGTTCGGAGGGCGAGATCAGCCCAACGGTGCGGGCGGTCAGCCGGGTCTGGCACCAAAGCGACGCTCGCGCCGGGCATATTCGGTCAGCGCCGCCTCGAAATGCTCCGCCGCGAAATCCGGCCACAGCACGTCGAGGAACACCAATTCAGCATAGGCCGCCTGCCAGAGCAGGAAATTGGAGAGCCGCTGCTCGCCCGAGGTGCGAATCACCAAGTCAGGATCGGGAATTCCCGTCGTCGCCAAGGCGCTGGAAAAGCGCACTTCATCAATCAGCACCGGATCCAGTCGCCCATCGCGTACGGCTTCGGCCAACTTCCGCGCTGCCCCGACGATTTCATCACGCGCACCATAGGACAAGGCGACTGTCAGGTTCAGACGGGAGTTTGCCGACGTTTCCGCTTCTGCCGCGGCCAGGTCGCGCTGGATGTCGGGATCGAATCTGGACCGATCGCCAATAACCCGCAATCGGACACCATTATCCTTCAGTTCGGCCAGTTCGTTCTTGAGGTACAGCCGCAATAGCCCGGTCAGATCCAGCACCTCTCCTGCCGGCCGACGCCAGTTCTCGCTGCTGAATGCATAGATGGTAAGCCAAGCCACGCCGGTTTGGATGGCTGCCTCAATCGTACGGCGAACAGCGCGCGCGCCTTCGCGATGCCCCGCTATTCTGGGCAGGCGTCGGGAGACAGCCCAGCGCCCATTGCCGTCCATGATAATGGCGACGTGCGTGGGACAAGCACCTCCGCGCTGTTCGGCGATAGCGGCAGACACCAGGATCTAGACCTGACGGATGTCCTTTTCCTTCTCCACCAGCACGTCGTCCACGCGCTTGATGTACTGGTCGGTCAGCTTCTGCACATCCGTGCTCCAGTCCTTGGCGACGTCCTCACCGATGTCGTGCTTTTTCTCGTGCGTTTTGATCTGCTCCATGCCGTCACGCCGGACGGCGCGCACTGCCACCTTGGCTCCCTCCGCGTATTTGTGCGCCGCCTTCACCAGCTCTGCCCGGCGCTCGGTGGTCAGCTGCGGGATCGGCACGCGGACCAGCTGCCCATCCGAGGCGGGGTTCAGCCCAAGCCCGGAATCGCGGATCGCCTTTTCGACCGCTCCAACCAGGCTGCGATCCCATACCTGGACGGTCAGCATTCGGGGTTCCGGCGTGCCGACCGTCCCGCACTGAGTCAGCGGCATTTCAGAACCGTACGCCTGCACCCGCACCGGCTCCAGCAGCCCGGGGTGGGCCCGACCGGTGCGGAGCCCATTGAACTCGCGACGCAACGTCTCCAGAGCTCCGTCCATCCGGCGCGACAGATCCTGCTTCAGTTGATTGACATCGGTTTGTGCCATGGTGGCCTCCCAGGGAATCCCCACTTATTTTATTGCTGTTCGATGATCCTGGTGAAGCGCCCTTCGCCGCGGATCACGGCCGCAAACGCTCCTGGCGCATGAATGTTGAATACCACGATCGGCAGCGCATTCTCCCTCGCCAAGCTGATCGCGGCAGCATCCATCACGGCGAGTTCGTTGGCCAGAACGTCATGGTAGGTGAGCTGGTCATAACGCTGTGCACTTGAGTCCTTGCGCGGATCGGCGGAATACACGCCGTCGACCTGGGTGCCCTTGAACAGCGCATCACAATGCATTTCTGTCGCCCGCAGTGCGGCAGCTGTATCGGTGGTAAAGAACGGGTTGCCAGTGCCGGCGGCGAAGATGACCGCTCGGCCCTTCTCCATGTGCCGCTCGGCGCGCCGGCGGATATACGGCTCGCAGACGGAGGACATAGGGATCGCCGACTGCACGCGGGTCGGCACTCCGGTCTCCTCCAGCGCCGACTGCATGGCGAGCGCGTTCATCACGGTCGCCAGCATGCCCATGAAGTCGGCCTGAGCGCGTTCCATGCCGGAGGCGGCACCAGAGACACCGCGGAAGATGTTCCCACCACCGATGACGATGCACACCTGAACGCCCATGCCCACAACGTCACGAACGTCGGCTGCGATGGCACGAACTGTGTCGTTGTCCAGACCATATTCTCGACGGCCCATCAGGGCCTCGCCTGACAACTTCAGGAGGACGCGCTGGTAGACCGGGTGGTCTGGCATACGGTGCGGCTCGCTGGCGATGGCGGCGGCAACCTAGCCAGGGAGTGGCACAGGAACAAGCTATGCCGCTTGGTCCAGCGTGGAGGCGGTATCCAACGTTGTCGCCCGACGCAGGTCACGCGGCTGCTGTTCGTCGTGCGGCCGGCCGCGGTGCATGGTGCAGCGGTTGTCCCAGATCACCACGTCGCCAAGCCGCCACGTATGGCTGTAGACAAACTGCGGCTGCGTTGCGTGGGCGGTGAGGTCCCACAGCAGCAAACGGCCATCCGCCACCGGCCAGCCGATTACGTGGGAGGCGTGCGCCGACAGATACAACGTCTTGCGCTTTGACCCAGGATGCACTCGTACCAGACGCTGAGGTGACGGCGGGTACTGTTCGCGCTCGCCTGGTGGAAACTCGGTGAAGCCGATCTGTGCGCGCGACCAGAAGACGTCGTGCTGCACGATCAGTCCATCGATCGCCTGCTGCATTGCCTCAGGCAGCGCGTCATAAGCTGCGCGCATATCGGCGAATTCTGTCTCACCGTTGCCGAATGCCGAGGTGGGCGGCAGCGTCACCGCGTGCAGCATGCCCAGCACCACCGGCACCGGCATATAAGAGGCATCGGTGTGCCACAGCCGATTGCCCAGACTGTCGAGCCGCCGTCGATCCTCCAGCGTCCGGACGCGATTATTTTCGTCCAGGTTGGAAATGTCGCCGATCTGCGGGATTGCCAGCCGGCGGCGCCCGGGCCGGGCTGCTGCACGGCCAATCTCCAGCGGGCCAAAGCGGGCGGCGAAATCGCGCAATTGGGCATCGGTCAGGCGCTGGTCGCCGAAGATCACCGCGGCATACCGATCGATTGCGGACCAGATTGCATCCAGAGTCGCATCATCGATTGGCGCCGCGAGGTCGGGTCCGGAAAGCTCGGCGGCGAATTCAGGCGAGATGGGGCGACATTGCAGTGGCATACAACCCTCCGCTGCGGTTCACTCTTTAGTCACCCCCTTCAAACGCCTGGGAGGCACGGCAAGCCGTCGCTCTCGCAACGACCCGTATTCCAAGACCGAGGTCGACCGCTCATTCGCTGCGGCTTCTGGACGGGCCCATGTGCCGGACCTGCGATGCGTCTACAAGCTTGCGCAGCTATACGAATCTGAAGTTCGGACTATCCAAGTCGGCGGGCGGGATACCTTGGATCAAAAGAGAGCTGTCACTGCCCAGCGCTATCAGCGTACTATTGCCTAATGCTGTGCTATGCGCTTGCAGATCCGCAAAGTCAGCGATCTTTGACGTGCTGAGGTCAACGAGATCTTGGCTCGGATTAAAACCGCTGATGGAGTAAGCTGCAGCCGCATTGGACGTGAGGTCAAACTCGTCACTCCCAGACGTAGCCGTCAGCGCGGGAGCGGTTGGATCCCCGACGAATTGCATATTGGTGGGACTACCGAGGGTCGCCGAAGTTACAGGAAGTGCGTTATCAGGGGGGTCTGCGGCTCCTCCCCCAATAAACGTGCTGCCGTTCATGAACCAGATCGCGGGATTACCATCAACGTTCTGCCAAAGAAGGTCGGACTTGCCGTCACCATTGAAGTCGCCGGTACGGGCAGCGCCGGCATGGGCAGTGCCGGTTCCGACAACAAGCCACCCCGGTCCGGGGTCTGGTAGCCCGCCCCCTCCTATGAAGTTATTACCATCCATCAACCAAATCGCCGACGTGCGGTTGTCGCTGTTTCCCCAGAAAATGTCAGACTTGCCGTCACCGTTGAAGTCGCCACCGGTTCTGACCACGTGCCAGGGCGGTCCGGGATCAGGAACTGCTCCGCCTCCGATAAAATTGGTACCGTTCATCAGCCACAGCGACAGTGTCCTTTCGTCATCTGTTTGCCAAAGAATGTCCGCGTGGCCGTCGCCGTTGAAATCACCAGTTCCAGCGACATGCCACTCAGGAAGGGGCGGCCCTGCTGTGCCGCCTCCGATGAACGTGCTGCCGTTCATGAACCAGATGGCCGGCGTACCATCCGCGTTCTGCCAGAGAATGTCGGACTTGCCGTCGCCATTGAAGTCGCCCGTGCCGGCAACTGCCCAGAGAGTGGAGGGGCCGATATTCGGCAGAGCCCCACCTCCTATGAAGGTGGTGCCATTCATCAACCAAATCGCGGCTGTACCGTCAACATTCCGCCAAAGAATGTCGGTTTTGCCGTCACCATTGAAGTCGCCCGTCCCAGCGGGTCCCGTCGCGAAAGTGGTTGAAATTGCGGGTGGTGTAATCTCCGGCTTGTGCAACGAGCCAGACTCGGCAGTGAGACGCCGATGGAGATTACACCATGGGGAAGGATAGCAGAGGTCTGCCGGGT
>JBKPOG010000005.1:0-25455 GCA_046732975.1 Pseudomonadota bacterium
AACGCGCCAAGGCCACGCAGCGCCGAGGTGCGCACCGGTGCGCGCAAGACCAAATGATGCAGCACCCGCTTTACCGGCACGTCATACAGCACGAACGCGTTGCGCGTGCCGCCACCACCATTCGCCTCTGGCGGATCGGTCGGTCGTGGGTCGGGAGGCGGGGTCGGCAATGCCTCGTGCGTCAGCATGTTGCCGCCGCTGGAGGGCCGCTGCACGTGCGTTGCCGACCAGATTTCCGCAGTCCAGTCCTGCGGCTTTCCGGCATCGTCCAGCGCCGCGCGCAACGTGACATGCATCGCCGGCCCGACCGGCTCAAAACCGAATTCCTCCTCGCGGCGCCATTGCACGCGGATGCACTGATCCGGGATCTGCAACGCGATCACTGCGGCATCGACTGCGACATCGTCCGCACCGTTGTGGCCGTAGCAGCCGGCTCCATGCGCGTGTCGCACGGTAATCGCCTCCTGCGACAACCCCAGCACATTCGCCAGTGCGGCGCGCAGCGGATAGACACCCTGGGTGTGCGACCACACGGAGAGATGCCCGTTGCGGTATTCTGCCAACGCACAGGACGGCGCGATCGACGCATGCGCGATATAGGGCCGCGAGTAGCTGGCGCTCACAACATTCGTCGTGAGCGGTGGCGCCTCAGTCCCGAGCACGCGGTCATGCGATGGCTGGCCCACCAACCACGCCGCTTCCTGCTGCTCAGGCGTGATCGGCGTAACGTTGTCCCACCTCGCGTGCAAAGGCGCCACTGCCGCGGCACGCTGCACCACCGTCTCATCGCTGCCGACGAACGCGACCAAATCGCCGACGCGCACGACGCGAAACTCACCACGTTCTGCCCGTCGCAGTGCCGCCTCATCCAGGGCCGCAAGTCGTGCACCACGACAAGGCTGGCGCAGCATGCGCGCGTGCAGCATGTCCGGTCGCACCATGTCGTGGATGAACGCTGCGCCCGTTACCTTCGCCGGCAGATCACGCCGCGGCGTCGGCTTCCCGACGTAACGATAGTCGGCGTGCGGCTTCGGCGTCGCCGTTCCTGCGATCTCGTCTGTGAAGTCTTCGGGCGCAAAGAAATTCCAATAATCATGACCGGTCGGCGCATCGCCGCGGCGAAACACACCGTCATCGACGGTGAGTTCGGTCGGACTGCAATTCAACCGCCGTGCCAGGCGATCCAATACTCGCGCACGCAATTCCGCCGAGACCAGTCGCACCGAACGTCCTGATACCTCGATCGACTGGCTCGATGTGGTCTGACCTTCATCCGGCGCGTCTTCGGTATCGCCGGACAGCACCGAGATGCGCGCAAGATCGACGTCCAACTCGTCAGCAGCGATCTGCGCCAGTGCGGTGACGTTGCCCTGGCCGAGTTCCACCTTGCCGACCGCGAGCCGCACGGTGCGGTCCGGTTCAAAACGGATCCACTTCTCCATGCGGCGGTTATTCTGGATCGACAGCGGCAGCGTGTCGCTCATGCTCCATTTCCTTCCCGCAGCATGGCAGCAGCTTTCTCCACCGCCCGCAGGATGCGCGGATGCGCCCCGCAGCGACAGAGATTCTTGTCCAGCGCGCGCGCAATCTCGCCCCGCGTCGGAGACGGATTGTGGTCGAGCAGCGCCTTGGCGCGCAGGATGATGCCGGACAGACAATAGCCGCACTGTCCGGCCTGCTCATCGAGAAACGCCTGCTGCAGCGGATGCGGCTGTTCTGCTGTGCCCAACCCTTCGATCGTCGTGATACGTCCCCCGGCAGCGGTGCCGACCTCGCGCGAACAGGCGTAGATCGGTTCGCCATCGAGCAGCACCATGCAGCTGCCGCACTGCTCCAGCCCGCAGCCGTAGCGCGCGCCTTTCAAGTCGAGCTGATTGCGCAGGACATCGAGCAGCGGCGTATCGCTAGGCACGCTGACCTGCACCGCCCGGTCATTCACGATCAGCTCAGTAGCCATGGCTCAGGCCGACCGACGCTGCACGTTCGCGCTGCGCACCGGGATGCCGGTCTGCTGATAACAGACCTCAGCCAAAGCGGCGACGCCTTCGCGGATCACCTCCTTCGACGCCAGCGCGAAACACAGACGCATATACGACTTCGCCGGCTCCGGATTGCACACCCACTCCGGCCCGGGATTGAACTGGATGCCCGCATCGGCCGCCGGTTTCACCAGCTTCCGAACATCGACGCTATCCGGCAGCTTCAACCACAGGAAGATGCCGCCTTCCGGCTTCCACATCTCGGCGCTGGTGCCGAATTCGCGCTCCACCGCTTCCACCATGCAGTCCAGCTTGTCCTTCAGCACCGCGGTGAGCGCCGGCACATGGTCGTCGAAGTGTTTGCCGAAGAACTCTGCGACAATCATCTGATCCAGCGCTCCAGTGCCGCTGTCGGTCTTGCACGCGATCATGCGCGACAGCACCGGCCACTCCGACACGGCGTAACCTACGCGCAATGCCGGCGCGAGCGTCTTAGAGAACGAGCCGATATGCACCACCTGCTTGGGATCCATGGAATACAGCGATGGCGGCGCGCTGCCGGCCCACACCAGGTCGGCGTAGCATTCGTCCTCGAAAATCGGCACGCCGTACTGGCGTGCCAGCGTCAGCATCTGCTGGCGACGTTCCATCGGCAGGATGCTGCCGGTCGGATTTTGAATGGTCGGAATCGTGTAGATGTATTTCGGCGTCAGACCCTTGCGCTTCAGCTCCTCCAGCGTCGATGCCAGCACGTCCATTCGCATTCCCTGCTCGTCCAGCGGAATACCAATGATGTTCGCGCCGACCCGTTTGAAGCGATTGATGGCACCCGCGTAGCAGAACTCCTCCAGGATCACCGTGTCGCCCGGATTGACGAACATCCGGCTGATCATGTCGATGCCTTGCCCCGAGCCGGTGGTGATCAGCACCTCGTCGCGCGTGATCCGCATGCCACGATGACGGTTCAGCTTGGCGGCGATCATCTCGCGCAGACCGATGAAGCCCTGTGGACCCTGCGCCAGGTTGTACATAGCCAGCTTCGAGCCCTCGCGCCGCAATACCGACGCGGTTGCCTCGATCAACCCTTCGATCGGAATTCGCTCGGGATCGTTATGGCCGCCGACGAAGTTGTATTTGGGAAATCCGGGGAAGCGCGGTCCTGGATCTGGCAGCCCACTGGCAAAGCATGTTGTCAGATCGAACGCTGCGCTCATGATCGTTTCCTTCTGGTCGGCGTGCCCCAACCCTCTCATTGCGGGCGAAGCGAGGCAATCCCCGGCGCCGTGCGATAAGCCCCTGGGCAACCAACTGCCCCGCAACCATCTAACCGCAATCCCTGCGAGAGGAACGGAACCATGGCCAAGCCCAAACTCGTCGGCATGAACCACATCGCCCTTGAAGTGGGCGACATCGAGGAGGCGCTGGCCTTCTACGGCCGCATCTTCGACTTCAAGCTGCGCGGCAAGGGACCACGTCAGGCTTTCATCGATATGGGCGACCAGTTCATCAACCTGACGCAGACGGATGCGCCACATCGAGACAGTCCCCGCCACGTCGGCATCGTGGTGGACGACCGCAGCGACATTCGCCGGCTGGTCGAGGAAGCCGGTGGCGAACTGCTCGACGGCCGGTTCCTCGACTTTCTCGATCCCTGGGGCAACCGCATCGAGGTGGTGCAGTACGACAAAATCCAGTTCACCAAGGCGCCGCATGTGCTGCGCGGTATGGGAATGTCGCTGGACAAGAACGATAGCGCGCGACGCGAGCTGGCGGACAAGGGCATGGCCGCCGACGTGGATTGAAGGGCAGCGACCGCATGTCCACGCCACTGCTGTTCCAGCCCATCACCTTCCGCTGCGTCACCGCGCGCAACCGCATTGTCGTCTCGCCCATGTGCCAGTATTCCGCCACCGACGGGCTCGGTGACGACTGGCACGTCCAACACCTCGGCGCGCGGGCGATGGGGGGCGCCGGCATCGTTTTCACCGAGGCTAGCCACGTCTCTGCCGTCGGCCGCATCACGCCCCACTGTCTCGGCCTGTGGTCTGCACAACATGAGGCTCTGCTGACGCGGCTCGCCGCAATCATCAGCCGCGGCGGCGCCGTGCCGGGCATTCAACTCGCTCATGCCGGACGCAAGGCCAGCACGACGCGCACCTGGGAAGGCAGCAAGCCGATTGCACCCCACGATGGCGGCTGGGTTCCCCTTGCGCCCAGCCCGATCCCCTTCCATTCGGGCGCGGTTGATCCGCATGCGCTGACCGCGGACGAGATTGCCGACATCGCCGGCGAGTTTGCCAACGCGGCCCGAATGGCGCGCGAGGCCGGCATGCGGGTGGTCGAGATCCACGCCGCGCACGGCTACCTGCTGCACTCCTTCCTCTCGCCGATCTCGAACCGCCGCAATGACGGCTATGGCGGTGACCTGGAAGGACGCAGCCGCTTCCTGATGCAGACGATCGACGCGATCGACGCAGTGCGCTCCGAGTGGCCAGCTGATCTGCCGCTGTTCGTCCGCCTTTCCTGCACCGACTACCTGCATGGCGGCCTAACACTTGATGATGCAGTGGCGCTTTGCCGCAAGCTCGCTGCGCGCGGCGACGTCGACCTGATCGACTGCTCGTCCGGCGGGATTTCACCCGAAGTGCGTATTCCAGCGCATCCCGGCTACCAGGTGCCGTTCGCCGATCGTATCCGCCGAGATGCAGGCATCGCCACTGGCGCTGTTGGCTTGATCACCGAACCGACACATGCCGAGGAAATCGTCGCCAATCAACGCGCCGATCTTGTGTTCATCGCGCGCGCCCTGTTGGCGGATCCAGCTTGGCCGCTGCGCGCGGCCAGGCAACTGGGCGTCAAGCCAGAGTTGCCACCGCAATACTGGCGCGCCACACTCGGCTGAATCGCCACCACAATTCCCCGCCATCCAATGGGACCAGTTCGCGCAGGTGATGCGCGACAACGCGAAGGAGATGGAACCCCTGTATCGACAGCGCGCCGAAAATTCGGCTCCATGTCTGCTGTGCAGAACATGCAATCCTGTGCAGAGATCGAAGAACAACGCGCGCAGCAGACGCAAAAGCTGGTCCCTGCCTTCAATGTGCGAACAGCAGAAGGCAGACGCCGACCGCGTGTTCCCGTTCCGCTCGGCCCGGGCCGAGGCCCGTCACCACCACGCTGCGACGCAGTAGACGATCAAGGGGCTCTGCCCCTTGAAATCCCCGCCAAGGGCGCAGCCCTTGGAACCCATCGCCTCTGGCCTTCGCAGGTTGCCGGCGCTATATGCCGCGCCGGAGACCAGGAGCAGCGCCATGAAGCCGGGCATTCATCCCGCCTATCACGAGATCAACGTTGTCATGACCGATGGTACGCAGTTCAAGACTCGGTCCTGCTACGGCAAGGAAGGCGACACGCTACGGCTTGACATCGATCCGAAGTCGCATCCCGCCTGGACTGGCCAGCACCGCATCATCGACAGCGGTGGGCAGGTGGCTAAGTTCAACAAGAAATTCGCGGGTCTAGGGCTGAAGAAGTAGCCCGCTCCGCTCTGCGTATTTTACCGCGCGCCGCTCCTCTTGAACGGGGACCGGCGCTTGCTATTTCAGTAGTGTTCGGAACGCCCGAATGGGGTTTCGAGGACTGAAGCGGGCCGGCCCGGATGGGCGGCCAAAGCACCGTGACCTTGCTGAAGCAGGAGGTACCCCATGACTACTTTCGATTTTGCTCCGTTATTTCGTACCGCGATCGGTTTCGATCGGTTGGCCCGTCTGATGGACACGGCCGCGTCCAGCACAGACGCATCGAGCTACCCTCCCTACAACATCCAGAAGACCGGCGATGACACCTACCGCCTCACGATGGCAGTCGCTGGTTTCCGGCCCGAGGATCTGGAACTTGTCGTGAAGGAGAACACCCTGGTGGTGTCCGGCAAGGTGAACGGCGACGGGCAGAAGGGCGAGATGCTGTATCGCGGCATCGCCGGCCGCGCTTTCGAGCGCCGCTTCGTGCTCGCTGACCACATCGTGGTTGACGGCGCTGACCTGCAGAACGGCTTGCTGCACGTCGGGCTGAAGCGAGTCGTCCCCGAGGCTTTGAAGCCGCGTCGGATCGAGATCGGCTCTGACTCACCGAAGGCCGTCGCCAATGACAGCCAGGAGGCCGTCAAGGCCGCTTGATACGGCAGATAGAAAAGACACGCGAAGGGCCGGCACTCGCCGGCCCTTTTCTCGTCTCAGGACTCCGCAAGTTCCGCGATAGCGGCCCGCAACTCGGCAATTCCCTCACTCGTTTCGCTGCTCGTCAACAGCACGTCGGGGTGCGCCGCCGGGTGCGCGCGCGCAAGCGCCACTGCCACCGCCTGTTTGCTGGCCAATTCTGCCGGCTTGATTCCGTCGATCTTGGTGAGCACCAGCTGGAACGTCACCGCAGCCCGATCCAGCAGATCCATCACCGCACGATCCGCCTGCTTCACTTCGATCCGTGCATCGAGCAGCAGCATCACCCTTCGCAGTGGCGCCCGCCCGCGAAGGTAGTCGAACATCAGCCCCTGCCAATCCTGCTTAACGGCCTTCCCGGCTCGCGCATAACCGTACCCCGGCATGTCCACCAGGATCAGCCGTCCGCCAAGATCGAAAAAGTTGAGCTGGCGCGTCCGCCCCGGCTCCGCCGAGACCCGTGCGAGCGCGCGCCGGCCGGTCAATGCGTTCAGCAGCGACGACTTGCCCACGTTCGATCGACCGGCAAACGCCACCTCGGGGCCTGACGCGGGGGGCAGCTGATCGAGCCGCTGCGCCGCATAGACGAACCGGCACTCGGCTGCGAACAGCCGGCGGCCGGCTTCCATCAGGTCCGCGCTAGTCCCGGTCTCGCCAAGTGCGTCCGCCGCATGATCAGCCATTGCTGTGCAATCGATAGCAGGTTGTTCCAGCTCCAGTAGATCACGAGTCCCGCCGGAAAGCGCGCCAGCATGAAGGTGAAGATCACCGGCATGAACTGGAACATGCGCGCCTGCATTGGATCGGGCGGTGGTGGATTCAGCTTCTGCTGCAGGAACATCGTCAAGCCCATGATCAGCGGCCAGGCACCCAGGTGCAGGAATGGCGAGATCGTCGTCGGATCGAACGGGATCAGCCCAAACAGATTGAAGATGTTGGTCGGGTCGACCGCTGACAGGTCGCGGATCCAGCCGAAGAAAGGCGCCTGCCGCATCTCGATGGTGACGAAAATCACCTTGTAGAGCGAGAAGAATACCGGGATCTGCACCACCATCGGCAGGCAGCCCGACGCCGGATTCACCTTCTCGGTCCGGTACATAGCCATCATTTCCTGCTGCATTCGCTGCGGTTCGTCTTTGAACCGCTCGCGCAGCGCCTGCATCTTGGGCGCCAGCAGCTTCATCTTGCTCATCGAGCGATACGAGTAGTTCGCCAGCGGGAAGAACAGCAGCTTCACCCCAAGGGTGAACGCCATGATGGCCAAGCCGAAATTCCCCAATATACCGTTGAGCCAATCAATCGCCGCGAAGATTGGCCGCGTCAGGAACCAGAAGTAGCCCCAGTCTACCGCGTAGTCGAACCGGGGAATGTGCAGCCGCGACTCGTAATCCTGCAGCAGTGACACGATCTTCGCGCCGGCGAATACATGCGACTCCCACATCGTGTCGCCGTGCGTGCCGATTGTTTGCGGCTGCTGCGTAATGTAGTCCACCTGATAGTGGTCGCCATCCTCTTTGACGAAGGTGAAGTTCACGGTGGACGGCACCGACTGCGTGGGGATCAGTGCTGTCAGCCAATACTTGTCGGTGATCCCCGCCCAGCCACCCTCTGATGCCGCGGTGTAGGCGAGGTTGGACTTTGCCTTCTCGGCGTCGCTCCGCGCAGTGGCATAGGTCATCTCCTGCAGCGTGTTGTTCACCACGCCGAGAAGCCCTTCGAACAGGATGTAATAACCAGAGACCTCGGGGGTGTAGTCGCGCCGCACCCGCGCCCAGGGGAACAGCTTCACCGGTGCGTCTGTCGTGTTCCGCACCGACTGCTGCACATTGAACATGTAGTCGTCATCGACGGAAAAGATGATTTGGAAGGTCAGGCCAGCGCCATTGTTCCACGACAGCGTAACCGGATGGCCCGCGCTGAGCGTATCGCTCGAGGCCACCCAAATTGTGTCGTTGTCCGGCAGCTTCACCTGCTCGCCGGGCCCGGCGCTCCACCCGTACTGGACATAGTAGGGCTGCGCATCCGACCGCGGCTCCAGCAGCCGTACTTTGGGAGAGTTCGGCGCCAGCGTTTCGCGATAGTCGGTCAGCACCAGATCATCCAGCCGCGCGCCCAGCAGGCTGATCGACCCGCTCACCCGATGCGCCGCAATCTTCACCCGCGGCACCTCCTTGGGTACCGTCTGTGCCGCCGCCGGCGCTGAAGCGCCGGGCGAGCCTTGTGCAGGCGTCGCCTCCGTATTGTGGTTCGCCGTCTGTTGCTGCGGGGGCGTTGCCGAGTGCGGCGGCTGCGGCATATGCGGCGCGATCAACACCTGGAAGACCAGGAGGATGCCGACCGATATCGCGATCGCAAGGAAAAGGCGCTTCTGATCCATCAGTTTCCTGTTCCGCAGTCGCAGCCTGGCACCGGGTCGTAGCCGCCTTCGTGCCACGGGTTGCAGCGCAGAATGCGTCTTGATGCCAAGCCGCTGCCACGCAGTGTTCCATGGCATCGGATTGCGTCAACGGCGTAGTCGCTACAGCTCGGGAAGAACCGGCAATTGGCGCCGATCAACGGACGGATGGTCCACTGATACGCGCGTATTGCCCCGACCGCGACGTGAGCGATGGGCGTCATGCAACGCCAGCCTTCGCCAGTGCGCGGCGCACATCCTCCTGCAGTTCAGCAAAGCCGCGCTTGCGCGTCGCCTCGCGGCCGATCAGCACGAGGTCGACGCCCGACACAGGAGATCCGGCCAGCACCAACCTTGCGGCTTCCTTCAGGCGCCGGCGGGTCCGATTGCGAGTCACAGCGTTGCCGATCTTCTTCGTCACGGTAAAGCCGAGCCGCGCTGGATCCTGGTTTTGCCGCGGCAAGGCCTGCAGTACAACGCCGGGCATCGCCGCTTTCCGCCCCTTCGCGGCGATACGAAGGAACTCGGCGCGGCGCTTCAGGCGGCCGGGCGCAGCCAAACGCGAGCCTCTAGGTCAGGCCGAAAGGCGCTTGCGCCCCTTGGCCCGCCGGTTGGCCAGCACCTTGCGGCCTCCGACTGTCGCCATTCGGGCGCGAAACCCGTGCCGCCGCTTGCGGACCAGCTTCGACGGTTGATAGGTACGCTTCACGGTCGGTTCTCCGATGGTGCGTCGCTGCGCCGCACGAGCGGGCCGGGGCGCCACACGTGGCGTCCTTGCGCAGGCCGCGGCTTATAGGGGGCGCGGCCATACGTCGTCAATCGCGCCACAGGACCCCGCTGCTCAATGGCAGCACGCAGTGGGTTTAATTTCCTATAGACGCATCTTTCCCACTCTGATCCTTAGGACCATGCATTTCCGACTCAACTGTCGGTCACGCGGTTCGATTGTCATGAGACAGCGAGGGGAAATTCTCTACATGATTGAGTATGCAGCTTCTGCGCCGATTCTGGGTCGTTGTCCTGTTGGCCATGCTCGCCGTCGCTTGGATTGTCGGCGCGTCAGAGCATATCAACTGGGCAACGCTTGCGCGCAACCAGGCCGCCCTCGCGGGTTGGGTCGCCAGCCATCCGATCCTGGCTCCACTCGGTTACCTGCTGCTGTATGCCGCTGCGGTTTTGCTGTCGTTGCCCGAGTCCGCCGTACTCACAGTTGCCGGCGGCCTCCTGTTCGGGACGCTTTCGGGAGGGTTGTTGGCCGTCATCGGCTCATCCGCCGGTGCAATCGCGCTGTTCCTCGCGGTCCGCTACCATCTCGCCGATGCAATTGCCGCGCGCCGGAGCCGCTTCCTGGACGCGATCCGGACCAGCCTGCATCGGGATGGCTTCAGTTACCTGCTTGCCATACGCCTGGTACCAGCATTCCCGTTCTGGTTGGTGAACCTCGCCGCCGCATTGAGCGGCATGCGTCTGTTGCCCTATGGGGCCGCGACAGTCATCGGGGTCATTCCGGCCACTTTCGTATTCGCCTCGATCGGCGACGGTCTCGGCGAGACGTTGGCAGCCGGAGACCAGCCCGACTTTTCCGTCATTTTCTCGCCGCGCATCCTTGGCCCACTTGTAGCTCTGGCAGTGTTGTCGCTGCTGCCGGTGGCTTGGCGCCGATGGAAGCGCTCGGATGCCTGACTTCGACCTTGCGGTGATCGGCGCAGGTGCCGCCGGCCTGTCAGTCACCGCGGTCGCCGCCCAATTGGGTCTGCGCGTTGCGCTGATCGAGCGCCACCGGATGGGCGGCGACTGCTTGAACTTCGGTTGCGTGCCCAGCAAGGCGCTGCTGGCCGCCTCATACGCCGCGCTGACGGCCCGCACCGCCGGCCGCCTTGGGATCCGCCTGCCCGCGCCGGAAATAGATTGGTCAGCGGTGCACGCTCACGTCCATGGTGCGATCGCCGCCATTGCACCTAACGATTCCGAGGCGCGCTTCCGCGCCCTTGGTGCCGAGGTGATGCGTGGAGAGGCGCGCTTCGTCGCACCCGACGCACTGATGGTGGACGGGCGCCGGATTACCGCGCGGCGCATGGTCATTGCTGCGGGCAGCAGCCCGGCCGTGCCATCCATACCCGGCCTCGCTCAGGTTCCGCATCTGACCAATACGTCGATCTTCGATCTCACCGAACGCCCGGACCATCTGCTGATCCTGGGCGGCGGCCCGATCGGCCTGGAAATGGCCGATGCCTTCGCCGGTCTCGGCTGCCGCGTCACCGTCATCGAGGCTGCGGCGATCGCCGGAAAGGAAGACCCCGAATTGGTCGAAGGGCTGCGGGCCTGCCTCACTGCTCGCGGCATCACGCTGCTGGAGCGGACAACGGTTACCGCCGTCGAGTCGGGCCCTACCCTCATACTCTCGGACGGTACACGGATCGCTGGCACGCACCTGCTCGTCGCCGTCGGCCGGCGCCCAAACCTGGCAGATCTCGAACTGGCCGCAGGCAACGTGCGTGCCAGCCATGATGGCGTGGTTACCGACGCCGGCCTGCGCAGTCTGACCAACCATCGCGTCTACGCGGTCGGTGACATCGCTGCCCCGCACGGCATCGGTCCGCGCGCCTTCACCCATGTCGGCTCTTATCACGCCGGCATCGTCATACGTCGTGCGCTGTTCCGTCTACCTGCTCGGGTGAACTATGCGGCCCTGCCGCGGGTCACCTATACCCGGCCAGAGCTGGCGCAGGCGGGCATGACGGAAGCCGAAGCAAGCGCCGCTGGCCACAGTATCTCGGTATTGCGCTCGCCACTGGCCGAAAACGACCGCGCGGTTGCGGAGGCCGATGCGACGGGATTGGTCAAGCTGATCGTATCCCGCGGCCGCTTGCTGGGTGCGGGCATCCTGGCACCGAATGCCGGTGAGATGATCGGGCTGTGGAGCCTGGCGATCTCTCAGCGGGTAAAGCTGAGCACCCTGGCTTCGCAGATCCTGCCCTATCCGACCCGCTCCGAGGCGGGAAAGCGCGCCGCGGGGTCGCTATTCCTGTCACGCCTGTTCTCGCCACGCACCAAGCGTATTGTTCAGTTCCTGGCAAGGTTGCCGTAAACCGCTGCCCCACCCAAATTTGATCGCATGATGGCAGCACACGCCGGACCGCCGCGCGTGAAACCACGGCGGAGCCTGTCGGCCCGTCTTTGGCTGCTGACGACACTTGCCGTGCTCCTGAGCGAAGTCGTCGTCTTCCTGCCCTATATCGCGCACGAGCGTCGCAACTGGCTTTTCGAGCGCATCGACGATGCGGCGATCGCGGCCGTGGCGGGGCAAAGATTGCAGCCACCGATGCAGGCCGAACTCCTGCTTCTAGCCGATAGCGAGGCAATCCGCCTGATCAGCCACGACGGCCATGCGCTGGCGATGGGCCAGGTCGATACCCAGGCGGATGCCACCATCGATTTGCGGGAGGAAGATACATGGGTCGGCGTTCGTCGCGCCCTGCGCGCAATCGTTCTGCCGCGTAACCGCCTACTGCTGGTGATCGGCCATAGTCCTTTGCCTCAGGAGGCAACGGTTGAGCAGTGGCTGTATGAGAGGGCTCTGAACCGTAGCCTCCGGCAATCCGCTGCCGACTTCGTCGTGCTGTCGCTATTGATTGCGGGCATCACCGGCGGGCTGGTCTATCTGGCTGTGCTGCTTCTACTCGTCCGTCCGATGCGGCGGATCACTGGCAGCATCGCCGCATTTCGCGCCGACCCGGAGCACACGACACCGCTGAACCCGAGCGATGTCACCATACTGCCGGACGACGAAATGGCGGTCGCCGGGCGCGAGTTGGCTGCGATGCAGCATGAGTTGCGCACAGCGTTGTGGCGCAATGCCCGGCTCGCCGGGCTGGGCACGGTCGTTGCGAAAGTAAGCCACGATCTTCGCGGCATACTCACACCGGCGCTATTATCGGCGGAGCGGCTGCAGATCCATGCTGACCCTCGCGTCCGCCGGGCAGGCGAGGTGCTGGCGCAGGCTGTCGACCGTGCCGCCGATCTGGTGCGGCGAACGCTGGAATATGCGCGCGAAGGACCGCCACCGCTGCAATTTGCCCCTGTCGCGCTCGCTGCCCTGGTGAACGAAGCCGCCGAGACCGCGCGGCCTCTGCGCAGTAGCCTGCATGTCAACAATGCCATCGATGCCGCGATCCAGGTACGGGCCGATCGCATGGAACTGTTTCGTGTGTTGGCCAACCTGCTGCGCAATGCCGCCGAAGCCGGCGCGCGCACCGTCCGTATCTCGGCCCAGCATGCCGGCACCGCCCTTGCTATCGATATTGCCGACGATGGCCCGGGCCTGCCGGAGCCGGTGCGCGCCGAATTGTTCCGCCCATTCGCCGGCAGTACCCGCCGGGACGGGACGGGATTGGGCCTAGCGATCGCCCGTGACCTGATGGTGGCGCATGGTGGCGAAATCGCGTTGGTTGAGACCGGTGACACCGGCACAACATTTCGCCTCACGCTGCGCCTGGTCGACTTGACGCAGCAAACTGAGTCGGGAGGGAACGGCGCTCGCGTCGCTGCTGCAACGGCCGCCGACGTATAGGCGTTGATGTTGAAACATCAGCCGAGGCGCTGAAATGGCACGATCTGCCGCGACCTGGGATCCCGCGCAGTATCTCCGTTTCGGGAACGAGCGGCTGCGCCCGGCGCTCGATCTGCTGGCGCAGATCCCGCTCAATGCGCCGGCGCACGTCGTCGACCTTGGCTGCGGCGCCGGTAACGTGACAGCGATACTTCGACAGCGCTTTTCTGAGGCAGACATTGTCGGGGTCGACGGTTCAGAGTCGATGCTCGAAAAGGCACGCGGAGCGGCACCGAATTGCACTTTTGAGCGGGCCGACTTCTTGCAATGGCAGCCGCATCACAAGCTCGACCTGATCTACTCCAACGCTGCGTTGCAGTGGGTGGATCGGCATTCGACGCTGTTCCCGCGCCTGGTGTCGTTTCTGGCCCCTGGTGGCGTGCTGGCGGTTCAGATGCCGAATATGCTTGCGACGCCGTTGCATCAAGTGTCGCGTCAGCTGGCGGCCTCTGGCGAATGGTCGCAGGAGTTGGGTGATGTGATCCCGCAGCCCGGCATCCTGTCGGCGACGGACTACTGGGATATTTTGCGTCCGCAGGTCCAATCACTGGAGATGTGGCAGACAACGTATATGCACGCGCTGCGGGGTGAGAACGCCGTGATGGAATGGGCATCGGGCAGCAGCCTGCGCCCCTATCTGGACCGGCTGGCCGACGGAAGGAAGTCCGTGTTCCGCCAGGCCTATGCCGATGCTGTGCGATCGTATTACCCTCCGCGTGCGGATGGCACGACCATCTTGCCGTTCCATCGGCTGTTCATTGTGGCGAGGATGGCGGCAGGAGAAGCTGCGTAGCTACAATTGTATAAGCTGCGCCTTTGCATCCCGCCGCAGCACCACCACCGCGCTCTGGCGGAACCGACGAGCGAGGCGGATGGCCGGCTGCGGTGGTCCACCTGCCAGCAGCATCGCTTCGTGCCAGTCATGCAGCGACCCTTCTGCGTCGAGGACGACGAGCCGCCGCAGATGGCGCCGAAGCTGCCGCTGCATGCGTTGGTTCCAGCCGGTCGGCATATGGCGCGAGAATGGGTTCCAGGCGGTCAGCAGTGTTGCTGTGCGGGTTCCTAGGCGGTCGAAAAGTGCATCCGGCACGCGGCGGCCGATGCGGATCTCGGCGCCGCCGGCGCGGTAACGCGTCAGCCGATACGCCCGCAGCATCCGCGGCGGGATTGCGCTGGACTGTTCTGCGCAGACGGGGATTGATGCTCGCTCCGAGTTCAGGGCGGGCCGGTGGCCGCTGCGGTCGGAGCCGATAGGGCGAATGGCGCGACGGGGTGCTCGCCGATGAAGAAGCCCAGCACCTGGCGGACCGTCTGCCGCCCCGGGTTGGACCAGTTCCGAGCCGGCGTCGGATAAGTGTCCTGCTCGTGGCTGAAGGCCTGCTCGCGGCGACATCGCTCCTGCATGAGGCGAGCGATGCTGCCGCCGTGGCAGCGGGCCAGGTCGAACAGCTCGTTCCAAAATGTGCCGGTGCAAAGACCGGGGACGACGGCGAGATCGAGGCAGATATCGACGATGGTGCGACCCAAGGGACGGCGGCGCACCTGGGCTTCGAGTTGCTCCAGGGTGGGGGTGTGGAAATTGGCCGGATGATCGGGGCCGAGGCTGAGTGACGGTGCTGGCGCAACGTGGCGCGGGGTGGGCGGCGCGGTTTGTTGGCCGGCAGCGTCTGCTGGGACGGGCGGGCGGTTGGCCGCGCGGTTGCGGGAGGCGGCGAGCCGGATGTCGCGGCCGCGTGCGGCGCGGGCGAGCAGGACACGCTCCAGCGCGGCGGCGCGCAGGATGCCGCGATGCAGGCGGGCGAGAATCAGCGCGAGATTGGCGGTGCCGAAGCAGGCGGCGATGGTCGCGAAACCGGGTGCGGCGGCGCGGTGGTTGACGGTGTCGGCGAGATGGCGGCCGTAGCCTAGCAGGATGCGAACGACGCGCAGGAATGTTGCGATGCGCTGCGGCGGGGCGAGAGGATGGGGTGGTGGCGCTTGCTCACGATACACGCTAGTTATTCTAACTGATCGGGCGACCGGGTGGCAAGCGGTTTGTGCGGAGGGCGCTGGTGGGGTGCGGGGCGGGGACGCGGGGATGCTCTCCTAGGCGAACAGAGGCGGACCGGGCCGACGATCACTGGAGCGGTGGGCGCGACCCGATACACCCTTTATCGCATCGGGTGGCGTCTAGGCGAACTTCAGTGACAGCTTATCTCAGCAGTGTTGGTGGATTCAGCCTTCTTGGCCGAAATGCTTCCAACACTTCGTGAGCTATTTGCCGAACCATTGCGGCACCAGGGCCGGTCTTCATAGGCATCGTGCCATCTATGGTGTCCAGAGTCTTCCCGTCGATCGCTGCGCGGATGCTAATGCCAAATGCATGGGCCTTTTGTAGCTGGTTCAGTTCTTCGGGTATGTCTCGGTCTAGATGCGCGCCAAGCTTGTTTCGTATAGTCTCGATCAACTCACGCCTCGAGAAGGTCTTGCGCTTGTTCTTTGGCAGCTGATAGCGCTCATCAGTCGGTATGTGACCGACTGGGGTTCCTGGGGGGCTGCGCTCGCCCGATAGATGACGTCCCTGTTCCACCAGTCACGAAAAGGCACCCACTTGATCGGAAAACTACCGTCTCTGCTTATCGGGATGAAGTCTACATAGAGCGGTGGATTTTGATCCGAATGGGCATGCTGTTCGGCCATAATTAGCTTGTGCTCGGCCGCCAGATTGCGTGGGCTGTACTCAAAAGAAATCGTGGGAAAGCGCATCCCCGCTCTAAATAAGGCTATATTCTGACCCGTAGTGAGCACCTTGTGAGTTTCGGCCGCCAAGGAAAATGCAATATATGCGTTGCCGCCATCAAAGAGGCCGCACATTCCTTCGATGTTTCGCACCGATTCCTCGATGTGCTGCCATTTCTGCTTCCGTCTGTCGGTACATTGCATTCGGGTTCCGCGAATGACGCTGCTGTTTCACCGCACCCCTCACCCGGTTAGCATAGAAATCGTCGCCTGATTGACGTTGTAGCTGCAGGCGACGCTGCGCTACATCTCGCATGCGTCAAGCCGGCCGTGCCATGTAGACCCCTAGAACGGAATCTCGTCGTCGAGATCGCTTCTTTCCCATGAAGGGCCAGGGGACGATCCTGACGGCAGCGGTCGTGACGGTTCGAGACGCTTTCGCTCCTGAGGCGCTGGTAAGCTGGGCCGTGCGTTTTCTGCGTCTTCGCATAGCCTAGCAGTTTGGCGACCGTGTCCAGTATCCCCTTTACCGGCTTAAGCCGCCGCGCCGCCTCCCCCGTCGTCGTTCCTACCTCTAAGGTCAGTGCGGCTAGGGCTTCGATCCGAGTTCTGTCTCGATCCACCTCGTCTGAGAGCGATGTGACCCTCGCGATCAACGCTTCCTTCTTCGCGGGTAGCACTTCAAGCTTAAGCACAATCTCTCGAATTTGGTCTATGTGGTGGTGCAACTTGAGCTTAATGAGCGTATCCAATGCCACCGAGTGACCGCTTATTCTCCTGCCGTGCTGCACTTTAATCTGCACAAGGTAATGCTCCACGTCCGCACTGAAATCTCTATATGCGTCCCATAGGTTGTGTTCATGCCTGGGAACCTTCCAGTCGAGGAATATCTCGAGACACAGGGCGCGGGCAGCAGCGAGAGTCTGATTTATGTAAGTTAGGTAACACGCATTAAGATTCGCTCTCTCGTCGGCTTCGCGGCGCGTTTCCTCCAGTTCGCTGCGATACTTTGCCTCTAACTGGACGAACGCCAATTTCGGTTCGGCGGGCAGGTTGGTATAAACGTCATCGAAATTCATGCCTTAAGCCTCGAAATGTTGCGTGATGCAGATTGAAACTGCGGGCGATCTCGCGCATCTGCTCGCTATTTTCACGGCGTTTGATCGCCTCGCGTTTGCCGGTACGGGTTCAGCTTGTGCGGTCGGCCCAAGCTCTTGCTGTTCGCCTTCGCCCGCGCCCGTCCTTCTGAGGTGCGCGCGCGGATTAGCTCGCGTTCAAGCGCCGCCAATCCGCCGAGGGTCACCATTAACCGCCCGTGCGCGGTGGGGGTGTCGGCCCATGCGTCGGCAAGGGAGCGGAAACCGGCCTCCTCGCCGGGGATGGCGGCGAGCGCATCAAACAAGTCGTGGGTCGAACATGCTAGCCGTCGAGCCGTGTCACTGTAAGCGCGTCACCGGGCTCAAGCGCCGGGATCGCCCGGCGCAGTTGGGCGCGGCAGTCTTGCCCGCTCGCCGTCTCGGGAAACACGCGGCGGCATCCGGCCTTACTCAGTTGTCGCACTTGCGCGTCAAGTCTTCGTCCGCCCATGGATACCCGCGCGTAGCCATATTTCATGGCGCGATTATGCACCGGACTCGTGCACCAAAAAAGCGCAACATTGCAGTTCCCCAAGGCCTGGTGCGAAAGTCGTGAGATTCCCATCGCATGCGGCTGGCACTTTGGATCTCTCCCGCACAGAATGTGGCTGGTAATCGTCGAGAGGAACGCCATGCCGAGCCTTATCGGAGTCTGGAAGTTGGTAGAGACCCATGCATTCGATGATGCCGGTCAAGAGGTGCCATCGCCGCTCGGTCCGCACCCCATGGGTGTCGGCATCATCGATGCCGAACGGATAATGGTGGTGGGCGGCGATGGCTGCACGGCGCTTCCCCCAGAGGCCAAGCGCACCTTCGTGGCCTACTGCGGCCGGTATACCTTTGACGGAACAAAGCTTGTCACCCGGGTCGATGGAGCATCCAGCCCAGAAATGATGGAGGACCAGATCCGCCACATCCGCTTTGACGGGTCCAGACGGATGATCGCGGTCCCTATCTCCCGTCTATTTGGTCGGGGCGGCGGTTTGGAGCTCGTATGGGAGCGCTGCGCCCCCGTTGCGTAATTCTTGCAGACCGTGTGGAAATCCAACTGCGCCGTGATGTCCGCAAGACCGATCGTAGGAAACGTATGGTGCGATCGCGGTCTTTCGGAAGACTTCCGCGTCGATAGTTTCGGCGATAGCATGTCAGGCGGCAACATGCGGCACGCAAGAGCCGTTCATGCCGCCACTGCTGCCATTAGCTCGGTGAACCCAACGATATTCAGGACCGCCGGAGATTATAGGCGAGAGCAGTCAGGCTGAACTCGCCTCAAACCTTCTCCAGGCCCCGCATCAGAAACGCTCCCTGGTTCATCCATTGCTTGATCGATCCAAAGGGGTGTTCGACCGTTTCGCGGCGGAGAGCGAGGACATCGGGGCGTTGCGCCAAACGCGCCTGCATCCGATCCAAGACCGCCTCGTTCTCGAGCCGAGAGACCGTGCGGAATTTGCCGCCGGTGCATTGCAAGCGGATTTTGCAATCGTCGCACGCAAGCTTGTTGACGTAGTTGACCTTCGTCAGGCCCCGCAGCATCGAAGATGAATAGGGATAAAGGCGCTGCCCGGCCGGGCAAACATAACTGTCGCTGTCTGCGTCGTAGCTGAACTCATCCTTGCAGAACAGTCCCGACCGAGGGACCGCGCTGTGGACGCGGCACGTGAGGCGTGATCCCGGCTTTCTCACAGGACTCAATGTCCTCGATCTTGAAATAACCCCTGTCGGCCACGGCTTCGATTGTCTTGACGCCGAGGATCTCCTTCGCCACCTCCGCAGTCTGCGTCAGCAAACCCATGTCGAGGACTTGGTTGGTGACCTGCTGCTCAACCATCAGCTTGTGCTTCGTATCAACGGCAACCTGAACGTTGTAGCCCACCCCAACACGGGTATGCGCCGCCATCGCACGGCTGTCGGGGTCAGTCAGCGAGATTTGATCCTTCCCCGTGCGGTCCAGCTGCGCCAGCATGTCTTTGCAGCGGGTGCGTCGCTCGCGGATCGCCGCGATCTTCTCAGCCAGATCCTTGACCCGCGAACCACCTGTCTTGCTTTCGCAGGCATCGCTCTGGTCGAGCCGGTGCAAATAGTCGCCAAACTTGGCGTCGGCCAGCTCGATGAAGTTCTGCAAGGAGGCGCGGGTGAAGTTGCGGTCCTTGTTGTTGACCGCCTTGATCCTGGTACCATCCACCGCCAGCAATTCGCGGCCGAACAGGTCCATCTCACGGCAGAGCAGTACGAACTGGCGGAACACTGCGCGAAACGCCTCGCGGTTATCGCGGCGGAAGTCGGCAATGGTCTTGAAGTCCGGCTTCAGGTGCCGCAGCAACCAGATCACCTCGACATTGCGGTGGGTCTCGCTTTCCAGCCGTCGGCTGGACCGGATCCGATTGAGGTAGCCGTAGATGTAGAGTTTCAGCAGATCAGCGGGCGCGTAACCTGGGCGCCCGGTCTCCTGCGGCTGAACCCGACCGAAGCCTGCGGTCGTGAGTCTAGCCGATCAACGAACGCGTCGATGAAGCGAACCGGGTTCTCCACCCCCACATGGTCATCCAGCGCTCCGGCAGAAGCAGAGTTTGACAGCGGTCTTCGCCAACGAGGTGCGCCATGCATAATTCTATCGTGCGGCACGCCGAGTCGGAATCCGTTGCGATTCTGTTTTCACACGGTCTGCTTGATTTCTGCACCGTCGGCTGTGGGTGGTTTTCTGCCAGTTCGCTTTAGTGCCGGAATGTTCCGCGTTGAAAAGGTCCTGACTGTCAGCCTCTAGCTCCCGGTGGACCGTCGTGGACTGTGACCCGTCCCGTTCTCAACAAGCGCGTTAGAGTGCCGGGCTCTCCAGGTTAGCAGCACTCCTGATCGTTTTCACCTCTTTAGCGGCTGGTCGCCGTGTGCGCCGAATTTCGGTCGGCGGTCTGCCGTAGACTTCGGCAAAGACGGAGTTGAACCGGCGTAGACTGCCAAAGCCCGCCAGCACCGCGATCTCGGTCATCGGCAGGCTCGTCTCGTCGATGAGCCGTTTGGCCCGCTGCACCCGTGCAGTTCTGGCCACCTTCGCAGGACTTGCTTGCAGGTGACGGACGAATAGCCGCGTCAGTTGCCTTGCCCCTACACCGAGGCGCACAGCGAGGCGTTCCATGGTGGCCCCCTCCCCATCGAGGGCGCCGTCCTCGACGATAAGCCGCAGCGCTCTTTCAACTGTCGCCCTGCTGCCGATCCATGCGCTGCAGAACGGAGCAGTCTCAGGCCGGCACCGCAGGCAGGGACGGAAACCCGCCGCTTCGGCCGCCGCGGCAGACGCGAAGAATGAAACATTGGCGGACCGGGCGGGGTGCACCGGACAGACCGGACGGCAGTAAATACCGGTGGTGTGAACGCCGGTATAGAACCGCCCGTCATAGACCGGATCTCGCGCCAGGCGCGCCCGGTCGCATTCTGCAAAGTCGAGCGACATGGACAGGATGATACTCACTGTCGCTCCTTGGGACCGATGCCCTTTTGGGGATGGAGTCCGATTTTGGCCAGCAATAGCAGCGGCCTTCCGCTACGTCTCACGGCAGCTGTTAGGGCAGTGCTCGCCCTCTCCTTAGGCAGCTTGGGCACTAATTAGGGTGGTCGCAGGGGGACATGACCAGCGCGACGGGGGAGGTCGCGCTCCGCAAGCAGCAAAAGCGGGAGGTGAGATTGCAGCAGCATCGAAGCATCGACGTCGGTGAGGCGAGATTGGAATGCACATTTCGTGGTTCGGGCGCACCGGTCGTGTTGCTTGCGACTGCAGGCTGTAGCATCGGCTATTTTGATCATCTGGCGAGCATGCTTGTTGCCGGAGGGTTCCAGACGATCTCGATCAATATGCGCGGCGTCGGAGGCAGTCGCGGTTCTCTCGACGGCGCGACTTTGCACGATCTCGCCGGTGACGTCGCTGACGTCATCAAGGCGATCGGCTGCGGTACGGTGCACCTGGTCGGACATGCTTTCGGCAACCGGATCGCCCGCTGTCTGGCAGTCGATCAGCCACCGCTGGTTCGCAGCGTTACGTTGCTTGCGGCGGGTGGCCTTATCGGGCCTTCGACACCGCTCGGGACGAGCTTTCGCAATGCGACGCAAGCCAAGATGAACGGCAGCGATTGCGTCACCACTCTGGGCGCGCGCTGGCTCTCGCCAGCATCCGATCCCAAGGTACTGGAACAGGTCGAATGCTGGCCCGCGGTCCTTATCGCGCATCTCGCGACCAGCCGGGACGTGCCCCTTGAACATTGGTGGAGCGCCGGCACTGCCCCCCTTCTCGTGATCCAGGGCCTCGATGATGAAGCGGCTCCGCCGGGGAATGGGCATGCGCTGCGCGAGCAACTGGGCGAGCGGGTGCGGGTCGTCGATTTACCCCATGCCGGGCACTTTCTGCTGTTGGAACAGCCGGAAGCTGTAGCGCGGGCCGTGTCTGAGTTTCTTAAAGGGCCGCTCCCATGACCGACATCATCCTACACCACTACGACCTTTCTCCCTATTCGGAGAAAGTTCGGACCGGGCTTGGTCTCAAGGGCCTTCCCTGGGCATCGGTCGAGGTTCCCGTCATCATGCCGAAACCGAATCTGACAGCGCTGACGGGAGGCTATCGCAAGGCGCCGGTTCTACAGATTGGCGCAGACATCTATTGCGACAGCCAGTTGATCATGCGCGAACTCGAGCGCCGGTACCCCACTCCGAGCTTTTACCCCGCGGGCCACGGCGCAGCCGACGCGCTTGCCTGGTGGGCCGAGAAGACAACCTTCAGCCCAGCTGCCGGCATCCTGTTTGCGAAGAAACCCGATGCGTTGCCTGAGGGGTTTTTCGAAGACCGGGCCAAGTTCTCCGGTCGAAATATCGATCCCATCGCAATGGCGGCGGCGGTTCCCAACCTGCTTGATCAGCTGCGCGCGCATTTCGATTGGCTGGATCAGATGCTGGCTGACGGGCGCTCGTTCTTGCAAGGCCCTGCCGCTGGTCTCGCCGATCTCGCCGCCTATCATCCGGTTTGGTTCTTGCGACAGAAATTCGGATCGGCGGCGCCGCCGCTCATCGGCTTTCCGAGGCTCCTGACTTGGGCTGAGCGCATTGCGGCTATCGGCCATGGCAGCCGAAGCAAAATGAGCGCGCAACAAGCGCTTGATGTAGCAAGGGATGCCACATCGATCGCCAGTGCGACCGTTGATCCGCGGGATCCCAACGGTCGGAAACCTGGCCAGACCGTAAGCGTCACGCCGGACGATACCGGACGCGACCCGGTCGTCGGTGAATTGGTCACCTCGGACGTCCATGAGATCGTGATCCGACGCAGTGATCGTGAGATCGGCGAGGTTTGCGTGCATTTTCCACGCGCCGGCTTTGTCGTTGCACTGGCATAACAGGTAGTGCGGCGGAGCCCAACTCACCGGCGGCGTGACTTCGATTGGTTCATAAATCTTGATTTCTACAAGAAGGCCTGAGCATTGCGACGCTGGAGCAAGTGCAGGAGAATTTCCGGGCAGCGCAAGAGGGGAGAGTATTCTACCCATGATGATCCCCCGGGTCTGGACGGACGAATTGGGAGGGTCACACTTTGCAGACCTGGACCTTCCGGAGGCCATGATGCCGTCGGCACCAGGGCTACCTGATATGCGGTCGACAAGCTCGATGCCTGTCGAAAGCTTTCGGCTGGTCACGACGACACCGCAAGCGATGGCTCGTGGCTGGCACCCTGCCCCGGCGCGGCAATTCGTACTCGTCGTACGTGGTGCAATCGCCGTCGAAGTGTCCGATGGCGAGACGCGGCGGCTCGATGCTGGTTCAATGATCTTTTTCGAGGACGTCATCGGAAGAGGCCATCTGAACCGCATAGTCGACGATCAGGAGATCATGCTCGCCTTTCTCATTGTGCCGGAACACTGGAGCCCTTTGCCCCAAGTCCCAAAATCTTGAGATTTGCACAACGCGGGCCGGTTCAGCTTGCGCCCACTCCTCGTTTGCCGGACGCTTAGACTGGTCGTTGGCAAAGCGGTCGCTGGGGAGGACGAAAATTGCCAGAAGATGCAGATGCGGCATTTAGGGCGACCTACGCGGAGCTCTATGATCGGTATCTTGTGCCGCTTCTCTTTGCGCCCTACGCCGGATATCTCGCTGACCGCGTCCAGGCGCTCAAGCCGCGCAGTATTCTGGAAACAGCGGCAGGAACCGGCATCCTCAGTCAAGCGGTGGTGCAGGCTTTGCCGGCCGAGGTAGCGATCACGGCCACTGATCTCAATCAGCCGATGATTGACCGTGCCCGCGCCAAATACGCCGGGTCCCGCATCACATGGCAGCAGGCTGATGCCATGCGACTGCCTTTCCCGAATGACAGTTTCGAGCTCGTTGTGTGCCAATTCGGCGTCATGTTCTTCCCCGACAAACAGGCAGCGTTCAGGGAAGCTGCCCGGGTATTGACACCTCGTGGGCGGTACCTTTTCGCTGTCTGGGACGACTGGAAGAAGATGCCTGACGCGCCTTTGGCTATTGCCGCCGACGTGGTTGCCGCAACGTTGGGGTGCGACCCGGCATCGTTGGTCAATCCGGGATACCACGAAGAAACGATGCTTCGAGAAGACCTTGCCGTCGCACAGTTTCAACAGATCAAGGTCGAACGCGTCATGCTGCCCGCCACCGCGGCGTCCGCACGGGAGGCTGCCCTAGCCACTGTCCACGGATCGCTCATCCGGACAGTCATCGAGACCCAACATCCTGGCCGACTGGAGGAGGCCACGAACGCGGTCGAAGGCGCGTTTGAAGCGAAATTTGGCAAGGGAGCGGTCACGGGCCGGACCAGTGCGCTAATCGTCACCGCGGAGAGAAACGAATAACCAGCTGCATCAGTTATGCACAATTGCAGACTGTGCGAAAAGCGCCCTCGCAGCGCGGCGCAACGTTGATCCATGCGGCCAGGCGGAACGGCAGGCGCGTTCGAAGCGACAACGACGTTGACTGTCCTTACGCGCCGGAGTTTTCGCGGTCTCCTTGAGATTTGCCAACAGCCAGCCGGCGTTGCGGAGAGCCAACACCGTTCGGTCTCAGGCGGTGTTCATTTCCTCCAGCGCCATCAGCGACTCCGGCAACACCTGGCCGCCGTCAATAATCAACGTCTGGCCGGTTATGTAGGCTGCTTCGTCGGACGCGAAGAACAAGACAGCGTTTGCAATGTCGCCGACGGTGCCGAGGCGCCCCATCGGGATTGAGCCTTGCATTTTCGCCGTATACTCCGAACCCAGATCAACCAGACCCTCGGTCGCGATGTTGCCTGGCATCACCGCGTTGATCGTGATGTGCGATGGCGCAAGTTCGATTGCAGCGGTTCGCATGAAGCCAAGCTGCCCGGCTTTGCTCGCGCCATAATGCGCCCAGCGGGATAGCCGGTCATCGGCCCGGTGATCGAAGATGTCAAAACGATCCGGCCTTTTCGCCGCGACTTCATCTCGGGAAGGCAGGCTTTCACAGCCAGGAAGGTGCCTCGCAGGTTGGTGCCAATTACTGCGTCGAACTCCTGCGCCGTCATCTTATCCAGCTTCGAGGCCGGGAATATCCCGGCATTCGCACACAGGATGTCGACGGTGCCGTAGCGTTCGATGGCGACTTCGGCCATGCGCAAGGCTTGATCGGGAGCGCCAACGTCGATCACGGCGGCACTTGCAGTGCCTCCTGCAGCCTCGATCTCACCCACGACGCGTTCGGCTGCTTCGCCGGATCGCGAAATGACCAGGACGTTGCAGCCGACGGAGCCAAGCTTCAGGGCAATACCCCGACCTATTCCCCGGCTCGCACCGGTTACAATGGCCGTCCGGCCAGCGATGGAGGTGAACATGACATGTCTCCCAGACCGATACGCAAATTTCACCACTCGAAGTGATTTGGATAGTCTGACAGGACATGCGGCAGGCTCGCCAACCGCTTCTTGACCTCCCCGTCTTTTGGTCGGAGCGGCGGCGTGAAACACCACCAGGATTCAGGAGGTCGCGCGCGCTAACGCTGGTGCAAGCGCCTTTGGACGTGTGCCCTTGCAAGCCTTCAGTTCGGAGATGACAGGATCACACGCTTACGAGCACCCTTCACCTGCTGGTAAGCGCTTGACCGAAGGCGGGCGACACCGCGTCAGCGTCATAGGGCATTTCGCAAAGAGTCACCGCATGCCAGCAGCTTTTTCCTTCGGCGGAGAGGAAATCGCCGTCATAGACATGGATCGCATAGGACACCTTGTCCAACGGATTGGTCACGGAATGAATGATGTCGCGGCCGAGCACTGTGACGTCGCCCTGGCGTAACGACGCCGCACCCGCCGCCTCGACACGGCCTTTCGCGTCTTCAGGCAGGCGGCGCCAGAAGATGTTGTCCTCACCGCCGCCATACATGCCGATGATCGCGCGGTGATGGTGGT
>JBKPOG010000006.1:0-6070 GCA_046732975.1 Pseudomonadota bacterium
CCGAGCGATGAAGGAGGCTTCGACCGCGCTGACGCCAGATCAGGCGCGTGCCTTGCGTGCCTCATGCCGCGCACCGGAGCCATCCCGCCTGTCACCTGCGCGGCACAGATTCCCACGCGCCAAAGAACATTCGCTCCAGCCGGCCTTCACCCAGCGCCTCACTGAGCACGCGGAAAGCAAAGAACGGGATCAGCACCAGAAGCATGATCAGATAGCCAGCGAGCGTCTCCTGCAGCCGCGTCCCGAACAGCTCGCCGAGCGATGCAGCGACCGACTGGTGATGGAACAGGCCGACGACCACCTCCTCGATGATGGTCAGGATGATAAGCAGCACCAGGATCGCGAGTGCCCTGCGCAAAGTCGGCCAGATAAGCGGGCCCGAGATCTTGCGCCCCCCGACATGAGCGAGATTGCCGAGCAGCACGAACTTCCCCAACACCACGGCTTTGACGATGGCGATGCCCCAGGGTGCGAAGCCAATGCCTTCGGTGTGCAGCACCGCGGCTTTCATCAAGATCACCGAACCGATGGTGACGTAGAGATAAGCGCTGATAATCGCGAGTTCTTTGATCTCGTGCGCGGCGCGTTGCCGTACCGTCTTCTTTGCGTACGTTTCGGTTGTCACGATGGCCTCCTGCGCCTTCGGTATCGGTCCCCTGGCGACTGACACAGTATATGCATCGGACGGATCACCACAAAATGGCAGTCAATCCGAATACTCCGATCAGCATGAGTACAGCCGCAACGGTCATGGCAATCGGGCGCATGGCATTATAGGCAAAATTGGGCTGCGACAGCCGCTTCAGGATGCGGGCGTGCTGCACGATCGCGGCGAGCAGCCCGAGAATTCCCACGACAATGAAGCTGGCACCGAATATCAGCGTGCTGTGCGGAAGATCGAACCGCGTATGCAGACCTGCCCCTTGCAGGTAAGCGTCGAGCTTTCCAATCCCGAACCCAAACCCGATCAGCGACAGGGCGGTCCGTATCCACGCCATCAGCGTGCGCTCTGCTGCCTCGCGGTTGCGCTCCCTCGCGAGTTCGTTCGCAAGGTTCGGGGCAAGCGGCTTGTCGCTCATCTTCTATCCCCCCGACTTGCCGGCATACCGCGTCGTTGAGTGAAATCGAGCAGCACTCAGGTTTGGTGATGGGAATCGCAGCCTCGTCGAGTCCCATCACCATCCCGCACTTCGCTTACTGCCGTGCCATGGCGATGCGGACAGCATCCTCCACCGAGACGAGGTGATCCGCGCTCTCCGCCGCATCTGCGATGGCGAGCTCCACCCCTTTGACCGTGCCGTTGAATCCGTTGCCGCGCGACCCGTAGTCCGGCGAAACAGGCGCGCCGCTGTCCTCGCCTACGTCGCAACCGTCATCGGCGGAGAAAACCATCGCCTGCGTCATTGGAACGGTGCCTTCGCCGACCTGTTTGCCATCAACATAGAGCGTCACCTGCCCGCCCTTGCCGAGGCCGCCACCGGCATAGGCGAATTCCATGCGGACCTGATGCTCGCCTTTCGGCAGCTCTTCCGCCGATTCAACATAGAAGTGGTGCACGCCGGCGACGTTGTAGCAGTATTTCAGCTTGCCGCTCTTCGCGTACAGGCTCCAGCCGCCGATATTCGCGCCCTGAGCGATGATAACGCCTTCCGCGCCGGATTGCGGCACCTCGATCTCTGCGGTCACAGAGTGCGACTTGTTCTTGATGTTCAGGACGCAGTTCTCCGACAGCCGCCCCATGCCACGGAAAAGTAGCTGTGTCGTTCCCTTGATCAGCACAGGGCGCCCGGCGGTGTCCGGATTCATCTTCTCCACGACTCTGTCGTCGATGGGCAGCACGTTGTATCGTGTCGCCTCGATCAGCCATAGTCTTTGCAATTCGCGTAGCTTCTCCGGCATCTCCTTGGCCAGATCGTTGGCCTGGCTCCAGTCCTTGTTGGTGTCGTAGAGTTCCCAGACGTCATCGTCGAGCGGCAAGGTCTTCCTGCCCATGAGCACCCACGGCGTGCCATGCTTCGTCACCGCAGCCCAGCCCTTGTGGTAGATCCCGCGGTTGCCGAACATTTCAAAATACTGCGTTTCATGACGCTCAGCAGCACCGGCGTCATTGAACGAGTAGAGCATGCTGACGCCCTCGATAGGCTTCTGCTGCACACCATTGACCGATATCGGCTCGGGTAGCCCGGCCGCCTCAAGGATTGTCGGTGCCACGTCGATCACGTGGTGGAATTGCGAACGGATTTCACCTTTAGACTTGATGTGGTTGGGCCAGTGCACGATGGTGCCATTGCGCGTGCCGCCCCAGTGGGAAGCAACCTGCTTGGTCCACTGGTACGGCGCGCTCATGGCGTGCGCCCAGCCCACGGCGTAATGGTTGTAGGACTCCGGCCCGCCGAGCTTCTCGTATCGTTCCATAAGAAATTCCGGCGTCTCCAGAGCGGCCAGCCCGTTGAAGTTTGCCATCTCGTTGTAGGCACCGTTCAACGTGCCCTCGGCTGAGGCGCCGTTGTCGCCGACGATGTAATAGACGAGCGTGTCGTCAAGGATGTCGAGCTTCTTCAAGCCGTCGAGCAGCCGTCCGACATGGTGATCGGTATATTCCAGGAAGCCCGCATAGACTTCCATCTGGCGCCGCAGGATCGGCTTCAGCGCTTCCGGCATGTCATCCCACGCTGGGATCTCTTCGTGGCGCGCGGTGAGCTGGCAATCCTGCGGAACGACACCCAGCGCCTTCTGCCGGGCGAGAGTCTCTTCACGCAGCTTGTCCCAGCCTGCGTCGAACTTGCCCTTGTACTTGTCGGCCCACTCCTTCGGCACGTGGTGCGGTGCATGCGTCGCGCCGGGCGCGAAGTAGACGAAGAATGGCTTGTCCGGAGCCAGCGCCTTCTGCTGCGACACCCAGGCCATCGCCTTGTCGGTCATGTCCGCCATGAAGTGATAGCCTTCTTCCGGCGTCCCTCGTGGCTCGACCGGTGTGGTCCCCTCGTAGAGCGTGGGATACCACTGGTTCGCCTCGCCTCCGATGAAGCCATAGAAGTATTCGAAGCCGCCACCGCCGGTGGGCCAGGCGTCAAACGGTCCAATTGGACTCGTTTCCCAGACTGGCACTTCATGGCATTTGCCGAATTGCGCGGTCGAATAGCCATTGAGCTTCAAGGTCCGAGCAAGCGGCGAGATCGTGTTGGGCAGCACCGAGCTGTAACCTGGCGCGCCGGTGGCAATCTCGGTGATGCCGCCCATTCCTGCGGAATGGTGGTTGCGCCCGGTCAGCAGCGCCGCGCGCGTGGGAGAACAAAGCGCTGTGGTGTGGAAGCGATTGTATTTCAACCCGCCAGCCGCCAGCTTTTCGGCATTGGGTGTCTGACAAGGGCCACCAAAGGCGCTCGACGACCCGAATCCGG
Source organism: Pseudomonadota bacterium (assembly GCA_046732975.1). Classification (GTDB taxonomy): domain Bacteria; phylum Pseudomonadota; class Alphaproteobacteria; order Acetobacterales; family Acetobacteraceae; genus JAMXLO01. The sequence continues at coordinate 3,402 of JBKPOG010000006.1, forward strand.
CGTCGTCGATGAGAATGAGCAACACGTTCGGCGCACCCTTGGGTGGCCGTAATTGCTCAATGGGTGGAAAGCGAGTGTCAGGATCCCTCGCATCGTAGGTAATCAGCCCGGTTCGCTCAGGGGTTGGGATCGGCAGGTGTGAACGGTGTTTCTTGTTTTGGTGGCTCATCGCCTGACGTCCTCTTGCATGTTAGGAACGGGCTGCTCGTTTAATTCGTGGGCCAAAGCAGATCAGTTCATACGGATCTCACAGTCAAGTTCCACGACGCGATTGAGATTGGGCGCGCACGATCTATGATAGCTGCGCTTGTGAACAGGTGAAGACCGAGACCGTGCCAACGGTAAAGCGCGCGAGCATGAATTGAAATGTCATTGACTTGATGCTCCCGGGCCCCTTAGCGTCCGGTGTGACCAATATAAATTGCTGAACGCCATCCGGGGAGGGCATAGATGGAGGTCGAGAGAATCGAACCCGCCAAGACGGCGATGATCGTTGTGGATATGCAGAACGACTTCGTTGCGCCAGGTGGCGGGTTGGAAACTCCAGCAGCTCGCGCGATGGTCCCGAGGCTGGTTGAGGCGTTGCAGATCTGCCGCAGCGCCGGAATCAAGGTGATCTACACCACGCATGTCCATCGTAGAGACGGCTCCGACATGGGACTGTTCGCCATGCATCAGCCGATTGCCGCTCGTAACGCAACGGTCGATGGCACCTGGGGCGTCGAGATATACCCAGAAGTAGCCCCCGCTGCTAGAGAACATGTCATTAAGAAGCATCGCTACAGCGGCTTCTTTGGCACTGACCTGGACATCATATTAAGAGGATGGGGCGTCGATACGGTCATCATCTCGGGAACAACCACAGAGAACTGCTGTCATGCCACCGCTCGCGACGCCATGTTCCACAATTATCGCGTCGTGTTCCTATCGGACGCCACGGCAACGTACGATTATCCTGATCGCGGATACGGGCCGATGCCTAATGAGCAGGTCCATCACGCAACGCTGGCGGTCTTGGCTGATTCCACGGCGCACGTCATGCCGGTGGCGGAGATGGCTCTCCGTATAACTCGTTGATGACTATAACGGGAGGGAAAGCGATGCAATTCGCACTGATCGGCAGACTGACGCGCGAGTCACTCGCGGCATTTATCAAGAACCCCGTCGATCGTTCGGGGCCTGCTTCCGCATTGATCGAGACCGTGGGAGGCAAAATGCAGCATATGTGGCAGACACCGGAAGGTGTAGTAATCATCATACTCGACGCACCCGATGCCAAAGCGCTCACCGCGATCAGCGCTTCGGTCCAGGCGATCAACCGTCTCGAGGATCTGCGTATCCATCGTCTACAGCCGACTGCCGAATTCATCGAAGGCATACGTCTCGCTCAGAAGGCGATGGACGTGAACCAGTTCCCGAAGCAATAGGCTGGGCTTCGCTGCCGGAAGCGGCCCCCCGATCCCCTCACTCGGCCAAGGCGCGCGCGGACCGGGATTTACCAGATATAAGACACCATGCACAGGAAATTTTTCCTTGACGCGGACCGCACTCCTGTAGTCTTGTTTCGTCCATGTCGGACGCGCCAACCGCCGCTGTTCCTCCACCCAGCCGCGTCGCACGCCTCCTCAGCCTCGTCCGCAACCTCATCGACTACGGCAGGCAATTCGCCGACGCGCTCCGCGGCAATCCGGGCCAGCCCAGCGACGACGGTATCGCGGCGATCCTCGCGCGCATCGCCCGCGGTCTGCTGCGCGCGCAAGCACTCGAAGCCAGGATCCTCCGCAACGCGGCCCGCCTCGACGCAGAGCGCCAGCCCCGGGCCGCCACCTCCCGCCGCGCATCACGCGCCGGCTCACCCGAGACCAATGTTCCGCAGGCAGAGAAGCAATCAGGCCCGGCCGACCAGTCCTCTCCCACTCGCCTGCCCACGCCGGAACAGATCGCCGATCTGATCAAGCGCCAGCCCATCGGCGCCGTCGTTGCCGATATCTGCCGCGATCTCGGCATTGCGCCGAACCATCCGCTGTGGCCGGAACTGCGCCAGATCATCGTTGAACACGGCGGCAGTCTGACCAGACTGATCATCGACATGCTTCACGACATGCGCTTTTGGCGCCCCGCGCTGAGCTGGCTCATCGCGCCCGCCTGGCCGGCGCCCGCGCAAGCTCTGCCACTCGCCAGCACCGGGCCGCCCGCCTGAAACGATCGCCCGGTCCGATCGAGAGCGACTTATGGACAACTCATCGCGCAATAACCCGAAACCTTTCGGCCACCATACCGTAAGCCTACGCGCGCACTTCGCGCCGGATGACGCCGCGCCCTCCATCCCCGACATCACCCGGTTCGCCGGCCCCAACCAGGTCCCCGCGGTTCTCGTGCCCGAGGGCGCATCGCCACCCGGCCATCCCTACGAGCATATCGCCCAGGCCATGTTCACCCCGGACCAGGACGACACCTCAAACTCAACAGACACAAGCCCACCTCAGTCACGCTCGGCGGCGGCGCTTGCAGGCACGCGACGCGGTACGCCGATGCCGGGAAACAACACGCAGCGCGGGCCGCGACAATTTGCTGCCGTGTCCGCGAATGCACCCTGGTCAGGCGCACCGGGCGCAAATCACGCCGACAGCAATTCAGCAGCGACCGCATCAATGCCCAGACGACCGGTA
>JBKPOG010000007.1:0-8158 GCA_046732975.1 Pseudomonadota bacterium
GAGATCAGATGCTACTGGCTGACTGCTTGTTCCGTAGTCTCTCCCACGGTGTCACCGGATCAAGGCGGGCAACGCGTCGGCTACTCTCCCATACCTCGACCGCAGCCGCGAAGTTTTCCGCGCCCTTGCTGGCCATTGCCAGGGCGGCACTGTCCGAGCGGCACACAACGGAGTAGCCGTCCACGATGTGATCGGCCGGATCAAGCTCGTATATACGGTAGTGACCCATGTTAATTCCCTGAGTGTCTCCTCCCCGCTAGCAACGAGCCGCCCATCGATCGGTTCGAGCGAAACGGTGTTTCAGCTGAACGATAAACTTGAGGGATGCGCTAACAGAAAAGGCCACCCTGTCGGGGCGGCCTTCCTCTGTTGTATCGTCTGATACTAGTCTAGCGTGTCACGTCGCGCGCCGTGTCCTTTGCGTCGCCGGCGGCATTGTGAGCGGCGCCCTTCGCCTTGTCCATCTTCCCCTCAGCCTGCATCTTTTCGTCACCCGTCAGCTTGCCGGCCGTGTCCTTCACAGCACCCTTTACCTTATCGGCAGCGCCCTTGACGTGTTCGCGATCCATGATCTGTTCCTTCTGAAGTCGCCTCTCGGGATTAACGCCAAAGACCGACTGTCGTTCCCCTCCACGGGGGCAGTGGCGATTAGGACCCCGCTTCGGTTGTCGAACAAGGCAACAAGGGCAAGGGTCCGCAATCACCTCGCAACGGCGTGTCTATGACCGCACTCACATTGTTCCCTTCATTTGCGCATAAATCCTATGCTGAAGCCCCTGATTATCCCGCAAGCGCCGAAACCCATCTTCCAGCGATCGCAGATGCTGCGATGCACAATTCCGGACGTGCCGGAAGATGAGGAGAGAGAGACCATGAGGACCAAGCTTCTAGTTGCCGCCGGCCTGAGCCTTGCGGCGTCGACAGCCGCCTACGCCGATAGCGGCGACGGCCCTGCCGCCAACACCCTGTTCACTGAGTTGCCTGGTGTCGTTGCTCAAGCCGAGGTTCCGAATGCTTCGGCCTATGCCAAGAACCGGCAGGTGCGGCCCCAGGAGGCGCAAAGCGGGCAGGCGGTGCATGTCTACGTGACCCAGCCGAGCCGTGGCACCTGGCTATTTCAGGCGAACCCGAACCAAGGCGCCAACAGCTAACCACACCAGCATCGAAATCAAACGCATGCAGATAGGCCGGCGGCTCGCCGGCCTATCGCGTTTTTTTCGGGCGGCCTTTCCCAGCTTCTTTTGCTGAGCATGGCCAGGCAGACCAGGTTGCTGTCCGGTTCTCAGGCGCGCGGTTCGTCCGTGCCCATCGTGTGGGGTAGGCAACAGCGATCAGTTCGGCGGTGCGCCGAGCTGAAGGCAGTTCCGCGACCCGCCTAGCGAGCACGCCGCGTCGGCGCCGACGAGATCAATCCTCGCCCTTGTCACGGGACGGGGTCCGCACGATCATCTCGGCCGTACACGGAACGCGCCCGCACCTCGAATCCGGAGACCGTTGCATGAACGTCCAGGCCACCAGCCGCCCCATCGTGCAGTCCGCCGCTGCCTCGAAGCTGGCGATCGCCGACGGAGACATCCACCCGCAGCGCAACTCCTACAAGGATCTGTACCCCTATATGGAGGCTCGCTGGGTCGAGATGGCGAAGACCTTCGGCTCCCGCCCACGTCAGGCTTACCAGGCCGGTCCGGCCTATCCGAAGGGTCAGCCGAATGCGTCGCGCCGTGACGCGTGGCCACCCGGCGGACGTCCCGGCAGCAGCCTGCCTTTCCTGCAGAAGCAGCTGCTGGACGAGAACCACATAACGCTGGGCATCCTCAACCCGACGGGCGACAACGGTGCAAGTTTCCAAAACCGGGAGTTTGGCGCCGGCGTCGCCAGCGCAATGAACCGCTGGGTAGAAGCAGAGTGGCTGATAGAGCCGCGGCTGAAGGGTTCTATCGTCGTTCCGTACGAAGATTCCGATGCGGCCGTCGCGGAAATCGAGCGCTGGGCCGGCGATCCACGCTTCGTCCAGGTGCTCATGGTGAGCCGTACCGCCAATCCACCTGGTCAAAAGCAATATTGGAAGATCTACGAAGCCGCTGCGGCCGCGAACCTGCCGATCGGGGTGCATGCCTTCGGCTTCGGCGGCTATCCGGTCACCGGTTCGGGTTGGCCATCCTTCTACATCGAGGACATGGTTGGCCACGCCCAGTCCTCGCAGTCCTTCCTCACCAGCCTCGTGATCGAGGGCGTATTCGAACGCATTCCGAATTTCAAGCTGGTGCTGATCGAGTCTGGTTTTGCGTGGTTGCCACCTTTGGCGTGGCGGCTGGACAAGCTGTGGACCCGGCTGAAGCAGGAGACACCGCACCTGAAGCGTGCGCCTTCTGAATACATTCGCGAGAGCGTTTGGCTGACCACCCAGCCCATGGAAGAGCCTCAGCCGCGCGAGCATGTGCTGGATGCGATCGACTGGATCGGCTGGGACCGGCTGCTTTTTGCCACCGATTACCCGCACTGGGACTACGATGATCCGACCCAGGTGCTGCCGATGCCGCTCCCAGAGCAGCAACGGCGTGACTTCTTCTTCAACAACGCCATGAAGCTGTACCGGCAGGTCTGACGCGCTGTAGCGGGGAGCAACCTGGGCTACCCCGCCGCCCCGAGCCCAGCGAGAAAAACCCCGATCGAGACGTCGACTGCGACCAGCCCGACGGCAGGAAGCGTACTGATGCCTAAGGTGAGGCGGAAGCTGAACCATTCTAGCCAGAGTGCCCAGCCCACCCCGACAAGCTGCGCCACCTCGTCGAGCAGCTTCGGTGCGCCCAGCAGGCCAGGAATGCTGAACCCGACCAGCATCATGTATTGGATGACGTTGCACCAATTCCACAACGCGATGCAGCGCGGCCAACGCGGGCCAAGCCCCATGATGCCAACCAATCGATGCGACAGCACCGCGAACCCGCACCAGCCGATCAGATAGGACAGCAGGTCCAGCCCCAGCGTATGTGCTGCGTGCGGCGGTGCTCCCGTCTGCATCCAGGCGAGAAGACGCAGACAGATGAACGCGGGCAGGCAGATCGGCACGGCCCAGAAGCTGCGAGCGGCCCCGGCCATATCAGCCTCGACATGGCGCACGCCCTCAGCACGACCGCGCGCCAGTAGCCAGGCAGCGTATAACCCGGACGACACGGCCGCACTGATACTCACGAATCGGTAGTGCCCAGGGCGATCGCCCGCGGCCCCACCACCAGCATCGCGGTGGTCAGGTTCACCGCGAGCACCAGCAGCAGCGCCCGCGGGCCTGATAGGCCAAGGCCGTGGCGGGCCAGGAAACAGTGCAGCCACAGCGCATAGGACAGCAATCCAAGCAAAACGCCGATCCGCGCCGTCGCACGTGGCAAGCCGAGCGCCGCCAACACGCCGAATACCAGCAGCAATACGCTGCCAACAATTGGTATAACCCACTGGCACCAGTTGAACGCAGTCGCGAAGCGCAGCCAGAACTGCTGCCGGCGCCATAGTCGCGCGACCTCGAATGACAGCACCAGCGGCGCGACCAAAGCGCATAGCGTGGCGAGGAGGTCCGACACCGCGTTCAGCCCGCCGCCGCCCAACAACATCAGCATGCCGCCGACCAAAGGGAATGCGATCAGGGGAGCAAGACTCGCGAGGAACGCATCACGTGTGGCCCCGAACTGTTGCATGCCGTCCGGTCGGCCTCTGGCGAGGCGCACAATGCCGAGCACGATGCTTCCTGTGCGGCCACGAAGGCCGCCCCGGCGACCGCTCATGCCAGGAACGCCGCAAGAATGCCGCGATAAATCTGCGCAAGTTCATGCAATTCGACAACAGGCACCCGCTCGTCCACGTGATGCATGGTCGCGCCGACCAAACCGAATTCGGCCACCGGGCAATGGCGAGAAATGAAACGCGCGTCCGACGTACCGCCCCCGGTGTCGAGTTTGGGTTCCACTCCCGTTGTATCGATGATCGCCTGGCGCAGTGTGTGCACCAGTGGACCAGGCTCGGTCAGGAACGACTCCCCACTGATCGCGATGTCTAGGTCGAAGCGTTCGGCGTGCTGGGCAATAACCGCGCGGAGCCACGCTGACAGGGCCGCACCCGTATGATCGCTGTTGAAGCGGATGTTCAGCATCGCGCTCGCTTCGGCGGGAATCACGTTGGTCACCAAATTGCCGACATCGATACTGGTGAACTGCAGGCTGGATGGCTGGAACCAGTCGTTGCCTGCGTCGAGCGGGGCAGCAGTCAGGGCATCCGCGATGTTGATTAGCCGGTGCACTGGGTTGTCAGCGCGCTGCGGGTAAGCGACATGACCCTGGGTACCATGCACCGTGATTTTGGCGTTGAGACTGCCGCGACGGCCAATCTTGACCATGTCGCCCAGGGTCACCGGACAGGTCGGCTCGCCCACGATGCAGAAGTCGGGGATCTGATCGTGCGCCTGCATCCATTCCAAGACCCTTACGGTACCATCGACCGCAGGACCTTCTTCGTCGCCGGTGATCAGCAGACTGATCGAGCCGCGCGGCGGTCCGTCCGCAAGATGCAGTGCGGCGGCTGCCACGAAGGCCGCTATGGCGCCTTTCATGTCGCAGGCGCCGCGGCCATAAAGGATGCCGTTGCGCACTTCCCCTCCAAATGGATCGGACTGCCAATTCGCCGCACCCACCGGCACCACGTCAGTGTGGCCGGCAAAGCAAATGTGCGGCGAGCCGGTGCCAATGCGCGCGAACAGGTTGTCGATGTCGCCGTAGCGTAGCGGCGTTGCGATAAAGCCGAGTTGCGTGAGAGCATCGGCCAAGACCAATTGAGCGCCGGCATCGGCGGGGGTGACCGATGCGCAGCGGATCAGGGCCTGGGCAAGCGGCACGGGATCGTGGAGAGGGTTCAATACATAGGCCCTCTCCCCCCGTCCCTCTCCCGCAAGGGGAGGGGGAGTGTTGTCTGGCGGGCCACGATCACTCGCGCAGTAATTCGTTTATCGAGGTTTTCGCCCTGGTCTGCTCGTCCACAGTCTTCACGATCACCGCACAATAGAGCGACGGGCCAGGCGATCCGTCGGGCAGTGTCCGCCCCGGCAGCGATCCGGGTACTACCACTGAATAGGGCGGGACGCGGCCGATATAGATCTCACCCGTTGCCCGATCGATCACCTTGGTGGAGGCACCGATGAAGACACCCATCGACAGGACGCTGCCGCGCTCGACCACCACACCCTCGGCCACTTCGGAGCGCGCGCCGACGAAGCAGTCGTCCTCGATGATGACCGGGTTGGCCTGCAGCGGCTCAAGTACGCCACCGATGCCGACACCACCGGACAGGTGGCAGTTGGCGCCGATCTGCGCACAGCTGCCGACGGTCGCCCAAGTGTCAACCATAGTGTTGCGTCCGACATAGGCGCCGATGTTGACGAAACTCGGCATCAACACCGCGCCAGGGGCAACGTAGGCCGCACGGCGCACCACCGCGCCAGGGACTGCACGAAAGCCTGCCTCACGGAAGCGGTTTTCGCCCCAGCCGGTGAACTTCAAGGGGACCTTGTCCCACACCGGCGTGCCGCCCGGCCCCTGCATTGCCATCGAGTCGGTACGGCGGAACGACAGCAACACCGCCTTCTTCAGCCACTGATTGACCTGCCAGCCACTCGCCGTCGGTTCGGCAACACGCGCGGCACCCGAGTCCAGCAGTTCGAGTGCTGTATCTACTGCGTCGCGTGGCACGCCCTGGGTCGAAGGCGACAATGACTCACGCCGTTCCCAGAGCTCCTCGATCGGCTGTTGCAGCGCGTGGTCGCTCATGCGGGGACTTCCTTGAGTCTGGTCGGCGGGACCATGCGCAGCGACCCGGACCCTGTCAACGCGGCGTGGCAACCCTTCGTTAGTGCGGATCGCGTCTAATGACCATGGGACAGGACCGCCCGTTCATGAACGAGATTACCCCATTGAAACCAGGCCCACGGACAACGGCCGATGTGAGCTTGCGCCAAGCGCTGCTCGATAGCCGCCAACGTTGGCGCGATCTGGTCATGACGGTGGCCGACATCGTCTTTGAAACAGATGCGGCGGGACGCTTCATTTTCCTGGCACCCGACCCCGCGCTCGGCTGGCCAACAGCCACGCTTATCGGGCAACCCGCCGAGTTGCTGCTGGCGTGTGATGCCGAGTCGAATGCGTTCAATCCGTTTCGGCTCGCCGTTCCCATTAAGCGCCGGCGTGCGTGGCTCAAGCGGGTCGACGGCAGCCTGGTCATGCTGTCCTGTTCCGGGGGGCCGCTGCTGGACGCCGATGGGCGTGTTGTGGGCGCCCGTGGCCTCGGCATGGACTGGACGGAGTTCGACGCCGAGGCCGGACACAATGCAGCAGCGCTGCGCCGCGGCGAGGTGCTTGACCACATCTTGTGGCGGATGGGCCGAGAGGTAATGGCGCCACGGATGATGCAGGCGGCGCTGGATGGGTTGATGAACGCTGTTGGCGCCGAGGGGGCCGCGGTGATCGACCTCGGTGGTGAGACGGACCCTGCGCTGATCCACAGCGCCGGCCGAGGTGCCGATGACATCAAGATCGAGGCTGCTGCACTGTTGGCGACCTCGAGCGCCGTGGATGCCACTGCCAAGGATGGCCGGCCAATCATCGTTGCCAACTGTCGTACCCGGTTCGGGACCAATGCGGGAATTGCATTGTGGCGTTCACCCGGCGTGCGCCAATGGGATCACGAGGATTGCTTGCTGCTCCGCTCCGCGGCCAGCCTGATCTGCATGGTGCTGGAGCACGAGGCCATCCAGCAGGAAATGGGGCGACAGGCGCGGACCGACCCGCTCACAGGCCTGCTCAACCGCCGCGCCTTTCTCGAGGAAATGGAGCGTCATATCGATCGGCTCGATCGTGAACAACTGCCGGGGACGCTGATGTTTGCCGACCTTGACGACTTCAAGCCGGTGAACGATCGCCTGGGACACGAGGCCGGTGACGAAGTGCTGCAGCGCACAGCGACAATTCTGCGCAATGCCGTGCGGCCGAGCGATGTCGTTGCCCGACTGGGCGGAGACGAGTTCGCTTTGTGGATGAACGGTGCGGACCACCTGACGGCAGCCGAACGCGCCGACCATCTTTGCGCTGCCGTACCCGAGATCTTGCGGGAATTTGCCGGCGGTGGCGGCCCCTTGCCCACGGTTTCCATCGGCATCGCAACACGCGAGGCAGGCAGTGGTGAGCCAGTGGACAGCCTGCTGCGGCGTGCCGATCAGGCGATGTATCTTGTGAAACGGCAGGGCCGCGGTCATTGGCATGTCGCTCGGGCAGAGGGCGCGTGAGCGGCGGGAGAAGCTATTGCCGCCCGGATGAGGCAGCCCGCGTCAAGCTGGGCTCCGGTGCCGGCACCGATCCGAACATGCTGGTCAACCTGGCTGCGGATCCGTCAGTGACTGTCCGGGCTGCGCTGGCCCTCAACGGGGCGGCGCCAGGGCGGGCCAACGAACTGTTGGCCAAGGACGGTGACGAGCGGGTGCGCATTCTGCTTGCCCAGAAGCTGACGGCCCTGGTTCCTGGCCTGTCGCAGGTCGAGCAGGCGCAGCTGTACCAGGAGACTTGGGATACGCTGATCAAGCTGGTCGCCGACGAGGCAACGCGAGTGCGCGCGGTGATCGCCGATGCAGTCAAAGATCTGCCGGACGCCCCACGAGAAGTCATCCGGCAGTTGGCACAAGATGCTGAGTTGTCGGTATGTGAGCCGGTAATTCGCTGGTCGCCGCTGCTAAACACCGACGACCTGTTAGCCTTAGTCACCAAGCCGCCGGCCGCTGGGATAGTCCTCGCAGTGGCCAGACGCGCGCGGCTGGAACCTGCGGTGTCGGACGCCATCGCCGGTACCGCCGACACTGTGGCCATCCGTGCGCTGCTCGATAACCCACTGGCGCAGATCCGGGAAGCCACACTCGACGCTCTGGTGGCCCGTTCAACAGATCATCCCGACTGGCACGCACCCCTGGTGCGGCGTCCGTCACTGCCGCCGCGGGCAGCCAAGATGCTGTCCGAAATCGTTTCGGCCCATCTGCTCGCGGAGCTGGCCACGCGCGCCGACCTGCCCCTTTCTCTTGCAGAGGAATTGCGGCAGCGCGTCGCTGTCCGGTTAGCTGCGCATGAGGAGCCCGCGC
>JBKPOG010000008.1:0-31253 GCA_046732975.1 Pseudomonadota bacterium
TGGTGGGATCCTAACGGGCCGATGCGGCCGCTGCACCGAATGAACCCGGCGCGTGTGGCCTGGATCGCGGAGCGTCTGGGAGAGCCACGCGATGCTGCTCTGCTGGATATCGGTTGTGGTGCCGGGATTGCCGCGGAAGCCTTTGCCCGCCTCGGTTATCGAGTGATGGGACTGGATGTCGCCGGCGAAGCAATCGAAGTGGCACGCGCGCACGCCGCAGGTGCGGGAGTGCCTATCAACTATCGGATTGGAGCGCCCGAGGATCTGGTCGCGGAGGGCGCGCGGTTTCCGGTCATCACTGCTCTCGAAGTGATTGAGCACGTGCCGGGCCCCGAAGCGTTTCTTCGTACCGTGGCAGGTCTGCTGATGCCCGGCGGCCGTCTATTCCTCTCTACACTCAATCGCACGCCGCGATCGCTGGTCGTCGCGAAGATCGGCGCCGAATACCTGCTGCGCTGGCTGCCGGTCGGTACGCACGACTGGCGCAAGTTCCTCACGCCGACCGAACTGGAGCGGATGCTGCGCCAGGTCGGGCTGCGCGTGGGAGATTTGACTGGGTTGACCGCCGATCCGCTCACCGGTCGTTGGCGCACCGGCTGCGACCTCTCGGTCAACTACCTGCTGATGGCAACGGCTTAGACCGAGCGCGCCACCCGCCCTCAGAACGCTGCTTCCTCCAGCGCCAGGGTCGAGCCGGCTCCCTCGATCACCTCGTCTCGATACGCCCTCGCCTGGGGCAGCACGTGCTCGGCGAAGAACCGCGCGGTGCCAATCTTCGCTCGGAGGAATGCGGCATTCTCGGCTCCCGCGCCCAGCAGTTCCCGTGCGATCAGCGCCGCGCGCGCCATCTGCCAGCCTCCGACGATCGTGCCCATGAGCTTCAGATAGGGCATTGCACCGGCCGCCGCCTCGCGCGGACTTTCATCGTAGTGCGCCAGCATCCACGACGTGGCCTCTTCGAATGCGTGAAGCGCGCCCGCCGCGGCAGCGTGGATCACCAGCAGGTCAGCATCGTTGCTTAGCACGAGAGCCGTCAGGTCGGTCCTGATGTCTTCAATCAGTTCGCCGGCATTGACACCTCTGTTGCCCGCAAGCTTCCGACCGATCAGATCATTTGCCTGGATGCCTGTCGTGCCTTCGTAGATCGTCGTGATACGTGCATCGCGCAGATACTGCGCCGCGCCCGTCTCTTCCACGTAGCCCATGCCACCATGCACTTGGATGCCGGTGGAGGCGATCAGCACAGCATTCTCGGTGCACCAGCCCTTCACGACCGGCGTCAACAAGTCGACCTGCCCCTGGCTGCGCGCACGGGCTTCAGGCGTCGGAAGGTGCTGGGCGCGGTCCATGCAGGCGGCCGTGTAGTAGGCCAGTGCGCGCATGGCCTCGGTGCGCGCCTTCATGTCCATGAGCATTCGCCGAACATCAGGATGATCGATGATCGGCGCGCGTTCGGCACCACCGATGGGTCTGCCCTGGATCCTTTCCCGCGCGTACGCCACCGCCTGCTGGTAGGCTGCCTCGGATATCGCAACACCTTCCAGGCCGACGTTCAGTCGCGCGTGATTCATCATGGTGAACAGATATTCGAGGCCGCGGTTCGGCTCCCCGACCAGGTAGGCGATCGCGCCCTGCCTGTCTCCGTACGACATCATCGCAGTTGGTGAGCCGTGAATGCCCAGCTTGTGCTCGATCGAAGAACAGATCAGGTCATTGCGTGCACCCAGGCTGCCGTCTGGGTTCACCAGGAATTTCGGCGCGACAAAGAGCGAGATGCCGCGGACCCCAGGCGGTGCGTCCGGCAACCGCGCCAACACGAGATGAACGATGTTCTCGGCGACGTCGTGCTCGCCCCAGGTGATGAAGATTTTCGTTCCGAACAGGCGGTAATGATCCCCATCCCGCTCAGCCCGCGTGCGCACCGCTGACAGATCAGACCCCGCCTGCGGTTCGGTCAAGTTCATGGTCCCGGTCCATTCGCCGGCAACCATCTTCGGCAGGAAGCGCCGCTTGAGGGCTTCGGACGCGTGGTGCTCGAGCGTATGCACGGCGCCGATCGTCAGCATCTGGCAGAGTGAGAAAGCCAGGTTTGCGGACTTCCACATTTCGTTAACGGCACTCGATACGACGGCCGGCATGCCTTGACCGCCGATGTCTGTGCCGGCCGGCATGCCGTGCCAACCGGCGTCGATGAACTGACGGTAGGCCAGGGCAAAGCCTTCCGGGGTCGTCACCGTTCCATCCGACCAACGACATCCCTGACGGTCGCCAACAGTGTTGAGCGGAGCGAGCACGTCAGCAGCAAAGCGGCTTGCCTCCACCAGGATGGCATCGACCAGTTCGGGATCAGCGTCCTGCAGGCCAGGCAGCGCCACGAGTTCAGGCAGCCTCGCGAGATGGTTCAGGGCAAACCGCATGTCCTCAAGCGGTGCAGCGTATGTCACGATACGGTCTCCCCAACGTCCTTTGCGGCTTCGCGCAGCATGAATTTGTGGATCTTGCCGGTGGCGGATTTTCCGATTGGGCCGAACACCACGAACTTGGGCACCTTGTAGCCCGCCAGCTGCTCGCGACAGAAAGCGCGGATTTCCGTCTCGGTCGCCTGTGCGTCGGGCTTGAGTTCGACGAAGGCGCACGGCACTTCGCCCCATTTTTCGTCCGGCTTGGCCACCACCGCCACGGAATCGACTGCGGGGTGACGGTGAAGCACGTCCTCCACCTCGATCGAAGAGATGTTCTCGCCGCCGGATATGATGATGTCTTTGGAGCGATCCATGATTCGGACGTAGCCATCGGCTTCCAGCACGGCGAGATCGCCCGAGTGCAGCCAGCCGTCGGCGAACATCTCATCACTGGCGGTGGGGTTCTTCAGGTAGCCGTTCATCACGATATTCCCGCGGAACATGATCTCTCCCACGGTCTCGCCGTCGGCAGGCACCGGCTCCATGGTCGCCGGGTTCATCACGGTCATGGCTTCCTGCATCAGGGACACCACGCCCTGCCGCGCATTCAGCCGGGCGCGCTCACCCGGTGAGCGTGCGGCCCAATCCTCCTGCTTCACGCACATGGCGGCGGGGCCATAGGTCTCGGTCATGCCATAGACATGCGTGAGTTCGAAGCCGAGACGCTCGGCACCCTCGATCGTCGCTGCAGGCGGAGCGGCACCTGCGATATAGCCGTGCACTTTGTGCCGGTGCGCAGGCTGCATCTCGGCGGAGGCATTGATCAGCATGTTATAGACGACCGGCGCGCCGCACATGTGGGTGACGCCGTACTCGGAGATGGTGTCCAGGATCAGTTTCGGATCGATGCGCCGTAGACAGATGTTGGTGCCCGCATTGGCCGCCATGGTCCAAGGGAAACACCAACCATTGCAGTGAAACATCGGCAGCGTCCAGAGATAGACGGAGTGTGCCGGCATTCCCCAGGAGACGATCTGCGATATGGCATTCAGGTAGGCGCCACGATGATGAGTGACAACACCTTTCGGGTTGCCTGTCGTCCCGGACGTGTAATTCAGCGAGATCGGGTCGAACTCGTCCTCGGGCAATGACCAGGCGAATTCAGGATCGCCTTGCCGCAAAAAGGCTTCGTAATCCATCTTCCCCAACAGCGTGCCGCCGCTGTGCGATGGGTCGTCGATGTCGATCACCAACGGACGGCGCTCCACCATTGCCAGCGCATGCCGAACCACGCCACTGAATTCATGATCGGTGATGAGCACCTTTGCTTCACCATGTGTCAGCTGAAATGCGATTGCCTCAGCGTTGAGCCGGATGTTCAGCGTGTTCAACACGGCTCCCGCCATAGGCACGCCAAAATGCGCCTCATACATCGCGGGAACGTTGGATGCCATGACGGCGACGGTATCGCCTGGGCCCACTCCATTTTTCTGCAGCGCAGACGCCAGCCGACGGCAACGGGCATAAGTTTCGGCCCAGGTGCTGCGCCACGTCCCGTGGATCACTGCGATGCGAGCCGGATGCACCGCGGCGGCTTTAGGGAGAAAACTCAGAGGCGACAGCGGAACATAGTTCGCGCGACGTTTGCCGAGGCTGTCGCGATATGGCCCTGCTTTCCGGTCAGCGGTTTCCGGCAACGTGCTCATCATAGTATGGCCCTGACTTTCCTGGCGCCCTTACAGTCGTGCCATAGGGCCGACGAAAAGGCTGGCATATGCTTCAGCAGGAAGCGTGCGGCGTCATTGATTCAAATCAACGCCGAGGCTCTGTATCCGTCTGGTAGTCAGGGTTCACCGATCGAAATTAGGTCTGGCCAGCCCGGTGCTTTTGTGCCTGGGAGAAAACGACCGGCCAAGCCCTTACGAGCTGAGAGTGACAGCCTCAGCCATCCGCGGGCGGCACCCACGGAATCCGAGAGAATTCGATCCCCTCGTCGGCGAGTGACTCGGCCTGTTCCGGGCTGGTCTCGCCATAGATGCCGCGCTTTTCGCTCTCACCGCGGTGAATCTTGCGCGCCTCTTCGGCGAACTTCGGGCCGACATAGTCGCAATTCTTCTCAACCTCTGCGCGCATTCGCTGAAGCATGGCGCGCATTTGGGCTGGCATTGGCATGCCCGCCACCGCAGCGGCCGGTGCCGCCGGAGGCTTTTCCGCGGGTATCGGGACCGGCAAGCTTTCGCGTTTGGCGACCGCAGGCCGCATCAGCGCGCGTTCAATCTTGCCATCGCCGCAATGCGGGCATTCGACCAGGCCGCGCTTCGCCAGGCTGTCAAACGCGGCGCTGTCCTTGAACCAGCCATCGAAGGCATGGTCCTGACTGCAGCGGAGGTCATAGTGGATCATGGCACGCCTTTAGATGGCCAATTTCGGCAGTCGCCGCAAGTGAGTGCCAATAAGCTATGACACAATGTTGCTAACCAATCCTGCTAATCCGCGCGAAGCAGTGGGTCCAACCGTCCGGCTTGATCAAGCGCCACCAGGTCGTCGCAACCACCAATATGCCGGCCGCCGATGAAGATCTGTGGAACGGTGGTACGACCACCAGAGCGACGAACAGCCTCCTGGCGGGCAGCCGACCCATGCGGCGCGTCGATCTCGCGGACCGCCGCGCCCTTGCTGCCCAGCAGGGCGAGAGCTCTCGCACAGAACGGGCACCAGGGCTGAGTGTAGACTTCGACCTCGGGCATTCCGAACTCCTTGGCCGCTACAGCGGGATCGCTAGCAGCGTGTCGACACGCGAGCTGTCGCAGACCACGATGCGTTCGGCAAACCGCAGGGTCCCACCGTCATCGCGTATCCGATCCAGATAGACGCCGGTGGCGAACAGGTCCATCGGTCCGTCGCGCATGGTGCGCACCACCAGGAACGACGTCTCGGCAACGATATCTGGGCCCGAGCGCAATGACGGCATGCCGACGATGTGGCGGTAGCTTTGTCGCTCGTAGATATTGGCCTCACGCAGCGAGGCGACCCGATCGATCAGCATGGCGCGCGAGTCTGCGTAAACGAGGCCCACCGCATAGCCGCGGCGGTGATTGTCGGCGCTGGTGATCTTGTAGAGGCACTGCTCCAGGAACATCCCTGGCCAGTCTTCCAGCCGGTCGGCGTCGATGCAGAGGGCGTAGTCGGTGTTGAGCGCCGCAAGGCGGAACAGCGTTTCCGCGTCGCCCATCACAGCGCCATATGCATACGATAGGCTTTCCAGAAGCCTCGCACGGATGCCTCGGTGGCACGTGTTTCCTGTGTCTCGGCACCCGAGCCGCCCATCTTCACCACCGACAACTCATCGGTGGCCGTGGCGATGCCACGCTGCACGAAGCCGCCAACCGCCCCATCCTCCATCGAGACGTAGCCCGCCGGTCCGACCAGATTGTTCTGCTTCAGCCGATGCGCGCGCAGTTCCGGCGTGTCATCGGCAAAGCCGAGATAGGTCCAGTTGAGATCGGTCGCGTCGACGCCGCGTGGCACGATCTGACGGATCGCCAGCGCGTTGTGCACCTGCTGCAGAATGAATCCAGGAAAGATCGACAGGATCTGCAACTGGATGTCGTCGTGGAACTCATCGTGCATCCCAAGTAGGCTGGGATCCGCCAGGCGGAAGCTTTCCTTTTCTGCCCGCAGGCCTTGATAGGTGGTGTCCTTGCCCTGCGGCGCCGCGAGCGTGGCCGATGCATGATGCTCGCCGGTCTCACTGACCAGGACGCCGCCGCCAGAGCTGAGGCGCGTGATGCGGAACGTGGCGAAGAACAGGTGCAGCAGGCTGGCATGATAGGTGTCACGCACGTTCTCGAAATAGAGCTTCCAGTTGTTCGGCAGCGCCTGGGTGAAGCGACCGATGATTTCCAATCGCCGGTTGCCAAGCACTCGGCGGACGCGGTTGACGATGTCGGGGCCAAGCCAGGCTTCGAATTCAGGCGCATCGGCGGACAGTGAACCGAATACCATGCCGCAGAACGTGCTCACGCGCAGCTTGCGCGGACCATGACACGACATGTCGAAGTCAGCCGGCATACCGCCCTTGCCGTTGACCCCGCGGGCAAATGCAATCGAGCGGAGATTGCCGCGCAGATCATAGCGCCACGAATGATAGACGCACTGAAAATCTTTCGCGCTGCCGCTGTCGTCGAGGCAGATCAGAGCCCCACGATGCGCGCAGCGGTTCTCGAATGCGGCGAGGTCGCCATGGTCCGCGCGCACCACGACCACCGGCATCGCGCCAATGAAAGT
This sequence comes from Pseudomonadota bacterium, assembly GCA_046732975.1. Lineage (GTDB taxonomy): Bacteria > Pseudomonadota > Alphaproteobacteria > Acetobacterales > Acetobacteraceae > JAMXLO01. The sequence continues at coordinate 6,690 of JBKPOG010000008.1, forward strand.
GGTACGGTAGTCGCCGACATTGGGGAGTTCGCTTTCGAGGCAGAGGTAGTTCCAAACTGGGCCCTCGAAGATGCGCTTCTGCTCCAGCGCGAGCACGTCGGGATCCTGATAGATCCAATAAGGAATGCGGGTGAGGCCAGCGGGCCAGCTGCGGCCAACAACTGCATCCATCTTCGCGCTCCTCCTGATGGTTAGGTCAGTTCAATCGTGGGTCCGGCACGCGTGCCGCAACCAGAACATCGACCGAAGTTGAGCCGCCGGCAAGCAAGGCCCTGGCGCAGGCGTTGGCGGTGGCGCCCGATGTCATGACATCGTCGATCAGCAGTACCTTCCGTTGCTGGATCGTCTGCCTGCGAGACGGGCGCACGTCGAACGCCTGGGCCACCTCGGCAGCGCGTTCTGATGCCGATTTTTCTCCCAGTGATGCCGTCGCCCGGATGCGTCGCAGTGCATCTACCAGGCAGCGGCGGCCCGCCAAACGGCCGAGCGCCTTCGCCAGCAATGCCGCCTGGTTGTAGCGACGATGGAACAGACGCCAGCGATGCAGCGGCACCGGCACGATAACATCTGCCTCGCGCAGCAGTTCCGCTCCAGCGCGCAACATTTGCGGCGCAAGAACTGCCGTAAGCTCCGTCTGGTCCGCGTGTTTCAGCGGCAGCACAAGCCGACGCCCTTGCGCGTCATAACGCAGTGCGGCGCGGGCGCGACCGAACACCGGCGGATCGGCGCGACACGTGGGACACAAGCGCTCCACACCACCCAGTGCAGCACTTCCGAACGGCACGCCGCAGCGCGCACAGAATGGTTCGCTGATGAACCCTGTCTGGCGGAAGCAATCGGTGCAGAGCAGGCCCTGGCGGTCCACCTCGGCGCCGCAGATCGCGCAACGCGGCGGCAGCAGCACGTCCAACAGCGCGCGGACAGCACGCGTGGCCGACTCAGTGGCTTGCTGATGCCTCGCCAACACCGAACGCCACCGTGTTATCCCGCTTGATCTGGTTCGCCAGCTCGATCTCCCAGGTGAGATAGGCCTGCATCGCCTCCTCCACGCCGGAGTTTCGATCGTAGGCGCGCAGGTAACTATCGATGCACGCTTCGTCGGGGGGATTGGTGCGGTCCTTGACCAGCGGACGACCGAATGCATGCCATGCTTCCGTGCCGCCCTCCAGCACCCGCACGTCTGCCTGAGACAATCGCTTCACCTCATCGACCGCCAACCGCGCCGCGATACCATCGGGCGAGGTGATTACCACGTGCTTTACGCCGCGGAGCTGCGGCTCCAGTGCATTCAGTCGGGTGCGCACGCCCCAGATCGCGCCGGGGATGTGGCCCTCGCGAAAGTCTATGCTGCGGGCGAGATCAAGCACGATGGTTCCCTCGCCGCTGTCGAGCAGCCCGACGAGGCCGGTGACATCGATTGTCGCCACTTTGGCACCGAGTTCAGGCACCGGCAGCCGTTCGCGGCCGCTGGTGCGGATTGCCTCCAGGCCGCCTTCGACGACGAACACGTTGCGGTGGCCCATCTGACATAGCCATGCGCCGGCCATCCGTGCCCGCACACCGGTATCGTCCACCAACACGATCCGGGCATTGCGCACACCGATCCACTGATCCGCCGCCTGCACCAACTGGCCGCCCGGCGCACTGATGCTGCCGGGACGGTGGCCCGCGCGGTATTCCGGCGGATCGCGCACGTCGAGCACGTAGAGGGTCCGGTCGTCATCGTCCTCGAAACGCGCCAGATCGATTGCGCCGATGACGCCGACGCCGGATTCCTCGGCGAAGGCCTGCGCACGCTGCAGTGCGGTCGCAGCGGTCTTTGGCGTGCCAGGCGCGAACTTGTCGGTGCGGCCGCGGTCGCAGCGGAAGCCTGCCAGTTCCCATCCCATCGTGCCGTTACGCAGCGCCATTACCTTGTTCGGGATGCCAGCACGACGGAGGCTCTCGGCACCCATGATGCTGCGGGTGCGACCGGCGCAGTTCACCACCACCAGCGTGTTCGGATCGGGCGCAATGTCGCCGATGCGGTAGACCAGTTCCCCGCCAGGCACGCTGACGCCCGTGGGGATCGACATGCGCACGAACTCCTCGTGCGTGCGGCTGTCGAGCACCACGATATTCTTGCCAGTATCGATCCACGACTTGAGTTCCGGTGGGTCGACGCTCTCGGTGCCGTAGTGGTGCTCCACCCACTCGCCGAACGCCTTGGACGGGACATTGACGCCAGAGAACAGTTCGTAGCCCGCCGCTGCCCATGCCTTGGTGCCTCCGTCCAGGACGGCCACGTGCGGGCAGCCGATGCTTTCCAGCCAGGAAGCGAGATTCTCTGCCAGGCCGCGACCGTCATCGACACAACAGATGCGGACAGTGAGCCGGGGCAGCAACGCGCGGGCACGGATCTCGCGTTTCGACATCGGGCAGGGAACTGCCCAGAACAGATGCGAGGCGCCAAATTCGCCGTCTTCGCGCGCATCCAGCAATGCAAGCTCGTGACCGTCGAGCAGCCAGGCATGCAGCGTCTTGGCATCGATGCGTTTCATGGCAGCCCCCTCGCTGGATGAGCGTAGGCGCGGGAGCGAACGCTTGGCAACGAAGAGTGGCTGGCGCACAGGGAGGTGATGAGCTCGGCCATCGAGATCTTCGACCGGCGAGCGGTGCGACGCCATCGCGACCGCGCGGCCCGCCGCATTCACGGCGTTGCGGAGGTGCTGCGGGACGCGGCGGAGAGATTGCTCGATCGGCTTGACGATACCACGCAGCGCTTTACCCAGGCACTGGATGTCGGCGGACGTGGCGTGGTGGCACCGTTGCTGCGAGCGCGCGGGATCGACGTGGTGAGCTGCGATCTTTCGCCGACTATGGCCGCGCTGAACGGCGGCCCCTCGGTGGCGGCGGACGAGGAGTTCCTGCCGTTCGCTCCCAGCAGTTTCGACCTCGTGGTGGCCAGTCTCTCGCTGCACTGGGTCAATGATCTGCCCGGGGCGCTGATCCAGCTTCGGCTCGCACTGCACCCAGGTGGTCTGTTGCTCGCCAGCGTGCCGGTACTTGGCACGCTGGCAGAACTGCGGCAGGCCCTTACCGAGGCAGAGATGGCGCTGACCGGCGGTGTGTCACCCCGAGTATCGCCATTTCCCGACCTGCGAGACTGCGCTGCATTGTTGCAGCGCGCCGGCTTCGCTTTGCCGGTGGCTGATGTCGAGGAACTACGGCTGCTCTATGCAGAGCCGCTGCGGCTGCTGAACGAGCTACGTGCGGCGGGCGAGACCAATGCACTGCGCGAGCGCGATCGGCGCGTGCCGCCACGAGCACTGTTTCCCTCGGCGCTGGCGGCTATGCCGGAGGCCGACGGTCGTGTGGTCGCAACCTTGCGCCTGGCCTGCATCACCGGGTGGGCGCCCTAGGCCTGGTTCACGCAGTCGTTCAATTGGTGACCCGCGCGCCTTCTCCGACTTAGCGGAAACAGCAATTGCAGCACGAGCTAAAGAGACCCCCGCGACAAGCGGATCAAACCGAATCGTAACCGAGTGCCTCCGCAAGGGTGAAGAATCCGACCGCGTCGATGTCCGCTATGACGGTGGCGCCGGACTTCGTATCGATTTGCGCTCCTCTGGCGTTTCTGGCCGTGTCACCATAGACAGAACAGCCTGATGCCGGACAGGGGATCGCCATGACGGGAAAACTGAAGGTTGCGGTCCAGATGGACCCGATTGAGTCGATCAACATCGATGCCGACTCCACCTTCGCCCTGATGCTGGAGGCACAGCGTCGTGGCCACGCATTATGGCATTACGAGGTACGCAACATGGCGCTGCGCGAGGGCGTCAGACGGGAGGGCGAACGTCGCGAAGAGCGTCTGCACGCGCGCGCCCGCCCTGTCACGGTCGAACGCAAGCGGGGTGCCCACTACAGCTTCGGCGAGCTGGTCCTGCTGGACCTCGCAGCTATGGACGTGGTGCTGATGCGCCAGGATCCTCCGTTCGATATGGCTTACATCACTGCGACCCATCTGCTGGAGCACATCCATCCGCACACGCTGGTGGTGAATGACCCAGCGGCGGTGCGGAACGCTCCCGAGAAGCTGCTGGTCACGCACTTTCCCGAGCTTATGCCCCCAACGATGATTACGTGGGATCTCGAGGCGATCCGTTCCTTCCGGCTCGAGCACAAGGACATCATCGTCAAACCGCTGTTCGGCAATGGCGGGGCCGGCGTGTTCCGCATCAAGCCGGATGATGAGAACTTGGCTGCACTGCTCGAGATGCATTTCGCCCGCTCACGCGAGCCGCTGATGTTCCAACGCTATGAGCCCGCTGTGCGGCGAGGCGACAAGCGCATTATCCTAGTCGACGGCGACCCGGTAGGCGCGGTGAACCGCGTGCCGGCGGACGGCGAGGCGCGCTCTAACATGCATGTCGGCGGCCGACCGGAGAAGTGGACGCTCAGCGCGCGCGATCGCGAGATTTGTGCGGCGATTGGTCCGACGCTGCGGAGTCAGGGCATGATCTTTGTCGGTATCGACGTGATCGGCGACTGGCTGACTGAAATCAACGTCACGTCGCCCACTGGCATCCAGGAGATTGATCGGTTCGACGGTATCAGCATCGAGGCGATGATTTGGGACAGCATCGAGGTGCGTCGCGGCTGAGACTGCGTTCCGCTGTTCCTGCGCGAACCTGATGGTGGAGCAGATGCAGAAGAAGGTCGCCTTATTCGTGGCCTGCGCACTAACTGCGCTTGGAGGTTCGGGAGAGTATGCGTCTGCAGCATTTCCGTATGGCAAGCTTCAGTGCATATCTCTGACCGGCAATCAACGCTACGATCCAAGAGCGGCCGTCTGTTTTCCGCCCGGGCAGTACTGGTCTTTTTGCGGTGGTAAGCCGGGGCCAGGCGAGGGCGGAGGTTGGCTTCCATCAACCCAGCCCTGCGATCGGCGCCCTAATCCCCCGTGACGCATAAGCCAATCCGCCCCGGGCGTTTGCTGAACAGCTCCGGTGACAGTCCCTCATGACGTCTCGTGAGGTGCAAGGGTCAGAAGGCGGCCCGGTTCTCGGAACACGGATTGCGGATAGCGTGCGTTGGGCTAGGCTCTTCAAGCCTAGCCTGGGGGAAGGTCATGCTGACACGTCGCGACTTGATAGCCGCCGGGGCGGCCGCCGTTGCTGCACCGCTCTCCGTCGCTCGAACGCACGCTGCGACACCGGCCAACACGATTGTGATGGGCAAGGAGATTGATGATATCGTCGCGCTCGATCCGGCGCAGGCCTACGAGTTCACCTCCATTGAGGTCGGGGTCAACGTCTATCGCAAGTTGATTTCACCTGACCTCGATAATCTGAGCCAAGTTCGCCCGGACCTTGCCGAGGCCTGGGAGGTTTCCTCTGACGGCAGAAAGTTCACCTTTCATCTGGCTAAGGATGCCCGGTTCGCCTCGGGAACTCCGATGACCTCCGCCGATGCAGAGTTCTCGCTGCATCGCGCGATCACCCTGAACCTGACGCCAGGCTTTATCCTGACGCAGTTCGGGTTCACCAAGGACAACGTAGCACAGCTGATCCGTGCCACCGACGCGCACACACTCGAGATCCAGCTGCCCAAGCCGGCCGCGACCAGCTTCGTGCTTTACTGCCTGTCAGCTGGAGTCGGTGGCATCGTTGAGAGGGAGACCGCTCTCGCCCATCAGGTCAAAGACGACCTTGGCAACCAATGGCTAAACGCACACTCGGCTGGGAATGGACCATATCAGCTCACGTCCTTCCAGGCCGATGAGCACATCATCCTTGACGCCAACCCGCACTCAAGCATTCCCGCAGCGACCAAGCGGATTTTCATTCGCCACGTCAAAGAGCCATCCACGCAGCTCTTGTTGTTGCAAAGAGGGGATATCGACCTGGCGCGAAATCTGACCAGCGATCAGCTTCGCTCCAGCGCAAACGATGCTGATCTTCATCGCTTTACGTCACCGACCACCAACCAAATGTATCTGGCCGGCAATGAGAGTTATGCGCCTTTCGCTAGGCCAGAAGTACGCCAGGCGCTGAAGTGGGCGGTCGACTATGAGGGAATCCAGAAGAATATCGCACCAGATAATTACATCGTGAACCAGGCGTTCGAGCCGACAATGATTCTGGGCGCATTGACCAATAACCCGTTCAAACACGATCTTGATAAAGCCAAGTCCCTCATGGCGCAGGCGGGTTACGCCCAGGGCTTTGCGGCGACGCTCGATCACCCCTCTGAACATCCGTTCAGCGATATCGCGGCGGCGATTCAGGCAAATCTGTCGGCGCTCGGGATCAAGGTCTCGCTACTGCCCGCTACCAACAAGCAGCTGGTTACGAAGATGCGGGCGCGTCAGCACCAACTGGTTGTGAACCAGTGGTTCCCCGACTACTTCGATCCGAACTCGAATGCCCAGGCATTCAATGCCAATCCCAACGATGCGGACGACAGCCCGCTGAAGATCATCGCCTGGCGCTGCCACTTCCAAGACAACGAGCTGACTGACGAGGTGGCGCAGGCAGCCGCAGAGCTGGACACCCAAAAGCGTGTCGAGCTTTACCACAAGATGCAACAGCAGGCGTGGGACCGGTCGCCGATTGCATTCATGCTGCAGCAGACCGACGTCACGGTGGCGCGGAATAACGTCGTTGGCTTCCACCTGGGCCCGCAATCAGACTTCATCCGATATGACAAGACACGCAAGGTCTGAAGCGCAGCGTTTGCATCCTATCAGTGAAGCGCGTATCAGCCTCAAGGTCATTGCGAACGAAGTGAAGTAATGACAGGGTAGGCGTGCCGCGCTTCAGCGGTTCCGGGTGCTAGCTGTCATTGCGGACGCAACAAGTCGTTGCCGGACCTTACACTCCGATGCACCCAGGACGCTCGATCGCGGCCCGTTCGCGGCAAGTCAGCCGCGCTCAAGAACGTCTCACCCCTGCCTCGCCATGCGAGACGGCGCCGGCTAATCTGTGGCGATGCAGCAAGCCGCCGCCGTCCCCTCCTTGATGTTTCCCTATGCGCACCCGCCAGCACCCGGCGAGCTGGTCGCGATCGCCGATGGTGTCCGCTGGTTTCGGCTGCCGTTGCCGTATCGTCTCGATCACGTCAACATCTACCTCATCCGGGATGATTTTGGATGGACGGTGCTCGATACCGGTCTCGGAACTGACGCCTGTCGAGCCACGTGGGGATCGATCCTGTCCGGGCCGCTGCACGGACAGCGCCTGACCTCGATAGTGGTGACTCACTTTCATCCAGACCATGTCGGTCTCGCAGGCTGGCTGGCCGCACGGTTCGATCTCCCGTTGTCGATGCCCCGACCCGAATATCTCTACAGCCTGGCACTGCAATATGCGCCAGGCGATCTCGGCGCCGACATGCACCGGCCATTCTATCGGCGTCACGGGCTTTCACCCGAGGTGACTGAAGCCGTGCTCGGTCGCGGCCATGAGTATCTGCGGCAGACGACTGGTGTGCCCACAACGTATCATCGCATCCAGCATGGCGACATGCTGAACGTGGGGGCCAGAGCCTTCCGGCTGATCACCGGTGGTGGCCATGCGCTCGAGCAGGCCATGCTACATCGTCCGGAGGAGAAGTTGTTCTTTGCGGCAGATCAGGTGATTGCGCGCATATCGCCCAATGTCAGCGTGCACGCGATGGAGCCGGATCTCGACGCGTTGGGCATTTATCTCCGCTCGTTGTCGGGACTGCGGAATAGCGTCGGCGACGACGTGCTGGTGCTGCCGGGACACGGGTTGCCATTCTATGGTTTGCATACACGGATCGCCGAGCTGCTGGAGCATCACACGCAGCGCTGTGGCGCGATCGCTCAGGCGTGTTGGCAACAACCATTGTCCGTGGCGGAGTTGGTGCCGCACGTGTTTCACCGAGCGCTGGACGAACATCAGACCGGCTTTGCATTTGGCGAGGTCCTGGCGCACGTAAACCATATGCTGGTTCAGGACCAATTGGTACTGCAGACCGGCACGGATGGGATCGATCGCTACCAGGCGACCGGGGGCTGAGCATCGGATCGATGGCGGTGACCGTAGGACACGCAACGCGGTCCTTTCAGAGCGGCTTCATGCGGCCGAATGCGTTGGCAGACTCCCGGGTTTTGGTCGCCTACGGTCGCAAAAATCCGACCAATCGCTCGGCCTCCGCCACGATCGGATCGGCGATTGCTGCGGCACGCTGTGCACCATCATGCAGCACGGCGTCGATGCTTGAGGGATCATCGAGCAGCCGACGTGCTTCGGTGGCAATGGGGCGCAGCTTGTCGATCAGCACCGTTCCCAGAGCGTCCTTGAACGTGCCAAAGCCCTTACCCCCATGCTCACGCAGCACTGCCGCATGGTCCACGCCCTCCAGTGCCGCGTAGATGCCCACCAGGTTACGTGCCTCCGGGCGATGCTCCAGCCCAAGGGACTCCGATGGCAACGGCTCCGGGTCCGTTTTCGCCCTCCGTATTTTCAGCGCTATGGTATCCGGGTCATCGGTAAGATTAATCCGGCTCTGATCCGACGCGTCCGACTTCGACATTTTCTTGGTGCCGTCGCGCAGGCTCATCACCCGTGGCGCCGGCCCCATGATCAGCGGCTCGATACGTGGGAAGAACTCGGTGCCGCAATCATGGTTGAACTTCTGGGAGATGTCATTGGCCAGCTCGAGGTGCTGCCGCTGATCCTCGCCCACCGGCACGCCCGTCGCGTGATAGGCGAGGATGTCGGCTGCCATCAGGTTCGGATAGACGTATAGGCCGGCTGAGGCGTTCTCGCGATTCTTGCCGGCCTTGTCCTTGAACTGGGTCATCCGGTTGAGCCAGCCGATCCGAGCGACGCAGTTGAAAATCCAGGCGAGCTGCGCATGTGCTCGGACCGAGGATTGCGCGAACAGGATATGCTTCCGCGGATCGATGCCGCAGGCCAGCAGCATCGCCGCCATTTCCCGCGTTTGCTGCGCCAGCGTGGCGCCGGTCTGCCAGTTCTCGGTGATGGCGTGCAGGTCGACGACGCAATAGATGCACTCATGGCTTGCCTGGAGCGCGACCCAGTTGCGGAAAGCGCCCAGATAATTACCCAAATGGGCAATGCCGGTGGGCTGGACACCGGAGAATACTCGTTGCATTGCGGACTGATGGCCGATACCGGGCGGCTGCGCAAGGCGGATCCGCCTGGCGGCCGCGCTGAAAGGAGCCCGTCACATGCCCCAGCCGGACCATGTTTCCAAACTCGGCGTGCCAGATCCCAGTGCGCTGGACGACGACCTGAAGGCCATCTGGCAGAAATGCATCGACAAATTGGGTTTCGTGCCGAACGTGTTCAGCGCCTACAGTTTGAAGCCGCAGCGGCTGCGCAACTTCATGGCAATGTACAACGAAATCATGTTGTCTGATTCCCGGCTGTCCAAGCTCGAGCGGGAAATGGTTGCGGTCGTCGTATCATCTGCGAACCGTTGTTTCTATTGCTTGGTGGCACATGGTGCGGCAGTTCGTGCGCTCTCGGGTGATGCAGAACTCGGGGAAATGATGGCGCTGAACTACCGCGTCGCGAAGCTCGAACCGCGCCAGCGGGCGATGCTGGATTACGCATGGAAGCTGACCACCACCCCCTGGCTGGTTGAGGATGCGGACCGCATCGCTCTGCACAGCGCGGGTCTGAGCAACGAAGATATTTTTGACTTGTCCGAAACGGTCGCGTTCTTCAACCTCTCCAACCGAATGGCGTCATCGACCGATATGATGCCGAATCGCGAATATCACGGGGCAGCGCGATAGAGGTAAAACTCACGCGGCGTGCCTAGATTCAGTTGAGTTGTTCCGACCTGACTCAATTCCCATGAGGTTCGCCTGGCGCAGCGCCCATATCGCCAGTTGCGTTCGGTTTGCTGCTTTCACCTTGCGCAACAGACCCTTGACGTGAACCTTAACTGTTCCTTCGGTGATATTGAGCTCGCGGGCAATGGTCTTGTTAGAAAGGCCAATCGCAAGGCAGCGCACCACCTGGTATTCCCGGCGTGATAAAGGGGGTGACAGCGCCTGATGACCGATCTCCTCGCTCGTGCTGTCGCTTCCTGCCAAAGGACTATTGCCATTCTCGGTGCGTATCCCGCTGGTGATCCATGACATGGTGTCGGCGGGAAATAGCCGGTGATCGGATAAAACGAGGTCAAGTGAGCGTTCCAGCATCTCGCCCGAGATGTCGGTCAGCAAAATCGCGCTCACGTCCGCTTGAATAAAGGCGGGAAGTAGCGGTTTTACGCTTGGGTCCGCGAGTAGGACCAGCTTCGCTGCAGGAAAGTGCTCGCGTAGATCGGTGATCATTTCTGAGGGCGACGCAGAAACTCCGTCTGCGACTATATGAAATATGATCAATTCTGGGCTCGGTACGCGATCACCAGTGCCGAGCGCATCAGGCACATCTCGACCTTCAGCGATCACGGATATGCTGCTTTTCGTGAGCATCTGCCGGATGCCATCTCGGAAGAGGCGGTTCTCGCCCAACAAAACTGCGCTCGAGCGCGCCATGCTGCCCCATCGGCTGGAATGTGGTATGACTTAAGGAGAACTACTACAGAAGTTGTCAACCTTAGCCAACTTCGTCTGCTGCGCAATCGGGGTAGTTGTGACGCAAGAAGTCGTGACCGTGGTCAACCACGTCGGTGTTTGGCTCGGGTTTACGTTACATCTTCCCCGGCGAAACGGGAGTTGGCCGCTTGTGGAGCAGACGAACGGCGCCAGATGGTTCTTCGCAGAATAAGCTGAAGGCGCCGCCAGGTGATTGCCCCGCTGAACGCAATTCGCTTGCCGTCGAAGAAGATGCCCAGCGGGGTGACAGACAGTGTATGCAAGCCATCAGGGTAACGGCCACCAGGCTCCGGGGTGAGCCGGGCGACAGCCTCTTCCTCGTATTGCATCGGGGTGCAGTTGATAACCTTATTGATTACTAGGGCGCAGCCGTAGCTTTGGGAGCAGTCCTGGGCAGGGCGATAAAGGGTCTCGCCGACTGAGAAGGGAGTTCCCCCAGGACGCGAGGAACGCACGTCCATTTTCACAGGGTTCAGCGGGTGTGAAGTCCATGGCCCCTCCAGATTCTTAGCGTAACGCAGGCAAAGATTCTCATGTAGGCCGAGATCAACGTCATTGTACGCAATCCAATACAAGCCGCCGTGCCGAAACAGCGTTGGATCCGCCATCGCGACGTCTTCGGCCACCACGCAAAACACGGAGGGCGGGGCATCCGGCTGAAGTTTGTAGATCAGTTGTCTGCGTTCCCACAGCATTTCTGGGACGCACAGGACAACGCCAGGTTCGGAGTAAGTGAACGGATACGATAGGTGGCTCGGTATGTTCAGTTGCACTGGAACAGTGCGGTGGCCGCCTGTGTCACCTGGCACCAGGGCTTCGATAGTCCCGCGACCGGTTCGTGTAGAGTAGCGCTCGTATAGCATGGCGCCCTCATACCCGGGCCAGGCAAACGGATCAGCGACAAACCCCTCACTTGGCGGAACCTCAAACCAGGATTGAGCGGCTACCGTTCGTGACGTCAGGAAATTCTCGATAGGCTCACCAACTGTACAGATCGCCCAAACATCCGCGCCTAAGCGATCGCGCAGCTCAGCCATGATTCTCGACAGCCTGGCTCCCCACCTGTCCGTCGACCGTACGGAAACGGGTTCGAACGGTTGCGGCCTTAGCGACCGCTCCTCATCGCGACCTCGAATGGCAGCGAGCACCAGCCAGACAGTGGCGCGAGCCAAGCAATTCAGCAGGTCTCGATCACTGCGTCGGGCAGATACGTGGGCCGCGGCCAGCGTAACCCACTCTGGGGCCGACGGTGCCGTTTCGTTCAGATAGAGCGAACTCACCAAGCTTCCATCGAATGGTGTAGCCGAGAATGGCCTCAGCAAGGCGCGGCCGGATGCATCGACGACGCGCCAAGTCCGCTGCGGCCCGGGGGCCACATCACCATGGAGGTCGAGCAGTATGTCCGGTTCATCCGTTGCGTCGCCGAAGATTTCGGTTGGTCCAAACCAGTCGAGTGCACTGCCCCGAATCATCCAGCGCCAAAGTGGCGTCGATAGGGTAGGTTGGTCCACCGCGGTGATCTCAGCCGCAGTTGCAATCCCTTGAACGAGGGCACGGGCGAGTGGCGATGACGTGCTTATCCCCGGTAAATGGATGCGGACCCTTTGACCCTGAGCATTGGCAAGAGGGTGCCGCACCTAAGGCGCGCCGAGTCCGAATTTCTACCGATGCAGTGGCATTAGTCGGCGGCGCATCGAATGGGCCCAACGTATCGGCGCCGGTATGTCCTTGCTCCACGATTTTTCCCAGAAGTGAGCCGCAAGTGTATCATCGGTGATGCGGTTGTCGCTGAATTCCTCCCCATAGGCGAACGGGAAAAACACCGTTTTCGGATAAACAAAGATGTCGTCCATTTGCACGCCTTCCGGCGAATAGTGTTGCAGCCCCTCCTCGCGGAGGAAGCGTGTTATCAACTTCGGCCCATATTTGGTCGGCCGCTCGAGGCCAAGCGGAAGCGGCTTTATCTCCAGCACTTCGCTGATCGCTCGCCCCACAAAAGGATGTCTCGCCTCGGCGCCAAACACGCCATTGGCCACCCAGTCCGTTGGATGTTCCTCGTGCTGAAACACAAAAAAGCAATGGTGCATCAGCAAGCTGTCAAGCGGCCGATACACCTGGAAGTCGGTATCGAGATAGATGCCGCCCTGTTCATATATAGCGATCAGCCGGGCAATATCGGCGACCGTCGACCAGCGTCGTCGCGCATATGCGCGCGCAATGGCCGGCAGCTTCATATTGATGTTGTCTTCGTTCCACTCGACCAGTTCGAAATGTGGATTGGTCTTACGCCAGGTAGCAATGAATGCACGTTGCTTTTCTGGCAGCTTGCCGCCTACCCAGACATAGTGCAGGCGCCGCGGAATCATACAGGTTCCTCGTGGGGGGCACTGTGCCCGTTACTGATGGCGCCCCGCAGCAACATGATCATCCGGCCAACATATCCTGGCAACAATACGAGTTCCAGTAGCAAAACGTAGGCCAAGCTGCCTGTGGCCAATGCCACCACCAACGCTGGGATGCCGGGCCGAAGCTGCCCGAGCACAGCAAGGGTGATCGCCAGCATTACAACCGCCGATAGAGTCACACGCGACCAGTCGGAGAGGATGGCACGCAACGGCAGTCCGCACACGCGATTGAGGGTGCGCAAGTGCAGCGGGACCATCAGCACTGATAGGACCGCCCATGCCGCACCGGCCGGAACGATGCCGAAGTAGGATGAGACAGGGAAGGCGACAAACGCAAGCGCAACATAGCACAGCGAGAGATGCGTGAACCGATGTGTTTGGCCGAGTGCCGCCAGCGCCTGGCCGCTCAGGAACCAAAGGCCCAGCGTCGGGGACATGAAGCTCATCGCCTGCAGGACGCTTGCAGCCGGGGTCCAGCGTGATCCGAACAGCACAGGTATGAGGATCGGTGCACTTATTCCGAATGCCACGGCGGATGGCGTCCAGATCGAATTCACGACCAATATCATCTTGCGGTAGGTTGTCCGGAACATCGGCAGGTTATCGGCGTGGCGACTTAATACCGGGAGCCCAACGCGTTCGAATGGATTGATGGTCAGCGTGATCATCGTCAGCAAAATGCGCGATGCCAGCGCGTAATAACCCACCTCCGTTGCGCTAGCGAATAAACCGACGAAAAGTTGACTGGTGCGATCGGTGGCGAGTTTCACTCCATAGGCGAACATAAAGTGACCGGCAAAACTCACCAATTCGCGCAAATCGTTGACCCGCGCCCGAAGTCCGGGTCGCCACGTCGACCGCCAGAACATGATGCAAAGTATCGCGATGTACTGCGCAACCTGTGAATCGACGAGGGCCCATACGCCGTAGCCGCGAAGCGCCAGGATAATGCCAACGCAGCCGCCGGCAGCATAGCTGACCAGAGTCCTGACCGCCAAAACCTTCATTTGTAATGCGCGACGGAATAATGCGGTAGGAACCGTAACCATGGCCTGGAGCAGGCTCAACAGTGACAGCACTCGGATCATCGGATCGAGCTCGGGATCGCCGAATACACCGGCCGCGAGGGGCGCACATAGTTGGGCGAAGGCGACCAAACTCGATGCGAGGATCAGGTCACACCAAAACACCGTGTCGAGAAAGCCAACGTCGATTTTCGGTCGCTGCACAATGGCGTCGGCAAAGCCGTAGTACTGTATGATCGTCAGCAGGAAATACAGCGACATAGCAATAGCGAAAATGCCGTACTGAGCTGGGCCGATTACTCGCGCCAGGACCAAAAAGATCAGGAATGACGCTACTTGTCCGCCGCCGAGATCGGCCAGAGCCCAGAGAGTCGCATGTGCCGACCGCTCACGAGTAGGTGGCGCCACCGGCGCGTCAGGCGGCGCAATCTGTTCAGCGATCGGCATGTAACGTCACGCGGGCACGCTCATTGCAAACGCCATGAATTTTCGGAACTCCTCGCCATACCGGCGACTTTAACGACGTGGGCTCATATGTAAGAGAGTGAGCCCACAGCGGATGGGTAGTGGGTATTCATTGTCAAATCGTGGCATACTTTGGGGAGTCGCTGAAAACGCTCGCTCAATTTTTGGCGAGGAACCCCGCATCAGCGTGTCGCAGAAGGGCCAGCCCCGTGCCTCCGAGCACATCTTGCAGAGGTGCAGCCCCCGGGAATGCCGGCGGCAGGGTAGGAGAGAAACTATCACGTAGGCTGCCTAACCCTACCTATCGGTTCATCGAGATGCTCGCGTTCTCGCGCAGAACCTAGTGAGCGCAGCGCCCCTCCCATTGCCCAAAGGTACCACCCTCCCGATACCCGAGGCAATAGTGGTCGGATTGTTGAAGCTCGAATGGGCCGGCCGTTTTCTAAGCGATGTTTGGGCGTCCCATCAAATGAGGCACTCTGGAGGTATGTGATCGCACAGCATTCACCGGACGTCGAACGTTGGCAACGGTCGCTGGACGCGATGGTGGCAACTGACATCGACTGCGTGGACAAGGTGCGCCATCGTGTGCAAACAAGAAGGCTCGAGAATCGCGCGGAATTGGCCCATGCCGCACACCGATGTGGGAACATCAGAGCGCCTGCTGGAAGAGCTATCCGGGTGGGTGCAGCTGGAGACACCAACAACGGACCCCATCGCGGTCAACCGGCTGATGGACATAGCCCAGACAGAGCTCACTCGGGCAGGGGCTGCGACGACCCGCATTCCAGGTCGAGACGGGTTTGGCGACAACCTGATCGCGCGGACGCCGGGGAACGGAAAGCCGGTGCTCGTGGCCGGCCATCTCGATACGGTTTGGTCGGTGGGCACCCTGGACGGCATGCCATATCAGGTGAATGGCGGGAAAGCGCACGGGCCGGGCATCTACGACATGAAGGCAGGCAGTTTCCTCGCCTTCCATGCGGGGCGATCGATTCTGCAGCAGCATGTGAGGACCCGGCGGCCGATCGTGCTGTTGCTTACGCCGGACGAGGAGGTGGGCAGCCCTACGTCGCGCCAATGGATTGAACGCGAGGCCGAGGCGGCAGCCTGCGTATTGATTCCGGAACCGGCGGGCCAAGGAGGTGCCTGTGTCACCGCGCGCAAGGGGGTCGGGCGCTTCGTCATGCGCGTGGAAGGCCGCGGCGCGCACTCCGGCGGCAACTTCCAAGAGGGTGCGTCGGCGGTCGTGGAGCTGGCCCGGCAGATCATGCGGATCCACGAACTGGTGGACCTGGACCGCGGCATCACGCTGAACGCCGCCCCGGTGTGGGGCGGGTCGCGACCGAATGTCATCTCGCCGGATGCCGGATGCGAAATCGACCTGCGGGTTAACTCCGTTGCTGACGGCGCGCACATGGAGAGCCTGTTGCTGGAGACCACGGCGCTGACCCCGGGCTGCCGTGTGGTGGTGAAGGGCGGCATGAACCGCCCGCCATTCGCTGAAGATGCGGGAATCATGACGTTGTACGAGAAGGCGCGGGGAATCGCCGAGACTGTTGGGATCGCGCTGCCACGACAGCATCGCGGCGGCGGATCGGATGGCAATTTCACTGCGGCAATGGGGGTGCCGACGCTGGATGGTCTCGGCTGTCCCGGTTCGGGCGCCCATGCGAGCCACGAGCATATCCTGTGGCAGCAGCTTGCGCCGCGCGCGGCGTTGATGGCGGGACTGCTGGAGGAACTCGACTAGCACCCCCAACGCGATGCTGTTCAATTCGCAGGCCTTCATCTGCGGCTTCTTGCCGATCGTGCTGGCGCTGTACTACGTATTGCATGCGCATCGACGCGCGCGGCAGGCGGTGGTGGTGCTGGCGTCGCTCGCCTTCTATGGCTGGTGGGACATCCGCTTCGTCCCCCTGCTTATGGCATTGACCGTTGCCAACTGGTTGGTCGTACGGTGGTTCGCCAGTTCACGCGCGGGATGGGTTCCGCTGCTGGGGGTCGCGCTGAATCTGACGGTGCTCGGCATCTGCAAATATGCTGATTTCTTCCGGGCGACAGCCGATGCGCTGCTGGGGGAGGCCTTTCATCCCTGGGACCTTATCCTGCCCCTGGGTATCAGTTTCTTCGTATTTCAGAAGATCTCGTACCTGATCGACCTGCGCCGGGGTGACCGCCACATTTATGGTTTCCTCGACTTCTGCATGTTCGTGACGTTCTTCCCGCAGCTGATCGCCGGACCCATCGTCCGGCACAACGAGATCATTCATCAGTTCCGACTGGATCCATGCAGGCCGGGGATGTGGGAGAACCTGTCCCGTGGCTTCGTGCTGTTTGTGATCGGCGTGGCGAAGAAGGTCGCATTGGCCGACACGCTGGCGATGGTCGCCGATCCGCTGTTCGGCAAGGCGGTCACCGTGTCGCTGTCGGCAGCCGAGGCGTGGGTCGCCACCGTGGCGTATACGCTGCAGATCTATTTTGATTTTTCCGGCTACTCGGATATGGCGATCGGCTTGGCTCTGATGTTCGGCCTATCGCTGCCGCTGAACTTCAACGCGCCCTACCGTGCCATCTCGATCCGCGACTTCTGGCGACGCTGGCACATGACGCTGTCGCGATTTCTGCGCGACTATCTCTACATACCACTTGGCGGGAACCGGTGCGGTCCGTTGCACCAGGCGACCAACGTTATCGCGACCATGCTGCTTGGCGGGCTTTGGCATGGCGCCAACTGGACCTTCGTTGCTTGGGGTGGCCTGCACGGCGTGGCACTCGCGGTGAATCATGTATGGGAGGCACGTGGGTTGCGCTTGCCGCGCACAATGGCCTGGGCACTTACCCTGTTGTTCGTCATGGCCTGTTGGGTGCTGTTCCGCGCCGCTGATTTCGGCACGGCTGGTTCCGTCCTGTCGTCGATGGCGGGGCTGCACGGTGGTGCGGACCACATCACACTGGATCGCGAATTTGTTGTGGCCATCATCGGCGGCGCGGCCGTCGCGCTGCTTGGGCCGACGAGCCAGGCAATCGCGCTCGAGAGGTTGCAACCAAAGCCTTGGCTGGCTGTGCCGGCTGGCGCTGGATTGGCCTATCTGCTGCTGTTGGTCGGCGGCCGGCTGCCGAATGTCTTCATCTACTTCCAGTTCTGACGCCACCTCTCGCTGGCGCCGCTTCTTCCGTCTTGCCGCGGGCACGGCGGTGCTCGCGGTGATCGTGATCTACGCCTTCGTGGTACTGGTGGATCCGTTCAACACGCTCTCGCTTTCGCCGCCGCTGCATCGCGGCCTCGTCGCCAGCAACCAACGGTTTTCCTATCCGTCGGTGGCGCGCTCGGAACGGTTCGACAGCGCGGTGTTCGGCACTTCGACCAGTCGGTTGCTTCGCCCCGATCTGCTGGACACGGAGTTTGGCGGCCGCTTCGCCAACCTGGCGATGAACGCGGCGACGCCGTATGAGCAGGCCCGCCTGATGCAGGTCTTCCGGTCGGCGCACCCTGCCGCTCGCACGATCGTTGTCGGGCTTGATCTCAGCTACTGTGCCACGGGCAATTCAGAGCAATTGCTGACCCCCCGCGCCTTCCCGACATGGCTGTACGAGGACAACGCCCCTTGGCGCGGTTATCGGGAGATGTTCAATCTGTTTGCGGTGCAGGAGGCAGGCCAGCAGTTCGGCCTTCTGATTGGGCTCAAACGTCCCTTTTATAACAGCGATGGGTACACCGATTTCCTGCCGCCGGATGGCGACTACGATCCTGCGCGCGTAGCCAAATATATGCAGCTGTCCGGTATATTGATCCCGTCGGGTGCCCGGGACGGTGATCCGGCGGATTGGCATTATCCGGCGATCGAAAGGCTGGACACTGTGATTGCCCCCTTCGCTGACAGTACCCGCAAGATCCTGTACTTTGTTCCGTACAGCCGGCAGATCATGCCCGCGCCCGACTCAGCCGGCGATGTGGTATGGCAGGAATGCAAGCGGCGTGTAGTGGTTCTCGCGGACCGCACACCGAATACCTTGGTGCTTGATTTTATGCGGCCCACTCCCATCACCGATGCTGTGAACAACTACTGGGATGGGTTGCATTACCGTCACGAAATCGCCGACCGCGTCGTGCGCGATCTGGCCGCCGCTGAGCAGGGGGCAGCGTCGCCTGACTATGCGCGGCTGGCCGAGAACAGGCTGTCTGCCAGTTTGCTGAACACAGGAACTGCTGCGAGCAGGTCCGGCGTCCGCGCCTTCTCGGTTGGCGTATGCGCCTCCGCTATGTCGCCTGGTCCCAGCACAACGCATGGTGCGATAGCCTGCAGTTCCGAGGCGTCCGTCCCATAGGGCGCGGTACTCGCCGGCTTACCGGTCAGCGCGACACAGTGCCGTATCAATGGATGATCCGGCGGAAGCTCGGGCGGAAAACCTTCGCGTGCCTCGCTGACCGCAATGCCAAACCGCCGCGCGGCGTCATATACGGTTGTCACTACAGGGGTTGGATCGATCTTGCCCGAGTAGCGGAACTTGATCCGCCCCGTCGCCATGGGGACGGTCACGTTCATGGCCGCGCCATGGTTGTCGAGCACAAGATTGAAATCGCTGAACGGAGGATCGTAGTCCGAGTCCTGCAGGTTAGTATCGCTGCGCAACCGCTCGAACATGGCTTTCATTTCCACCAGGAATGGAACCAGATCCCAGTTTGCATTGCGGCCCCGGCCGGTGCTGCTGTGCGCCTGCACGCCGGTCGCCACGCAGGTGAATGCGATGTGGCTGCGATGGCCGCGCACCGGGGCGAGCCCGGTGGGCTCGGCGACGATGATAGCCGTGGGCTTCACGCGCCGCACCAGCTCTGAACGCTCGGCGATCAGGCGCGCTCCCTGTTTCGTCGTCTCTTCGTCCGTGGTGATCAGCAGCGTGATGGGCACGTTCGTGGGCAGTGACCGGGCCGCTGCAATGATAGCGGCCACCGGGCCCTTCATGTCGGTGCTGCCGAGCCCATGCAGTGTGCCGTCTGGGTCGAGCTGCGCAGACCAGGGATCTGTCTGCCAGCCAGTGTCGGGCACCGTATCCATGTGGCCTGAGAGCGCAATGCCGCCTGCGGGGCCACGATGTGCGACCAATGCGCGCTTCGCCACGCCCGTCGCGTCGGTGTAGTCAATGCGCTCGACGTCAAATCCGTTCAGCGCCATCTCGACGCGATCGGCTATCGGCAGGTTCGAAACGAAGCTCCGACTGTCGATCCCTATCAGATCCCGCGCCAGGGCCACAATGTCCGTCTCTGTGTTGTTCATGCAATCCCTGTGTTTTTGGGAGGCAAGGTAGTTTCAAAGCGAAGGGGTCTGCCATGCAATATTTGCGTGCCGCCTCGCTTCCATGAAGTCCCGTTCGTAGACGTAACGGTAACCTTGCCGATCGATATTGCGCGCCGACCTGCAGTAGACATGGAATGAGTTTATGCGCAAGGGACTCAAAGGATCTGACCTCTCTGTCGAGGTTGATCCGTCACCGGAGCCTGAGCTTTACCTCCAACACTTGGCGCAACGTCAGCGCGGTCAGATGCGGTTGAAACTGAGTGCAGGCCAAGTCGAGGAGATGGTGCGCCAGTTTATGGATTCGCACGGGGGCGCCACGGTGTGCCCTCCGGCCTACGCGTGCAAATCGCGCCAGTATCATCTGCGCTGATGCCCTGATTTGAGAGACCGGTCAGAAGCATACTGGAGCGGTCGAAGGGGCGCGACGGGGATCGAGGAACTCCGCGCCAATGATACCGCTCTTGCTATCGAGCAGGTAGTAGCGAGAGGTCAGCACATGGGCTGTGTGCAATGTGTTAATGCGTGCGGCGATACTGTAGGCGGCGGGCAAGCCAGCATCCGACCGTGACCCCGCAGACCTCACCGGCAGCATTGCGCTGGAATGCCAATGTCCAATCGCCTGGTGGGGTATGGTCCAGTGCACGCGGGCAGGGCAGCGTCCAGACGTCGCCGCCGACCGGATCCATCAATTCCATCCGGCCCTGTCCCAGGAAGCCGGAGAAGGCACCGTGCAGCGCACCACCCGCATCGACGACCGTCAGTTCGGCGCCCAATTCGTCGCAATGAAAACGACCGGCAACGTCCAGAGCAGGCACGCTATCGCGGGCGAGCAGAAGGGCAGAATGGTTCTCATTCGGGCGGTCCATCCATAGCCCGTCATTGACTGGCCTCAAGCGCACGCCGGGACCACTCGCGCTGCCATCCGGTTGTAGTTCCAGCAGGTCGGGATGATGACCGTAGCGCAACCGCACTTTGCCTTGCGCCAGATCGACACGGACGGCCAGGCGACCCTCCGGCTCGATATACGAGCCGCACCAGTCGACCGTGGGTTGAGTTGCTGCGACATGAGCAGGTCCCCCATCGAGCAGCGCACGGAGGATCTCCAGCGCAGCGTCATGCGCGTCGGCCATGTGGTTGAACATCACCACGACCGAGATTCGCTCGGATCGCACGTAGAGGCGATGGCTACGCCACCCTCGCAATGCGCCGCCATGCCCGGTGACCGATCGCCCGAACTCAATGACGCGGCTTAGGCCGAAGCCATAGGACGCAGCGGCACCGTCGACGAAGGTGACGGGTGATGACAGCCGCGGATATAGCGCCTCGGGTTCGTCGCGCGTTGCGTCGACGCAGCGTTCCCAGGCGATCATGTCATCGAGACTGGCGCCCAGACCAGCATCACCAGTCCAGATGATCCGATTCTCTGCGGCGCGAAAGCCGCTGGCAGGGGTACCTTCGTAACCCTCGGTGCCATCGGGCATGGCACGTGTATCGGCGGCCAACAGCGCACTCTCCATTCCGGCGCGGTCGAACACGCGTGTGCGCAGCAGTTCGGCGAAGCTGCGGCCTGTGCGCTCCTCCACGATGTCCGACAGGAGACGGAAGTTCTGGTTGACGTAGGAAGAGCGGGTGCCGGGGGTGAACTGCAATGTCTTCGTGCCGCCGATCACGCGCGCGGCCTCGCTGTCCCCGAATGGGGCCTCTGCCGGCGAGCCATGCAGCATTGCAACGGCCCAGTAATCGCGCAGGCCGGATTGATTATGACAGAGATGCAGCACCCCGGGTGCCGATTGCCCCAGCAGAGGAAGACGTGCCCGCACGTCCCCATCCAGCATGGAAGGATCTGGGAAGCTGTCGAGCACCACGGCGCAGGTGAACTGCTTGGTGATGGAGCACATGCGGAACAACGTCCGCGGGGTGAAGGGAATGCGTCTTTCGGCGTTAGCCCAACCCCACGCATGGCGGATCAGCACCTCGCCATTGCGCAGCACGGCGACCGCGCCACCAGGTCCGGCGTAGGAGCGTGGCAACGCCTCGATGGCGCGATCCAGGCGGGTGCTTGTCATGCGCCGCACTCTCGTATCGCGAATGTGCCTGGTAAAGGCCGCGACGACGTGGCGGCCGGAAACAGAGCGCCGACCAGCGCGTTATCCGCGCATGAGCACAAATCGCAATTCCCCCGAGGGACCAGAGACGCATGGCAATGCTCGGAAAGACCCTGATGAATGGGTCACAGGCGACGAAACTATGACCGGCGCCCAAGCTTCATATTTGAAGACACTCTGCGAAGAGGCGGGCGAGCCGTTCGATCCAGGCCTCACCAAGGCGGAGGCCTCGAAGCGCATCGACGAGTTGCAGGCGAAGACGGGGCGCGGCCGGGACCACTGAAGGCCCGCGTGCCAGACCATTCCTTGCCGGGCGGAGGAGGCGCAGACTGCGCCAATGGACCCGAGCTACCTCAACCCGCGCACCGGCGAGACCTTCCCGCTAGACCAGCCGCGCTGGTGCGGGACCGACCGTGCGCCGTTGCTGCTGACGTCGTTGCCCGGCATCACACGCGCAGAGATCGATACCGCCACGCGCAGCCTGTGGCGTTACCGGATGGCGCTGCCGATGCAGGTGGATGATCCCATCAGCATGGGCGAAGGATGCACGCCGCTGATCCGCCGCAGCCTGGCCGGCGTGCCCGCGCTGCTGAAATGCGAGTGGTTCATGCCCACCGGCAGCTTCAAGGACCGCGGCGCCAGCGTCATGCTGTCGCTGCTGCGCGCAGAGGGCGTACGCGCAGTGCTGGAGGACAGTTCCGGCAACGGCGGAGCCGCGGTTGCGGCCTATGCCGCCGCGGGCGGCCTGCAGGCAACGATCATGGCGCCTGCCTCGACCAGCCCGGCAAAGACTGTGCAGATGCGCGCACATGGTGCCATTGTGGAGCTGATTCCTGGCACGCGCCAGGACACCGCCGATGCAGCGATACGGCGCGCTGCGACCGTCTTCTACGCCAGTCACAACTGGCACCCGTTCTTCCTGCACGGCACCAAGACGCTGGCCTATGAGCTATGGGAAGATCTCGGTTTCCGCGTGCCGGACAATGTCATCACGCCGTGCGGCGCGGGCTCCAACGTGCTGGGCTGCCAAATCGGCTTTTCCGAGCTGCTGCGCTCCGGCGAGATCGAGCTCTTGCCGCGCATTTTTGCGGCTCAGCCGGCCAACTGCGGCCCGATCGCGGCAGCGTTTCTCGCCGGTGAGGACAGAGCCGTTGCAACCGAGGTAAGGCCGACGATCGCCGAAGGCACGGCAATCGCGCAGCCGATCCGACTTGCCGAGGTGTTGGGCACGCTGCGGGAAACCCGTGGCGGGGCAGTTATGCTGAGCGAAGAGGAGATTGCAGGGGCAACGCTGGAGCTTGCGGGTATGGGCATCTATGTAGAGCCGACATCGGCGCAGGCTGTCGCGGCGTTTCGCAAACTGCTGGCGGCCGGCACGATAACCCCCGAACAGACGACAGTGCTGGTGCTGACGGGCAGTGGTCTTAAAGCCACCCCGCGCATCGCCGAACTTCTTGGGGTGGCACTGTGAGACCTCGCATCGCATTGCTTGGCTTCTCGATCGAATGCAACCGCTTTGCCCCAGCTGCGACGGAGCAGGATTTCGTGGCACGCACCCTGATGCGTGGCGAAGCCATGCTGGCGAATGCACGTTCGGCTGCGCCACATATGCTGGGCGAGCTGCCGGGCTTCATCGCCGACATGGATGCTGAGGGGGAATGGGAACCGGTGCCGATCCTGCTCGCGATGGCCGAGCCGAATGGACCGGTGGACCAGGCATTCTTCGATTGCCTGATGGCCGAATGGGAGAGCGGGTTGCGCCATGCCGGCCGGCTCGACGGCGTCTATTGCGTAATGCACGGCGCCGGTCTGACCACAGCAGACCATGACCCCGAGGGAACGCTGCTCTCGCTGGTGCGCCGCATTGTCGGTCCAGACACACCGGTGGTCGCGAGCTACGACCTGCACGCCAATGTGTCCGAGGCGAATGTCGCGCTGGTCAATGCTTACGTCGGCTATCGCACCAATCCGCATCTCGACATGCGCGAGCGGGGTGCGGAATCGGCGCAGTTGCTGCGGCGTATCATCTCGGGCACACCGACGTATCTTGTACGTATTCGATTGCCGATTGTGCCTCCCACAGTAACCATGCTGACTGGCAAGGATGCGCACGAGCGGCCGTACGGCGAGTTGATCGATCTTGGCCAGCGTCGCATGCGCGAGCCACCCTTTGCCGGCCGCGTGCTCAATGTCTCGGTGATGGGCGGGTTTGCCTATGCGGACACGCCGTTCAATGGGTTGACCGCGGTGGTGACGGCAACCGATGTTGAGGCGGCCCGTGCGCTGGCACAGGAGATCGCCGAGGCAGGGTGGGCGAGGCGTGACCGCTTCCACGCCATGCTCACCTCGATCGAGGACGCGGTGCGGCGCGCGAAAGCTACAGAAGACATTGCGGCGCCCGCGCTGATTTTCGCCGATGTGGCGGACAATCCTGGCGGCGGTGGTCGCGGCAACACGATGTGGATCTTGGAGGCTTTCCATCGGGCCGGTGTGCGCAACGCGCTGGTCGGGGTCATCCATGACCCGCCATTGGCGGAAGAGGCGCACCGGCACGGCGAAGGCGCTCACTTCACTGCGCGGTTCAATCGAGGCGGTGGCGATGAGTTCGCGAAGCCATTTGCCGCACCTGCGACCATTCGCCACCTCCACGACGGGAATATGCGTGGCCGGCGTGGGATC
>JBKPOG010000009.1:0-1869 GCA_046732975.1 Pseudomonadota bacterium
ATCACCGAAGAGTCCCTGCAGCAGGCGCTCGAACCGAAGATCCAATTTCAATTGCGGACGGATCCGCTGGTGCAGAAGCTCGCCACGCTGATGGCAACTCGAGAGAGCTGGCAGGGCAATGCCACGCAGCTCAAACTAGCAGGATGCGGAAAAACGCTTGGCAAGCGGCTGAAACAAGTTACCTACTGAATGTTCTGGGCGTCTAATACCCATGCGCGGTCAGGATCGTCAGCAGTCGAGCATGTTCAGCTATCTCTCGCCTGAACAGCGGGTGCGCAAGGATCATCCACTCCGCACGATTCGCGCCATGGCCGATCAAGCACTGGTCAACATGTCCGAGCGATTCGATGCGATGTACGCGAAAACCGGCCGGCCGTCGATTCCGCCCGAGAAGTTGCTCCGGGCGCAGTTGATCCAAATGCTCTACTCGGTGCGCAGCGAGCGACTTCTGATGGAAGAGATCGACTACAGCGTTCTGTTCCGCTGGTTTGTGGGCATGAACCTGGACGAGCCGGTATGGGATGTCACGGTGTTTACGAAGAACCGCGATCGATTGCTGGACGGCGACGTGGCACGGGAGTTTCTGACTGAGGTGGTGAGTCAGGCGCGGGATAAGAACCTGACCAGTGATGAACATTTTACGGTGGACGGGACACTGATCGAAGCGTGGGCCGGACTGAAGAGCTATCAACGCAAGGGCGAGAAGAACCCGCCGCTGGATGATCCAGGCAACCCGAGTGTGGATTTTCACGGCGAGACGCGCTCCAATGATACGCATGAGTCCACCACCGATCCCGACGCGTTGCTGGCGCGCAAAGGCAGCGGCAAAGAAGCCAAGCTGAGCTATAACGGCAACCTGCTGATCGAGAACCGTAATGGACTGATCGTGACGACGGAGGTCTTCCAGGCGAACGGAACCGCCGAACGGGATGCCGCGTTGGTGATGCTGGAACAGATTCCAGGCGAGAATCGGGTAACGGTGGGAGCCGACAAGGCGTACGACACCAAAGACTTTGTGGCCGAGTGCCGGAACATGAAGGTGACGCCGCACGTGGCCCAGAACACCAAGCGGTCGGGCGGCAGCGCCATTGATGAGCGGACCACTCGACACGCTGGTTACGCGATCAGCCAGAGGAAGCGGAAGCGAATTGAAGAGAGCTTTGGCTGGCTCAAGACGATCGCGCTGATGCGAAAAGTGCGGCATCGAGGAATCTTCAAAGTGGGGTGGGTGTTCACCTTCGCGGCGGCGGCCTATAACCTTGTGCGGATGCGGAACCTCCTGGTGTCCTCGGTTGGTGCCGCATGAGTGCAGGGAGAACTGCGTTTGAACGGGCCCAAAATGGGCCGTTAGGGCCTGTATCCCCCTACGGACTCGTTACCGAAACCCCTCAAATCATCTGAAACGGCCGTCGACAGAAGCGGGGGCCTCTGAGAAACAGCGTTTTTCCGTAGCCTGCTAGTGATCATGACCCAGACTAGTGACGTTTGGAAGCCGCCAGAAGCGTCGGTCCGTTGAGAAACACAGCCGCGTACCAGAGCCGTCCACCTTACACACCGATGCATAGTATTGTCTCCTCCAAAAGGGCCGCCTTGGCGGCGTCTACTTTGAGGCCGAGGTCTGAAAACGCAGCAGCCGCTTCTCGGGGTCCACGCTCAGCCATGCGTGCAAGTCACAGGACCGGCAAACTGCAGGATTTGCCGCGCTGGAACCACGCTGGTTTTCTCGTGCGATTGCAAGCATTGGATGGCCACACCTCGGGCATTTCAGGGCAACATTGTTCCCGAATGCATCACACGCGATCTCACGAGCGTTTAGTCAACACGCCGAAAATCAGTGATAGTCGCCATCGTCTTTACTGAAGATCATTC
>JBKPOG010000010.1:0-7812 GCA_046732975.1 Pseudomonadota bacterium
GGCAGTGTATGCACCGCCGTGTGCAATCGGCAATTTTCAGAGGAGGGTCGAGTGCCCAGCGAAGCTCGCGTCGCCCTGATCACCGGCTGCGGCAAGCCGGTCGGCATCGGCAACTCCACCGCTCATGCGCTGGCCGCCGCCGGCGTAACGGTCGTGGTATCCGATGTCGCGCCGACCGGAGTCGCCAACGAACACAATGTGCAAGGGGACATGGACCCCAACTGGCGTGGCGTCGACAGCCTCGTCGCCACGATTGCGGATGCTGGCGGCACTGCGTCGGCGACGCTGGGCGACGTCAGCGTGGAGGCCGATGCCGCACGTATGGTTGACGAAGTGCTGCGGCGTCACGGCAGACTGGACATCCTGGTCAATAATGCCGGCGCGCCGCAAGGCGCCGATCGCAACGAGATCGAGGACGTGCCGCTCGCCGCCTGGGATCTGACGATGGGGGTGAATGCGCGCGGCTGCTTCCTGATGTCGCGCGCTGCGGTGCCGGTGATGCGCAAGGCCGGCTGGGGTCGCATCATTAGCGTGTCATCACGCGCGGCATTCCGACCGGGCCCGAAGCGCGTCGCCTATGCGGCGTCGAAGGCGGCCATCGTCGGCTTTACCAAATCGCTCGCGTTCGACCTCGCGCCATCCGGCATTACCGTGAATGCGGTGCTGCCGGGACCGATCCGCACCTCGCGTGCGATCAGCACCAATCGACGCGAGTATGGCGACGACCTTGAAGTGGGGTTTCGCGAGCGCGCGAAGGCCATTCCCGTGGGGCGCTTTGGTACGCCGGAGGAAGTGGCATCGATGATCGCGTATCTTGCTTCGGATCAGGCGGCGTTCGTCACCGGCCAGGCGATCAGCGTCGATGGTGGTTGGTGAGCCTGGGAAATGCTTATCCAATCCGATGCTCCAATCGCTGATACATCACTCGGGCCGCTGCGCGGCATTTGGGGCGATGGGGCCGCGGTATTCCGCAATGTGCCATATGCGGCAGCGCCGATCGGTGATCGCCGCCTTGCGCCACCCGAACCACCTGCCCGCTGGGTGGAGATGCGGGATGCCAGCCAACATGGTCCCATTGCGCCACAGGCACCGTCGCGTTTGCGGGTCGCAATGGGCGACTTCGACCGACTGCAGGACGAAGACTGTCTGTCGCTGACCATCTGCACACCGGCGCCCGATGGAAGGTCGAGACCTGTGCTGGTCTGGCTGCATGGCGGCGCATGGATCTCAGGGGCCGGCTCGCTCGATTGGTATGACGGCACCCAGCTCGCGCGCGAGGGTGACATCGTATTCGTCGGCGTGAACTACCGCCTCGGCGCCCTCGGCTGGCTGCATCGTCCCGGGATCATCGATGCGGAAGCCGGCACGTTGGACATGATCGCGGCTTTGTCCTGGGTGCGCGAGCACATCGCGGCCTTCGGTGGCGATCCTGGCTGCATCACCGTGATGGGCCAGTCGGCCGGTGCGACGTCGATTGCTCGGCTCGCCATGTTGCCCGAGGCGCGCGGCCTGTTCCATCGCGTCATCATGCAAAGCGGCGGCTACGGTCGTGGCGCCTATACTTCCGCCATGGCGACGCAACGTGGCGATCAGTTTCTCCGGCTGCTCGACATCGATCCACAATCGGCTGGTGCGTTCGCGCGGCTGCGGGCCGTAGCGGTGCCACGGCTCATTGCCGCCCAAGCAGAACTGGCGCGCGCCAACGCCCGTTTCGCACAGACGATGCCGATGTTCATGCCGGTGCTGCCAACGGCGATGACCCAGCCCGAGATGCTCGATGCAATCGCCGACGGTCTGGACGGCAAACCGGTGCTGGTCGGCGCGACGGCGGATGAAGTACACGCATGGTTCGCCGCCGATCCATCGCTGCGAGATCCTCCCGATGATGCTGTGCTGGCGCGGTTCGATGGCGCTGCGCAGCTCGCTCGCTATCGAGCGCGGCGGCCCGGCGCCAGTGCAATGGACCTGTTGGCCGATCTCGGCACCGAGGAGACATTTCTGTTGCCGGCAATGCGACTTGCCGAGACGATAGCGCGACGTGGCGGTCGCGCTTTTTCCTATCTTTTCGATTGGGCACCGCCAGCATCCCGGTTCCGATCCTGCCATTGCATCGATCTGCCCTTCGTATTCGGCACGTTCCCCGCGTTCGCAGATGCGGAGATGTTGGCTGGGGGAGACGCGATGCAAATGCAGGCCCTTTCGACGTGCATTCGCCATGCCTGGATCGCATTCGTGCGCAGCGGCGATCCGGAGCACGAGGCAATGCCACCATGGCCACGGCATGACCTCGAGCGACGCCCAACGATGCGTCTTGGCAGCCGAGTGGGCACCGTCGGTGATCCGGCCAACCTAGTGGAGAGGAGCAATCCATGATGATGAACTGGTTCGATGCGCCGGACAGTATCGTCCAGCGAGTCGTCGCGCGCACTGGTGTTGTGCATCCGCACGCCGACCTGGATCCAAAACGCACCGCCCTGGTCGTGGTCGATCTGCAGAATGCATTCATGGATGAGGAGGTTGGGCACGCTGTCTGTCCGATGGCGCGCGAGATCGTGCCCAACGTGAACCGCCTCGCGTCTATCGTTCGCGGCGTGGGTGGCGGCGTGTTCTGGATCAAGAACACGTGCGACGATCGCAGTGCCCAGGAATGGAGCAACGCGCACGCAATGCTCACGTCCGCCAATCAGAAGCGACGGACCGAAGCGATGAGCGAGGGCAGCAAGGGCCAGGAGCTTTGGCCGGAGCTGGACATCCGATCCGAGGACGAGATCGTCCGCAAGTATCGGTTCAGTGCGTTCCTGCCAGGAACCTGTGAGCTGCCCTATCGTCTGCGCGCCCGCGGGTTCGACACCGTGCTGATCACTGGAACCGTGACCAATGTCTGCTGCGAGTCATCGGCGCGCGATGCAATGATGACCAACTTCAGGACCATCATGGTCAGCGATGCAAACGCAGCGATGAGCATGGAGGAGCACACCGCCTCGCTTGCAGCATTCTATGCGATCTTCGGCGACGTGATGGATACGGACTTCGTCATCCAGCGGCTGACGCGAAACGAGTCCAATAGGTAACGTGGCAAATGGGTGTTATGAGATAGCTCACAGCCAATCAAGCGCGCCAGGGCTAGCTGTGATGGCGGGAACAAATCGATGTTCGGTTCCCATCATCAAAGCAGGAGTTCGAGATGCCGGCAGTGCAGAATACCTTCAAGGCGGAGCTCATCAAGCACCGTCATCACAAGTGCGAACTACGCGTCACAGGAGATGTTACCGAGCCGACGACTGGATGGACGGTAAGCCTCGAGCGGGCTGTCCCTCAGGGCATCAACCCCAAGATCCTTCTCCTCAAGCTCGTCGAGGTCAAACCTACCGGCCTCGCAGGCGATATCGTGACGACTCACCACGTGAGGTACGACGAGAACCCGGCGCAGGTCGAATACACTCAGGTGACTATCGAGGGTGCGTTCACGATCGACGTGCACCATGTAGCACACGCCTGACAGCACGCACAGCTACGGCAGATTATCCAGGTCTGCCGTAGCGGACTTCACGCGGCGTAACCAGCGGCCGAAGCAACCGCCGCCTACTCATGCACCCGATGCACGATGCGCGACGGCGAGGCGTGGATGCCGAGTAGCCGCAACTCTCCCTCGCCCGCATTGCGAAACACGTGCGGTACGCACGCCGGCAGCGCGATCATGTCACCTGCGCCCAGGCTTGTTGGCTGGCTCTCCTGACCTTCCAGCCAAGCCTCCATCTTGCCCTCGATGATGAACAGACACTCGACGTAGGGATGCCAGTGCAACGGGGTCTGGTAGCCAGGCTTGCAGGTCTGCACGCCGGTGAAGATCGGCAGCCCATCGTCGCCGGTTAGCCTGTTGTAGTCCGCCAGCGGCCCGAACGAGACCGTCTCGGATTCGGAAAGCCGCGCAATCTTCGCTTCTGCCTGCGGTCGCACTGGATTGTCTCCTACTCGCAGCGCCAGAGCCATATGCTCTGGGGCCATCCAAAGCCTAGCAATCTACCGCCTGCGTGGCCAAGCGCCGCTGCCATTGCTACGCTCCGCCAGCATACAACAGGAGGAAATCATGTCGGTCTTCGTCATTGGCGGCACGGGCTTCATCGGCACGCGCGTCATCCGGCTGCTTGCCGCGCGAGGCGAGGAGATCGTCTGCATGGACATCAACCCGGCCGCGGCATCCTTTGACGATCTGGGCAAGCAGGTTCGCCTGATCCGGGGCGATGTGACGCAGTTCGATGACGTCATGGCGGCGACGGCCAGCGCCAAGCCGGACCGCATCATCAATCTCTCCTATTTCCTCGGCAGCGAGCACGCGCCGCATGTCGCGATGAAGCTGAACATCCTGGGCATGGACAACTGCTTCGAAGCTGCCCGGCTGGCCGGCGTGAACCGCGTGGTGTTCGCCAGTTCGCTCGCGGTGAACGGGATGCAGAAGCACTATGGCGACCGCATGATCACCGAGGACGACTATCGCCACGGCGAAGTGCAGTACGCCATGCACAAGATCTTCAACGAATGGCAGGCACAGGACTACAACGAGAAATACGGCATGACGATTACCGCGGTCCGACCGGCGAATGTCACCGGGCCGGACAAGGTGCGTGGCTCGGTGGACCACGTGAATATCATCACCCAGCCGGCGCAGGGCAAGCCGATCTCCTTCCCATATAAGGATGCGATGCGCTGCCCGATCCATGTCGATGATATCGCCGAGGTATTCACCCGCGTGCTGCTGACCGACAAACCCAAACAGAGTGTGTACAACTCGGGTGGCATCGCGGTCAGCCTGGGCGAGATTGCTGACATCGTGCGCGAATTCCTGCCGGATGCCCAGATCAGCTTCGAGCGCGAAACCGGCGGCAGGGAGACTTCCGGTAATTACCTGATCGACAACACGCGCCTCGTGCAAGAATTCGGCGTGCAGTATCTGCCGTACCGTCAGCGCGTCCTGCAGATCATCAATGACATCCGCCGCGAGGTCGGTCTGCCCCTTGTCGCTGGCTGACGATGGCATGGCTGATCGCGATGCTCGCGCTGCTGATACCAGCGGCGCGTGCACAGTCGGACGTCGATTGGTCCCAGGCGCAGCAAGTCAACGTGCTGATGGTGGATGACCGCTTCGTGCCGGATCAACTGACGTTTCATCACGGCGAACCCTATCGGTTGGTGTTAGAGAACGACGGCAAAGACGTGCACGAATTCACCGCGCCAGAGTTCTTCGCCGATGCCGTCGTGCGTGATCCAGGCCTCCTGTCGCAGGATGGCAAGGAGATCGTGGTTCAGCCGGGCGCCGCGGTAACAGTCGAGTTGATGCCCATCCATCCCGGAACATTTCAACTGATCTGTGCCAACCACGATTGGGACGGCATGGTTGGGCGAATTACCGTGGACTAGTTCCGCACCTTGCTGCGGCGCACAATCGCCCGCACAATAAACCGGTGCCAGATGCACAAGTCGTCGAGCCCGGCCCGCTGACCCAGGAGCTCCTGGATCTGACGGCGCGTATCACTGCGCGCGCCGGTGAGGATCCCTTCGGCAATCCGGTCCTGCTGGTCGCTCTGGCGATCAGCCGCCGCATAGGCGCCGGTGCCCTGAACGACAGTGACATCGACGCGCT
Source organism: Pseudomonadota bacterium (assembly GCA_046732975.1). Classification (GTDB taxonomy): domain Bacteria; phylum Pseudomonadota; class Alphaproteobacteria; order Acetobacterales; family Acetobacteraceae; genus JAMXLO01. The sequence continues at coordinate 5,639 of JBKPOG010000010.1, forward strand.
GATCCGACACCTGCGCGACGCGGCGCTGGTCGACCGCGCCCACCGCCTCTCCGACTACGTCGGCGGCACCGATGGCGCGGCGCACGACGCGATCCTGCACGAGCTGGCGCGTCGGCTGCTGCGGCCCGATCCAAATGACAGCCCGGTGCGCTGGGCCGAATATCGCGCGCTGGTCGAACGCACCCGGTTCGCAGGTGTGTTCACCGCCCATCCCACTTTCGCACTCCCGACCGCTGTCGCGCATGCTCTGGCCGAGACCGCAAGCGGCCGGCCAACCGCGACCGCGGGCTCCCATCGGCCGCCCCCGATCACATTGCAGGATGAATTCGAGCAGGCTGCAGCAGCGATCGCCAACGGGCGCGATGCAATCGACCGGTTCAACGCGGTGCTGCTGTCCGTCGCACGCGACGCCTGGCCTGATCGGTGGAGCGGGCTCGATCCTCGGCCGGTGATCCTGTCGAGCTGGGTCGGCTACGACACCGACGGCCGCACCGACATCGGCTGGTGGGATACGCTTCGGTTGCGGTTGGAGATGAAGCGCCGGCAGCTCGTGCGGCTGCATGCTCAGGTGGCCGGCCTGCCAAATGCCGATCCGCTGACCTTACGGGTCGCTGCCGCGCTGGAGGCGACGGGTGAGCAACTGCTTCTCTGTCCGGGCGCCCCCGAGCCGGCGCGCGTCGCCAGCTTCGCCCGTGCGCTCGTCGGGCAGCGCGACAAAGCGCTCACCACCCCCGACCCGCTCAAGCCACTATTCGAGCAGGCGCTTGCAGCAGCGCAAGATGACGATGTCCGGCAGGCGTTATGCGTAGCGCGCGCGGGGCTGGTGTCGCATGGGCTGGCACTTGCCCACACCCATGTCCGGCTCAATGCCGCGCAGATCCACAACGCGGTCCGCCAGCGCCTGGGCATCGCCGATGCACCGGAGGACCCGGCGCATCGTCGCGTGCTGTTCGGCGCAATGAATGCCGCGCTCGACGCGGTGAAGCCGGTCAATGTGGACTTCGGCGCTCTGCTGGCCGAGCAGGCGTCGGCGATCCGGTTGATGATGACGATCGCGCAGATCATCAAGCACGTCGATGGTTCGGTACCGGTGCGCTTCCTGATCGCCGAGACCGAGACCGGCTACACGCTGCTCGCCGCGCTGTGGCTGGCAAGGCTGTTCAACATCGAACGTCATGTCGAGATCAGCCCGCTGTTCGAGACCGCGAGCGCACTCGAACATGGTGCGACGGTGCTCGAGGAGGCGCTGCGAAGCCCGCACTATCGCACCTACCTCAAACAGACAGGGCGCCTCGCACTGCAGTTCGGTTATTCGGATTCCGGCCGCTACGTCGGGCAGCTCGCAGCAAGCTACCTGATCGAACGGCTGCGCCTGAAGATCGGTCAGACATTGGCCGCGCATGGTATTTCCGGGGTCGAAGTGATCCTGTTCGATACGCATGGCGAGAGCGTCGGTCGCGGTGCGCACCCCGGATCGCTGACCGACCGGCTGAAGTACCTCTCACCGACCGCGTCCCGCCAGGCGTTCAACAGGGCCGGGCTGAGTGTGCGCGAGGAAGCCGCCTTCCAGGGCGGCGACGGCTATCTGCTGTTCGGCACACCCGAGCTGGCGCTCGCCACAATTACCGGCATCGCGCAGCAGACCTACCATCCGGCAGCGGGTCCGATCGAGGACCCGGTCTACGCCAACCCGGACTTCGCCGCTGACTTCTTCGCAACTGTCCGTGCCGGCATGGAGGCACTGGTCGATGACCAGGGCTATGCCGCGCTGCTCGGCACATTCGGCCCTTCGCTGATCGACGTGACCGGCTCGCGGCCCACGGCGCGGCAGACAGACGGCACGGTGGGAGCCGCGCGCATACGCCATCCGCGCGAGCTACGGGCAATTCCCAACAACGCCATCCTGCAGCAGCTTGGCTGGTGTGCGAACACATTGCAGGGCATCGGTGCTGCGGCGGCACGACATCCCGAGCTGTTCACCGATCTACGCGAGAACAGCCGACGGTTCCATCGCGCGATGGACCTGGCGTCACATGCGCTGGCGCATTCCGACATCGACGTGCTGCGCGCAGTCATTGCCACGCTCGACCCTGGCACCTGGCTCGACCGCGCTGAGCACACTGAACTGCGTGCAGACCGCGAGGCCCTGGTCGGCGTGGCGCGTGCGCTGGAGC
>JBKPOG010000011.1:0-8458 GCA_046732975.1 Pseudomonadota bacterium
GGCTTTCCTGGTCCGATCTACACCGCGGCGAAACATGGCGTGGTGGCGATGAGCCATACGATCAATCAGCAGGAGTGTGTCAACGGCATTCGCTCGACGGTGTTTCTGCCGGGCGAAGTGGCGACGCCGATCCTGGACAAGCGGCCCAATCCGGTTGGCCCGGAGGTGCGTGCACAGATGGTGCAGCCGGAGGATTGCGGCGATCTGATTCGCTACGTCGCGTGTCTGCCGAGGCACCTGGTGATGAGCGAAGTGTGGCTGGCGCCGACGCATAACCGCAGCTACATCGCTGCCCTGCAACAGAAACTCTGAGAGAAACGATGGCGTCCAATCGCAAGAAGGTCATGCTGCCGCACAATATGGGTAAGGAGGGCGTCGATAAGCTGCGCGCCCGCGAAGACATCGAGGTGGCGATCTATCCCGCGACGATCGGTCAGGCTGATCTGCTGCCGATGCTGTCGGATGTTGCGGGGATCGCGCTGTCCGGCACGCCGTATCGACAGGCGGAGATGAATGCGTCGCCGGCGATGGAGGTGGTGGCACGCATCGGCGTCGGGTACGACGCGGTGGAGGTGCCGGCGCTGACGGCTCGGCGCGTGCCGCTGATGGTGGCCGGTACGGCAAACTCCACGTCGGTGGCGGAGCATGCATTTCATCTGATGATGGCGTTGGCCAAACGCAGCACGGCGCTGGATGCGATGGTGCGCAAGGGTCGGTGGGGCGATCGGCATGATGGCCTGCCGATGGAGCTTGCCGGCAAGACCGTGCTGATCATTGGGTTCGGTCGCATCGGCACGCGTTCCGCGCGGCGCTGCCTGGGCTTTGATATGAATGTGCTGATCTATGATCCGTATGCGCCAGCGGAGAAGATCGCCGCGGCTGGCTGCGAGCGCGTGACCGATCTGGATGCTGCGTTGCCGCGCGCTGACTTTGTTTCCATTCACTGCCCGAAGAATGCGGAGACGATCGGCATGTTCAATGCTCTGCGCTTCTCGCGCATGAAGCGCGGTGCATTGATCGTCAACACGGCGCGCGGCGGCATCATCGACGAGCCGGCGCTGCATGCGGCGCTGACCTCCGGGCGTCTGGCGGGGGCGGGACTGGACGTGTTCGACGCGGAGCCGACGCCGGTGAACAACGCGCTGCTCGCACTCGACACGGTGATTGCCTCACCGCACATGGCGGGTGTTACGACCGAGTCGGTGGCCGGCATGGCGGTGGTGACGGCGGAGAACATTCTGAGCGTGCTGGACGGCAAGCCGAACCGGGACAACGTGATCAACCAGGAGGTGCTGGAGTGATGCTGGAAACGCCGGGGTTTCACCATCTGCATCTGAACTCGGTCGATCCCGATGCGGCGATCGATTGGTATGTGCAGCAGTTTCCGACCTGCACGAGGGGCGAATGGGCCGGCATTCCTGCGCTGCTGTCGCCCAACAACGTCATGGTGCTGTTCACCAAAGTTGACCGCGCTCCACCGTCGCAGCCGCAGAGCGCGATCTGGCACTTCGGGTGGCACGTCACCGATGTGCGCAACAGCCTCGCTGCTTATCAGCAGCGTTCGGACGTGCAGCTGCTGCCGCTCTACACCACCGATGAGGGCGGCTCGGTGCTGGTGAGCAGCGACACCTGGCCGAATGTCGGCGGCGTGCTCGGGCTGACCCGTGCGCAGATTGCCGAGGCGCGCGCCAAGGGCGTGCAGCCGCCTGGCGGTGGCGGGTTCGCGTATATGACGGGGCCGGATGATGCGCTGGTGGAGTACGCGGGGAACTATCCGGCTGAGCGGTTCAACCATGTGCATCTGTGGCAGGAGGAGCCGCTGTGCGCATTGCTCTGGTATCAGCAGCATCTGAACGCGCCAGTCCGAGCGGGCTTCAGCGGCGCGCTACCGACCGAAGCCGACTGCAAAGTGCCGCGCGGGGCGGATCGCACCTGGCCGGCGCTGAACCGCGAAGGCATGTTCCGCACGCCGCGTGCCGGCGTGGAGTTCGGCGACGTTGTGCTGACCTGGTATGCCAATCAGGGCGATACGCCGCTGGCGAGCTCACGCGGACAGCTGCAGGACCACATCGCGCTGAGCGTCACCGATCTGGATGCGTGGATGGAGAAGCTGCGTGCCGAGCAGGTGGCGGTTCTCGAAGAGCCATATCGGCTGGGCACAGCGCGTGCGGTCATGATCGAGGGGCCCAGCCGCGAGGCGATTGAATTGGTCGAGGTGCGGTAGGAAACCTGAGCCTTGTGCAACCTGCGTGCTTGACCCGGCTCGCGGCGACTTGGCAGGCATGAAGCATGTCCGTTCGCTGTCAGTGCGTTTCGTCCGGCTGCTGCTATGCGGCATGCTGGTGACGACGCCGGGGGCGATGGCGCAGACGCCGACTACCCCGCCGGCCACGCAGCAGCAGCCGAAGCCCAAGCAGACGCCTGTGGTGCGGCCACACGGTCCAACCCACGCACAGAAGCCGCCGGCAAAGGCGCCTGCAAAATCGCCGGCGAAAGTTTTGCCGCCGGCCCCCGCACCGGCGCCAGTCCCCGCGCCGGCACCGGCAGAGGAGCAGAAGCCTCCGGAAACGGAAGTCAACAAGGGCTCTGCGACCGGCCTGCCGTTGCCTCGCTTCGCCGCGCTGCGTTCGGATGAGGTCAATTTGCGGGCCGGGCCCGGGACACGTTATCCGATCGATTGGATCTATAAGCGCCGCGATCTGCCGGTGGAGATCCAGCGCGAATTCGAAGTTTGGCGGCTGGTGCAGGACCCCGACGGGATCAAGGGCTGGGTACACCAGGCGACGCTTACCGGGCGGCGCAGCTTCATCGTGACCGGTGGCGATGCCACAATGCGGCGGGATCCGAAGGACAATGCATCAGCGGTCGCGATCCTGAAGCCGGGCGTCATCGGTCGCCTGCGTTCGTGCCAGGCGGGATCCGACTGGTGTCAGGTGCAGGTGGGTGATCACCGCGGCTACCTGAAGCGCGGACAGTTGTGGGGCATCCTGCCGAATGAGGTGGTCGCAGGCTGATCCCCATGGCACGTGCGACCGCCGCTTCGGTCACGATTTGGCGGAGGGAGTGGGATTCGAACCCACGGTACGCTTTCACGCACACACGCTTTCCAAGCGTGCGCCTTAAGCCGCTCGGCCATCCCTCCGCGGGAGGGATGGAAGCTAGCAGCGTCATCGAGCCCAGCAAACCCAGCGCGTCCATGTCGGCAGGCACGACAAAGCTCGCTGCCGGCGAACCTGATGGCTCGCCGGCTCATTGGTCAGGCGTTTGGCGGGAAGAAAACCAGAGTGCGGACCTCGATGCTCTCCCGGGGCGGTGCATCGACCGGCGCGAGCGGATTCTCGAACGAGGTATGGAACGATAGCCTGGCTCGCCCATCAGTGGCGCTGTCATGCACGCGGATCAGAATCACTTCATCGGGCTGCTGCTCGGAGAAGTAATACCACCGGTGCCCAGGCTTGAACTCGACCGACGATGTCTCGCCACGGACGTGCTGATAGACCAGATCGCTGGCGATCAGGTCATCGTCGGTGAAGCTGCGCGCATCACAAAGTGCCAGGGGAGAGTCCAACACCGGCCCACGGATCGGCCGCCAGACGTTGACGATGCCGAAGCGGTGTTTGAGCAGCTCTTCGGCGTCGGCTCCCAGATGGTCACGCACCCGGCGCGGCGCTGAATTGATGGTATGGTCGTTGTGCACCCGGCGCGACGGCTGCGGCAGTTCGCTGCGTCCTCCGTTACGCACATTGTGGTCGAACGCGACGACGCGCGATGCACCGAGCGTCTCCCGCAGCAACCCTTCGACTTCCGGGTAGTAGACCGACTTGATCTCGCCGGGGTCATAGAAATTGCGGACTGAGGTCGGCGCCTTGATCAGCGTGAAGCCATTGCGGTCCAGGGTGAACTCCGACTCGCGACCGCGAGCGTCTTCGATCCGCACGGTATGCGGGTCGTCGATGCCGTTCCATGTCGGCACGCCAGGCGGCGGTTCCATCACGTAGCGCGCCGGCTTTTCTGCCGTGCGTATCAGATAGTGCAGTTCCGCCGTCGTCGTCTGCTGGCGCGTCGGGGCAATATCGAGCGGCATTGTCATGATCTCCTTCTGGCGACTGGTCATCACATGACCATCAGCAGGCGCACAGCAAACGACATGTTATCAGCCATGGCATGATAAAATGTCATCTGATCGGGTCAATGGATGGCCAAGTCGAGTTCGGCTGCAAAATGGCAGCGCGCGAAATGTCCTGGGGTCACTTCCTGAAAAGCGGGCGCCTCCCGCCGGCAACGTTCTTCAGCAAAGGTGCATCGCGGATGGAAATGGCACCCAGAGGGCGGCGATGCCGGGCTCGGGACCTCGCCCCTTAGAATGCCGTCCGTCCCCGTCACTCGCGGATCGGGCACTGGAACAGCGCGCATCAGCGCAGCGGTGTATGGATGGCGTGGCCGGCTGAACACCGCATCGGTGGGTGCCAGCTCAACCAGTCTTCCCACATACATCACTGCCACGCGATCGCAGATATGCCGCACCACCGATAGGTCGTGCGCAACAAACAGGAACGTCAGTCGTAGCCGCGATTGCAGTTCCAGCAGCAGGTTCAGCACCTGCGCCTGCACGGATACATCCAAGGCAGACACCGGTTCATCGGCCACCACCAGTCGTGGGCTCGTCGCCAGCGCCCGCGCGATGCCGATGCGCTGGCGTTGTCCACCGCTGAAGGCATGCGGGAACCGGTGCATGAACTCCGGCCGCAGCCCGACCAGGCGCAGCAGCTCGGCCACGCGGTCCATTCTTTCGCGGCGGTTGCGCATGCCATTCACCAGCAACGGCTCACCAACGTTGTCGAACAGTGTCATACGCGGGTTGAGTGAGCCGAATGGGTCCTGGAAGATCATCTGGATCTCTTTGCGGAACGGCGCCAGTTCGGCCGACGACATCGGCGCCAGATCGACAATCTCGCCACCGCTGGTGCGGTAAAGCACCTGCCCGTCGGTCGGATCGATCGCCCGCAGGATGCAGCGCGCCGTCGTCGTTTTGCCGCAACCACTTTCACCCACAAGTCCGAGCGTTTCGCCCTCGTGCACAGAGAAACTCACGTCGTCCACAGCGCGCACATGGCCAGTGACGCGGGCGAGCATGCCCTTGGCAATCGGGTAGAACTTGCGCAGCCCGCGAACGTCGATCAGCGGGGCTGTCATGCCGGTTCCGTCGCATCGCTGTGCAAGAAGCAGCTCACGGCGCGGCGCGGTCCCAGCGTATGCAGGGCAGGAACCGCCTTATCGCAATGACCGGGTCGGATGTCCTCGCAGCGCGGGTGGAACGGGCAGCCAGGCGGGCGATTGAAGGGATGCGGCAGAGTGCCGGCGATCACCGGCAGCGCCGTGCGGGTCTGAGTTTGCAGGCTGGGGATCGAACGCAGCAGAGCGCGCGTATAGGGATGCTTCGGCGCGTGGAAGATTTCGTCCACCGGGCCCTCTTCCATGACACGGCCGAGATACATGACCACCACGTAGGTTGCCACCTGCGCGATCACTCCGAGGTCGTGCGTGATGAAGATGATCGCGGTGTTGTACTTGCGTTGCAGCTCGCGCAGCAGCGCCAGGATCTGCGCCTGCGTCGTCACATCGATCGCAGTGGTCGGTTCATCGGCGATCAGCAGGCGCGGCCGGCAGGACAGTGCCATCGCAATCATCGCCCGCTGCCGCAATCCGCCGGACAGCTGCCAGGAATACGCGTCGACTCGCTGCTGTGCCATGGAGATGCCGACGTCGCGGAACAGCTCCACCGTCCTCGCGCGGGCCTCCGCACGGCCGAGCCGCTCGTGCAGCATGATCGCCTCGATGATCTGTGCGCCGACTGTATGCACCGGGCTGAACGCCGCCATTGGTTCTTGCGGGATCAGCGCTATTTGCGCGCCGCGCAGGTCACGCATCTGCCGGCTGCGAGGCGAGACGCGCGTGAGGTCAACCGATTTGCCATTTTGGCGATAGATGATCTCACCTGCGGTTATGCGCCCGGGTGGATCGATCAGTTGCAGCACCGCCCGCATCGTCACGCTCTTGCCGCAGCCGCTTTCGCCGACAATGCCCACGACTTGGCGGGGAAACACGTCGAAGCTGACGCCATCGACTGCGCGGACCGTCCCTTCGTCCAGTTGGAACGACACGCGCAGATCGCGCACGCGGAGCAGCGGTTCGGTATCGAGCGTCACGACGCTACCGTCGCGAGAAGTCTGTCAATGACTATACGGATCTGACGCATCACGCAGGCCGTCGCCCACAAGATTGAATGCCAGCACCGCGACGATGACGACCAGGCCGGGGATCAGCAGCCACGGTGCCAGCGCCAGAGTCTGGATGTTCTGCGCCTCCTGCAGCAACACGCCCCAGCTTATTGCCGGCGGCCGGATGCCGAGGCCCAGGAAGGACAGTGACGTCTCGTTGATGATCATCACCGGGATCGCCAGCGAGCTGGTAGCGATGATGTGGCTGAGGAAGGTCGGCACCATGTGTCGCAGAATGATGCGCATCCGCTTGGCGCCAGCGAGACGGGCAGCGAGCACGAAATCTTCTTCCCGCAGCGCGAGGAAGCGACCACGGACTTCTCGCCCAAGAGTGGTCCACCCGACCAGCGACAGGATGACGGTGATGGCAAAGAACACCTGGATCGGCGTCCAGTCGCGCGGCAATGCCGCGGATAGCGCGAGCCAGATCGGTATGGTGGGAACAGATTGCAACAGCTCGATCAGACGCTGGATCACCAGGTCGATGAAGCCGCCAAAATAGCCGGAAATGCCGCCCAGTACGACACCGAAGACCACGCTAAGAGTGACGGCGACGAGGCCCACCGTCATAGAGGTCTGCGTGCCATACATGATGCGCGACCACTGATCTCGGCCAAGGCGGTCGGAGCCCAGCAGGAAGATCCGCTGCGTGGGATCCGTCGCGCCGAGTAGGTGGATGTTCGTGTCGAACAGACCGAACGGCCGGTAAGGTTCGCCACGCGTGAAGAAGCTCACGCGGACCTTCCGCTGCGGATCGGTCGTCCACTCCATCCGCAGCGTGACCGGGTTGCGCTTGCCGACGATCGATGGGATCCACGGATTCCAGCCGCCATCGAACAGATGCAGCGTCTGCACCGGAATGAACGCCTGCCGTGCATCGGTGCGCTGTGGATCCTGGGTGGAGAAGAATGCCGGGCAGATCACCACGTAGTACATGCAGATCAGCAGACCGGCACTGAACAGCGCCAGATGGTGCTTGCGGAACCGCCACCACACCAGCTGCCAGTTGGATGCGACTGCGATGCGCTCTTCGGCGACGGCGACCTGCACGTCGGGCGCGGTCAAATCGGAAGCGATCGATGGCGCCCGCATCACGCCCCCATGCGGATACGGGGGTCCATCAGCGCGAGAGCGATGTCGGAGAGCAGCGTGCCAACGATGGTCAGGAATGAGTAGATCAGCAGGATGCCTCCGGCCAGGTACATGTCCTGGTTGACCAGCGCACGCAGCAGCAGCGGGCCGATGTTCGGCAGGTTCATCACCGTCGCCACGATCAGGCTTCCGGAGAATAGTTGCGGAAGATACCATCCTATCGTGCTGACCAGCGGATTGAGCGCCAGCCGTACGGGATAGCGCTGCACGAGCCGCCACTCACGCAATCCCTTGGCGCGGGCGGTCACAACGTAGGGCTTGTTCAGCTCATCCAGCAGGTTGGCGCGCATGATCCGGGTCAGACGCGCGGTTCCGGCTATCCCCAGGATCAGCGCCGGCAACCAGAGATGCGCCAGCAGATCACCGAATTTCGCCAGGCTCCACGGCGCACCAGCGTATTCGGGCGAGAACAGTCCAGTAACACTGACGCCGAAATACGCGAACGCGATCCACATCAGGATCAGCGCCAGCATGAAGTTCGGCGTCGCCACTCCGACATAGTTGACGACCGTGAGCACGTGATCCAAAACAGATCGGCGGTGCGTAGCCGAATAGATTCCTGCCGGGACCGCGATGAGCCAAGTGAGCACGAACGACATGACCGCCAACGCCACGGTCAGGCCCAATTGTTCTTCGATTAGCTCCGCGTTCGGCCGGTGGTATTCCAGCGAGACACCGAAATTCCCGGCCAGCAGGTTGCGCAGCCAGTAGAGGTACTGCACGACGAACGGCTGATCCAGCCCATAGGTGTGGCGCAGCGCTTCGATCTGGTCGGCACTGACAGAGGTCCCCGAAGCCGACAGCGTCGCGACGTAGGCTGTCAGGAAATCGCCAGGCGGCGCCTGGATGATCACGAAGATGACGAACGAATAGACCAGCAGCAGGAACGGCAGCAGCAACAACCGCTGAACGATGTAGCGGGTCACTTCGAGGAGAAGAAGAACTGCTCGGTGCGCGCATTGCCTGGGGTGCGCAATGGCCAGTCGTTGCCCAAGGTCATCGGAACATTGTGCAGCTTGGTATTGATG
>JBKPOG010000012.1:0-23229 GCA_046732975.1 Pseudomonadota bacterium
CCTTAGCTGCCTGCGGTAGCAGTCCGAATACGCAATTTTATACCTTAGTCCCAGTATCATCTACGACGGCGACACGGACGGTTGCGGAAGGACCGCCCCTGCAGGTCGGGCGTGTTGAGCTCCCCAGCACCCTCGACAGAACAGCGCTGGTGATCCAAGGGGCAGACGCGAACGTCATTGTCTCCGATCGGGACCGCTGGGCAGGTCCTCTCGATACGCTGGTTCGGCAGGCGTTGAGCGATGACCTGCGCACCCGGCTCGGGACCGCCGCGGTTCTGGCTCCCGGCGGTCCGGCTCCGGGCGGCAAGGTCCGACAGCTTTTGGTGGTCATCCAACGCTTCGGTGCCGACAGTGCGGGACGCGTCGTGTTGGAAGCAGACTGGACGCTGGCATCCGGCAATCCGCCCAAACCCTTGGCGTCCCACCACGAGCGCATTGAGGAGAACGCCGGTTCAACGGAAGGCGGTCCTGTTGCCGCCGCTATGAGCCGCGCACTCGGCCGGCTAGCGGATGCGATTGCTCAGGCGGCTTGAATACTCTCCATGCGCCAGATCGATGCCAGAACTAGCGATCCGTCAGTCGACGGCCTGTCCAAAGTCTTCTGCACGAAGCACTGTAGAGAAATCGACGCGCAGCGGTGCCAGAGTTCACGCCAGCCGCGAGGGCGTCCAGGGAGGTGCCTGGTGAAGAGGTTTTTTTCGCCTCACTTGTCCGGCTTCATCGTCTGGTTCGAAATTGCGCGATCCCTCTCGAGCCGCGCCGGTAGCATATGAACGCAACCTCAGCCCCCGCCGCGTTGCAGCACCGGTCCAGACAGTCCGAGGGCTGTGTTCACCAGCGCGAGATGGCTCAGCGCCTGCGGGAAATTCCCCATTAGCCGTCGGAGCCCAGGGTGGTACATCTCGGAGAGCAAACCCACATCGTTTCGCAGGGATAAGACACGGTCGAGCAGCCGTCTGGCATCGTCTTGCCGGCCTTGCATCGCACGGCAGTCGGCGAGCCAGCAGGTGCAGGCGATGAAAGCTCCCTCATCGGTGTTGCCGCCATGCGGCGTGCGCCAGACCAGGCCTTCTTGGCTCAGCTCCCGCTCGACCGCGTCGATCGTCGCGCTCATGCGAGGCTCATTGGCTGGAAGGAAATTCACCAGCGGCAGCAGCAATAGGCTCGCATCGAGCCGCTCACCGCCGAAGCGGTCCACAAAGTGTTCTCGGGCATAGTTCCAGCACCGATCAGCGATATCACGGCGTATCCTGTCACGTAGCTCCGCCATCCTGTTCAAGAGTGAGCGGTCCTGCTCATGGCGCCGGAGCGCACCGCGAATGAAGCGGTCGACGCCGGCCCAGGCCATCACGGCGGAGTAGGTATAGCGTTCGGGGCTGGCGCGTGATTCCCAAAGGCCGTGCCCTTTGTCGTGCCAAGTGTGTTCCAGGTGCTCCACCAGCCTGCGCTGAGTCGCAACTACCTCCGGAGGTTCTGGAACCCCGGCACTGGCCATCAGATCGAGCGCGTCCAGCAGCTCGCCGACCACATCAACCTGGCGCTGCGCGGCTGCATCATTGCCGACGCGCACTGGCGTGGCCCCTTGGTAGCCGGACAGCCAGGGAACTGGGTGCTCATAGAGCCGCCGGCCGCCATCGAGGCGATACATGATGCGCACCTTATCCGGTTCCGGCCCGATCGCGCGGAGCATCCAGTCACGCCAGTCAACGGCTTCCTGATGAAATCCCGCATTCAGCAATGCGGATACGGTGAATGTCGCGTCACGTAGCCAGCAGTATCGGTAGTCCCAATTACTAGTACCGGCTGGCACTTCCGGAAGTGACGTTGTCGGCGCGGCGATCATCGCGCCTGTCGCATGATAGGTTAGTGCCTTCAATGTCAGCAACGATCGCACGACCGCGTCCCGCGACTCGGTCCGGCGCTGAAAGCCATTCATCCAATCGCGCCAAAATATCATCGTTGCATCCAGCGCCTTGCTCACGTTGACGCCGGCCGGTGGTCTTTCGTGCGACGGGCAGTGGATGAGGACGAAGTCCATGACCTGTCTTGCCGACACGTCGAACTCGACGTAGGCGCCGTCATCCTCGGCGACCATCAGCGCCAGTGGACAGCACAGCGCCAAGAGTGCCGGTCCAGAGACCGCCAGAAGCATGTTATTTTCCGATGTGAGCAAGGGCGGCATCAGACCGTAATCGAACCGCAGCCGGACCTCGCAGCGCAGGTGCAGATTGCCCTCCAGTCCAATGACCCGCCTGATTAGCACTGGGTTTTGCTGTCCTATGGCCATGAAGTCCACCAGGCGAACCCTGCCGCTTTCGCCCGCGAAGTCGGTGTGCAGAACAAGTGTGTCGCCGTCATAACGGCGCTCCACCCGAGTGTCTTGCACCGGTCGAATCTGCCAATAGCCATGTTCAGTCGTGCCCACCAATGCTGCACAGCAGGCTTCGCTGTCGAAGCGTGGCAGGCACAGCCAGTCAATTGAACCGCTGCGTGAGACCAGCGCAGCGGTCCTGCCATCCCCTATGATTGCGTAATCTTCAATGCGTGATGTCATCCGGCGTCCCGTTGCGGCAGAGTTGGTGTCATACTCCTAACGGTGGAAGCTAAGCGACGTTTGCGGACCGGTTTGAAAAGCGCGACCCTGATTGCCGTACATGGCTGTGCCGGCACTGCACAGCTTCTTGAGCCGAGGCTCAAAGAACCTTCGGTTTGGCTGCTCGTTGATAACTTGCCGCGACCCCGGCGGCACTTCGGCTCTGCGAGGGGGGTGTGACGGTCTTCGGTCCAAGTGCAAATCTGGCTGCCAAGCTGATACTGCTTGGCGCATTAGCAGCCCCCGCTAGCGCGCTGGGATGGTGGTGGCTCTGGCCTCGCACGGACTACCAGCGCAACATCCGCTGGACCGTCAATCAACCGGTTCCGTTCAGCCACGAACACCATGTCGCCGGCCTCGGCATCGATTGCCGCATGTGCCATACGTCAGTCGAGGTCTCGGCCAACGCGGGCCTGCCGCCGACCTACACCTGCATGACCTGTCATTCGCAGATCTGGACCAACGCTGCGTTGCTCGCCCCGGTGCGCCGCAGCCTGGCTGATGATCAGCCGATTGCCTGGCGCCGCATCACCAACCTGCCGGACTATGTCTATTTCAATCACTCGATCCACATCGCAAAGGGCGTCGGATGTGATGAGTGCCATGGCCAGGTGGACACGATGCCACTGATGTACAAAGCGAAGTCCTTTACCATGAAATTCTGCCTAGACTGTCACAACGACCCAGGCCCGCGGCTGCGTCCCGCAAACGAGATATACAACACCGAGTGGCATCGAACGCGCGACACGCCGTCGCCCTCGGCGCTGCTGGCTGAATACCACATTCCCAGCCGTCCTCTGAGTGAGTGTTCGATATGTCACCGCTGACCGGCCGGCGTCTGTGGCGGAGCGCGCAGGAGCTTGCAGCAGATCCCGAGTTTCTGGCGCGGGCGGCCGCGGAATTTCCCTCGCTCGCGCCAGACCTGGATGGCGTATCGCGGCGGCGCGTGCTGCAACTGATGGGTGCCGCGCTTGCTCTGAGTGGTTTGTCCGCCTGCGATTCCGGGCCCCCGGGTGGGACGTTGATTCCAGCGGTGCGATATCCGCCCAATATCATTCCTGGTCTGCCGAATGAATATGCCACAGCCCATGTGCACGACGGTTACGCACTTGGTACTGTCGTAACTCACAACATGGCGCGGCCATTTCGTGTCCAGGGTAACCCGCATCATCCATCCAGCCTTGGAGCCGCCGATCCATTTTCGATCGCCGAAGTGCTCGACTTCTATGATCCCGATCGTGAGTTTGCCCCGACCAAAGATGGCATGCCGGCGGACCATCAGTCGCTTTCGGCGGCACTTCTCACAGAGCGCACGCGTCTCGGCGAGTCGCGAGGTGCAGGGCTGCGCATTCTCACCGGCACGATCACGTCGCCCACGTTCGCACGTCAGCTTGATGCGCTGCTCGCGCAATACCCGGAAGCGCGCTGGCATCAATGGCAACCCATCAGCCGTGACAATGTTGCGCGTGGCGCAATCCTCGCCTACGGGGCGCCGCTGGAACAGATCGCCCATCTCGATCAGGCCGACGTGATCCTCGCGATCGACAGTGATTTGCTTTCATCGGCGCCTGGCTGGGTTCGCTATGCCCACGATTATGCGTCGCGCCGCAATCCAACGCGGACGCAGAAGATGAGCCGCCTGTATGTGGTCGAGCCCAGCGCCACCAACATGGGCGCCATCGCCGACAATCATCTTGTCGCCGGCCCGGCGGAAATGCACAGATTCATACTCGCGCTCGCGGCCGGTGTGCTGAACCGAGGTGATACGCCGCCAGATGCGCCAACATGGACGAAGTCCGTCGTCGCTGACCTCGTGGCGAACCGTGGGCGAGTGTTCGTGCATGTGGGACTTGATCAACCGCCCGAGACTCATGCGTTGGTGCATGCAATCAACGAGGCGCTGGGTGGCCGGAACGTGACCTACGAACTGGTTCAGCCAGTTGCCCACGCAATCCAGAACCAGTCCGCGTCGCTGCGGGAACTGGTGGACGACATGCGCGCTGGCAAGGTCAGCGCGCTGGTGACGATCGATCAGAACCCGGTCTTTGCCGCGCCCACTTACCTCGGCTTCGCCGACGCGTTGCAGCGGGTTCCGCTTAATATCGCGCTGTCCGTTCAGCCGAATGAGACCACGAACGTCGCGCAGTGGTCGCTTCCGATGAAGCACTCGTGGGAGAGCTGGAGCGACGTGCGCGGGCACGACGGCACGGCGACAATCATGCAACCTCAGGCGATGCCGCTGTTTAGCGGCTATGGACCCAGCGAGATGCTCGCGCTTCTTGCCGGATCGACCGTACCTGCCGACATCGAACTTGTTCAGGAGACCTGGAAGCCGACGTTCGGCGGCAATTTTTCCGATAATTGGCACGAGGCGCTTGCCAAGGGTGTCGTATCAGGCACAGCAAGTGCAC
The DNA here is from genome assembly GCA_046732975.1 of Pseudomonadota bacterium. Lineage (GTDB taxonomy): Bacteria > Pseudomonadota > Alphaproteobacteria > Acetobacterales > Acetobacteraceae > JAMXLO01. Next base: position 5,005 of record JBKPOG010000012.1, read on the forward strand.
GAGCGGATACACCGCTGCGACCCGATGCGGTAAACAGCATGCCGCCCGCGCCGCCGCAACGCGACTTGACTCTGCTGTTCCGGCCTGATCCCTCGTTATGGGATGGACGCCACGCAAACAATCCCTGGCTGCAGGAATTGCCGCGCCCGATCACCAAGCTCACCTGGGATAATCCGCTGCATATCGCTCCGGCACTCGCCAGCAGGTTTGGTCTCGCCAACGGCGATAACGTGAAGGTCAAGGTTGGCGAAGCAGCCGTTACGGCACCTGTCTGGATCGTGCCAGGCCAAGCCCCTGATGTTGTCACAGCCCCGCTCGGTGGTGGTCGCACGCAGGTGGGCTCGGTAGGCCAGGGGGCGGGCACCAATTATTATCCGCTGACTGGCACGCCGCTCGCGCCCGCGTTTGCGCGAGCCGAGGGGCAGACCAAGCTCGCCAGCACCGTGCACCACAACATCCTGCTGGAGACCGACGACAAGATCCTGAAGCACGGCACGCTCGCCGACTTCCAGAGGACACCGGACTTTGCTCACAACGAGCAGCAAGAGCCGCACTTGTATCGCTGGGTTCCGTCCGGTCCGGCTGCCTGGGCGATGAGCGTAGATCTGAACGCGTGCATTGGCTGCAATGCCTGTGTCATCGCCTGTCAGTCGGAAAACAACATACCGACTGTCGGCAAGAACGAGGTGTACCAGGAACGAGAGATGTCCTGGCTGCGGATAGACCTCTACCACGATGGCGGGATCGACAATCCCGATAAGTTCTTCGAGCCGGTGCTCTGCATGCATTGCGAGCAGGCGCCATGCGAGGTGGTCTGTCCGGTCATGGCGACAAACCATGATTCCGAGGGGCTCAACCTGATGATCTACAACCGCTGCGTCGGCACGCGGTTCTGTTCGAACAACTGCCCCTACAAGGTTCGTCGGTTCAATTTTTTTGGCTACGGAAATCAGCAGGCACGACCACCTGAGTCGTGGAATCCGGATGTGACCGTGCGGGGCCGCGGGGTGATGGAGAAGTGCACCTACTGCGTGCAGCGCATCGCCGAAGAGCGCGTTGCCGCGGATCGCGAGAACCGACCCCAGCGCAGCATCAAGACAGCCTGTCAGCAGGCGTGTCCGACCCAGGTTTTCACGTTTGGTAACCTGCGCAATGCTGACGATGAGGTGGTTAAGCGCAAAGCAAGTCCGCTCGATTTTGCAATGCTCGCGGACCAGAACACGCATCCCCGCACGACCTATGAGGCGGTGGTACGCAATCCGAATCCCGATGTCGGCAACGGGACAGGGCACGCGTGAGCGGCCTCTCGCTCCATCGGATGGGCTTTGTCGGGCACTCGTTGAAACGCCCGAAGCGCGGCCAAGTGGTCCGACCACGCCTCGACGATCCGGTGGTAGCCCCGAACGTAACCATCGCGACGTTGACCGACCGGATCGCCGCTCTCGCCACCCGCGAGCGTGGCTTTCTTTGGTGGTATCTGGCGCTGATCCCGTGTTCACTGGCCGCGCTCTGGCTGCTCGTGTCGCTCGGTTATCTCTTCGTCAAAGGGATCGGCATCTGGGGTCTCAACTGGCCGGTAATGTGGGGCTTCGCGATACTCAGTTACGTCTGGTGGATCGCCATCGCTTCGGGCGGCACGATCATTTCGGCACTGTTCTACCTGGTTCGAGTCGACTGGCGCACCTCGATCAACCGCATTGCCGAGACGATGATGCTGTTCGGTGCCGCGGCGGCCGGCATCTACCCGATCATCCATCTCGGCCGGCCCTGGTTCGCCTATTGGCTGTTTTTCTATCCAAGCACGATGGGAACCTGGGAGCAGTTCCGGAGTCCGCTCGTGTGGGACTTCTGGGCTCTGTACACCTACGTTCTCACCTCAGTCATATTCTGGTACACCGGGCTGCTGCCTGACCTCGCCACGATGCGGGACCGCGCAACGACGCGCATCAAGCAAGTCATCTATGGCTTCTTTGCCATGGGGTTCCGCGGATCCTCGCGGCAGTGGAAGCACCTCTACGCGATGTACAGTGTTCTCGCCGCGATCATGGCGCCGGTGGTTGTATCGATCCATTCCTGTGTTGGTCTTGACTTCGCAGGCGCGGCCACTATTGGCTGGCATTCGACGCAGTTCCCGCCATTCTTCGTTTTCGGAGCCTTACTCTCGGGCTTCGCTATAGTTCTGCTGTTGATTATCCCGTTGCGTCGCCTGATGCGGCTTGAGACCGTGATCACTGGTCGTCATCTCGACGTGCTCTGCCGGCTCCTACTCACCAGCTCACTGTGCCTTGGCTACTCGTACCTGATGGACGCGTTTACCACCTATTACGGCAATGACAAGGCGGAGCACCTGATGTTCCAGGAGCGGGTGTTCGGATATTACTCGTACGTCTACTGGTCGGCGATCTGCTTCAATATCTGCTTGCCACAGCTATTCTGGTTCCGTCGCTTGCGCATGGTTCAACCCGTCGTGCTGATCATCAGTCTTGGGGTCGTGATCGGTATGTGGTTCGAGCGCTATGAGATCGTCGTAACCAGTCTCCATCGTCCGCATATCCCGTCAGCCTGGGGCGTATTTCACGGCACCTTCTGGGACTGGTCCACACTGATCGGCACCGTCGGCCTGTTCCTCACCGGAATTCTAGTCGCAATCCGGTTCGTGCCAATCATTTCGCTGCACGAGATGCGATCACTCGTGCTGCGTGAGGCAGGGAGGTACGCGCGGTGAGTGGGATACTGGCGGCGTTCGAGAGAGAAAGTGAGTTGATCGAGGCCACCGCTGCTCTGCGAATTCACCAGCTTGGTTATGAGACGTACACGCCAAAGCCGCTGGACGAACATCCGACCGGATCGCCACTGCCGTTGGTCATGTTCATCGCCGGAATGATCGGTTTCTGCGGCTTTTTCTTCCTGTTGAGCTGGGTGAATGTATGGAATTGGCCGATTGATATCGGTGGGCGCCCGCTGTTCTCGTGGCCAGCGTTCGTTCCGATTGTTTTCGAGCTCGGCATCCTTAGTGCCGTTGTCGCTGGGTTCATCGGCTACTTCATTATTAACAGGATGCCACGGCTGTACGAACCAATCGACAACTGTGAATCGATGCGCCGAGCGATGCAAGATCTGTGGATCGTCGCGGTTGAAAGTGAAGATACCCAGCGGGTCTTCCAGGCAGGCGATGTTCTCGCAAAATACCACCCCCTGCGCATGGAAGAGATTCCAGCGGAATGAAAGCTTACCACATTCTTCCATTCGGTCTGCTGCTGTTGGTCAGTTGTGACTACATGATCAACCAGCCGAAGCAAAAAGCCTATACCCCTGAGGTCGGTCCAGCAGCACAACCAGACAACATCGTCGAGTTCGATCATCAACTGACCGCGCCACCTGCCGTGACGCTTGCTTTGCTGCAGCGTGGCCAGGAGCGCTTTCGCATCTATTGCACGCCGTGCCATTCGGAGCTGGGCAATGGCCAGGGCATGATTGTACGGCGTGGTTTCCCACCCCCGCCCGATTACACCATCGCACGTCTGCTGAATGCGCCCGTACAGCATTTCTACGACGTGATGACCAATGGCTACGGTGCCATGTATTCCTTCGCCAATCGCGTCCAACCGAGGGACCGATGGGCGATCGCGGCGTATATCCGTGCGCTTCAGCTCGCGCGACACGCTACGCTCGACGATGTTCCGGCTGACCAGCGGACCTCATTGAAATGATCCGCCGCAGGGTTGAGATCGTTGCCTGGATTGCCGGCTGCGCCGGCTTGGCTGGCAGCATCGCCGGCTGGCTGACTGATCCGGGGGCCTTTGCCTACGCGTGGCTCGCGGCGGTGATCCTGGCGGTTGGCTGGCCACTCGGCAGCATCGCCTGGATCCATATCCATGCCCTGACGGGCGGCCGTTGGGGATGGGCGATCCACAGTCAGCTTGTCTTCGGCACCGCGGCGCTTGCCGTCGTCCTGCCGGCGATCATCCCTGTCGCTTTGCTTGCTGGCCGGCTCTACCCCTGGATGCATCCGGATGGGGCCGAGGGATTGCTGAATGCCTGGTACCTGAATTCAGCCTTCTTCTATGAGCGCGGCATTGGCTATGCCGTCATTTGGCTGGTGATCGGCGCAGTCACGTTGATGACGCTACGTCGAGCCGACCCGCAGCCTTTGTTGTACAGTATTGCTGCACCTTGCCTGATCCTGTTGGAACTTAGCGTAACATTTGCTGCGATTGATTCCACACTCTCGCTCGAGCCCAAATTTAAGTCGAGCGTGTATGGAATGCTGGTGTCGGCCGAAGCCGTGCTTTTCGCGTTGTCGCTTGCGACCCTTGCTGCACTCGTCATTAACCCGCTTGAACCGAAAGCGCGCGAAGATCTGGGCAAGTTGATGCTCGCTCTGACGATCTTCTGGGCCTATCTCGATTTCATGCAGATCCTCGTCATCTGGAACTCGGACCTTCCGGGAGAGGCGGCGTGGTACGTGCACCGCGTCACGTCAGGCTGGGCCTGGGTAGCCGGGTTGGTTACCCTGCTCCACTTTGTCATTCCTTTCTTCTTGCTGTTATGGCCGCAAATGCAACGCTCACGACAGGCGCTCGCCAGCGTGGCAGCGATGCTGGTCATCGCGCAGGTCCCTCACGCCTGGTGGCTTGTTTTGCCGTCTTCACCGCGCGGCTTCAACTGGATCGATGTCGCGGCAATGTTCGCTGTCGCGGGGATAGTCGCTGGGGTAAGTCTCAGCGCGCCCAGGCTGTCTGTCCTGCCCCTAGCAGCGCGGCGGAATCATGCATAGGGCGGCGCGGGGCACGAACAGGAGCGGACGTCTCGGCTGGCGCATGCTGTTTGGCGGCTTTGCGGTGCTGCTGGTCTCGGTTGCAATAAGAGCGCTTCGGTTGCCTCTCGCCGGCACGGTGCGGCGGGACCTTGCATCTACGCTGGGAGAACCGGTCAGACGCACACCCGAGGGCGAGCTGATACTGCCCGCAGCTGCTCACGAACCTGCGGATATCGGCCGAGGCTTTATCGGCGGTGCCTTTGGGCTGTTGCTCGTTTCACTGGCTGTCGTGACACTCGGTGTGCTGTGGCTGTTCCCGTTGCCTGGCACCGATCGCACGCTGCATACGCCGCTTCCGGTCTATCCTGAGCCACGCCTGCAGCCGAACCCACGGCAGGAGATGCAGCGCTTCTTGGCGGCCGAGCAGGCGGAACTGAAGACCTATGGTTGGATCGATAAGGCGCACGGCATCGTCCGGATCCCCATCGACGTCGCCATGGACAAGGTCGCCCGGAGCGGCATTCCAGGCTGGCCTGATTCGGCGGCCGCGGCCGAAGCATCGCCGACAACGACCGCGGCGACCACCCAATGATCACCCGTACGCTCGTCGCCGCGTTTCTGTTGCTTCCAATCGCTGCGCGTGCAGGCGCGCCGAACCTCTCTGGCTATCGCTGGGTTCAGCATCCTGGAGCGCAACTTCCGGAACCGGTTGTGTTCCGCGACGAGGCCGCCCATCAGGTCCGTTTGGCGGACATAGCGCAAGGTCATCCAATGATCCTGGCGTTCGGCTATTATCATTGTCCCAATCTATGTGGTCTGGTACGCAGCACACTGCTTACGGCAATCGATGCAAGCTCGCTGATCGCCGGGCAAGACTATGAGCTCGCGGTGATCTCGATCGATCCTGACGAAACCACGTCGGATGCGGCGCAGGCCAAGGCCGCCGATCTAGCCGCCTTCCCTTTGCCGGGGGCGGCCCATGGCTGGCATTATCTCACCGGCAGCCGGGACGCGATCACCACCCTGACAGATGCCGCGGGTTATCAGGGGCATTTCGACGCTGCCCTTAGGCAGTTCATCCATCCCACCGGTCTCGTCATCGTCACACCTACCGGGAAGGTGTCGTCCTACCTGCTCGGCCTCGGGTATCACCCTGGTGATCTGCGTGTCGCTCTTTCCGAGGCCAGTCAGGGAACGATCCAAGCCGCGGCGGTGCCGATCCTGCTTCTGTGCTTTCACTACGATGCGACAACAGGACGGTATACACTGTCCGTCCTGAAGCTGCTCAAGTTAGTTGCCGCGTTGACCGTGGTTACTGTGGCGGGATTGGGGTGGATACTGTTCCGCCGTGAGTATCAGACATGAGGCTCTGGCTTCCGGCCGCTGCTAGCAATGCACCCGAAGCCGACCAGCTGATGCTTGGCCTGTTGCTGTTGTCTTGCGCCGTGCTGGCGATGGTTTTCGGTCTAATGGCGGCCTTCATCTGGCGCTATCGCCACAACAGCGGCATCGATCGCGGCAAGATCGCTGAGCGCACATGGCGGGTCGAAACTGGCTGGACTGTCGCCACGCTGATCGTGTTCTTCGGTTTCTTCATTTGGGGCGCACATCTTTTTGTCCGGCTGCAGCAGTCGCCGGCAAATGCGATGAAGATTTATGCAATCGGCAAACAGTGGATGTGGAAGGTCCAGTATCCGGGCGGCCAGAGGGAAATCAACTCGATGCATGTCCCGGTCAACACACCGATTGAGGTTGTGCTGACCTCCGAAGACGTCATCCACGATTTTTTCGTTCCGGCGTTCCGGATCAAGCATGACGTACTGCCGGATCGGTACGACTCGGTCTGGTTCAAGCCGACCGAGATAGGCACGTATCACCTGTTCTGCTCACAGTTCTGCGGCACGCTGCATGCGAGCATGATCGGCCAGATCGTGGTGATGTCGGCTCCTGACTATCGACACTGGCTAGAGCAGAACGCCGCATCCCAAAGCCTGGTAGCACAGGGCCAGGTCTTGTTCATGCGCTACGGATGCAGCGGCTGTCATGGTTCCAATGGCGCCGGCGGGCCACAGTCGGGCAGTCTGGTGCGCGCGCCCCAACTGGCCGGATTGTACGGCAGTCCCGTGACGCTGGCCGATGGCCGGGTCGTGACGGCCGATGACCGCTATATCCGTGATTGCATCCTGTTGCCGGAAACCGTGCGGGTCGCCAGTTACCCGCCGGTTATGCCCTCGTTTGCCGGTCAGATCAGCGAGGAAGATCTGCTGAAGATCGTCGCTTATATCCAGTCACTCGGGCCGGAGCGTCAGTCATGAGCGGAGCCGTCACCGTCGTTGAGGCCTCGGAAATCGAGAAGAGCTACCTGACTGACAAGTTCGGCCTGTCGAGCTGGCTGCTGACGACCGACCACAAGCGCATTGCGGTACTTTATCTGCTGTCCACAACAGCATTCTTTTTCGTGGGCGGGATTGCAGCGGGACTGATGCGACTGAACCTTGTCGTCCCACAGGGGCTGCTCAAGGATCCGGAGACCTATAATCGCCTATTCACGATGCACGGCGTGATCATGGTCTGGTTCTTTCTGGTGCCGGTGGTCCCGACTGTCATCGGTAATTTCGTCCTACCACTCATGCTGGGGGCGCGGGATCTCGCCTTCCCGAAAATCAACCTGATGAGCTGGTACCTCTTCAACATCGGCGGCTTGTTCGCATTGTACGGCCTGTTCGTCGGTGGGGTGGACACCGGCTGGACCTTCTACGCTCCCCTGTCATCGAGCTTTGCCCGCGGGCATGTCGAGCTGGTGCTCGCGGGAATCATCTTTGCTGGCTTCTCGTCGATCGCCACCGGACTCAATTTCATCATCACGATCCACCGCCTGCGAGCCCCAGGAATGAACTGGCACAGGATGCCGATATTCTGCTGGTCGCTCTACGCGACGAGCGTACTCAATGTGCTAGCTACCCCGGTACTTGCGATCAACCTGTTGCTGCTCGGCGTAGAACGGTTCTTTGGTATCGGAATCTTCGATCCCGCCATCCATGGTGACCCACTGCTATTCCAGCACCTGTTCTGGTTCTACTCACATCCCGCCGTTTACATCATGATTCTTCCAGGGTTCGGCGTTGTCAGCGAAATCATTCCTTGCTTCTCCCGCAAACGTATCTTTGGCTACGAGTTTATCGCCTGGGCCAGCATCTCGATCGCCGTGATCAGCTTTTTCGTCTGGGGTCACCACATGTTCGTGGCAGGCATTTCCGTCTATTCCGGCTTGGTGTTTTCGATCTTGACTTTCGCGGTTGCAGTTCCCTCGGCAATCAAGGTGTTCAACTGGGTCGCTACCTTGCACAAGGGCTTCATTCATTTCGAGGCCCCCATGCTCTACGCGCTCGGCTTCGTCGGCCTGTTCACGATTGGCGGGCTCTCGGGGCTCTGGGTCGCGGCGCTTGGCGCCGATGTGCATCTGCACGACACATATTTTGTCATCGCCCATTTCCACTACATCATGGTGGGCGGCATGGTCACCGCGTTCTTCGGTGGGCTGCACTTCTGGTGGCCGAAGATCACCGGCCGCCTCTATCCGGAGTCATGGGGCAGGCTCGCCGCCATCACGATTTTCCTCGGATTCAATCTGACCTTCGCACCTCAGTTCTACCTGGGGTGGCTTGGCATGCCGCGGCGCTATCATCACTATCCACCGGAATTCCAGGTGTTGAACGTGCTCTCCTCGGCCGGCACCGCAATCCTTGCCGCTGGCTACCTGCTGCCGCTGCTTTACCTCGGCTGGTCTCTGCTTCATGGGAAGCGCGCCGGCAGCAATCCCTGGGGGGCGACCGGCCTCGAATGGCAGATCCCATCCCCGCCACCCGCCAAGAACTTTGCGGTAACTCCGACTGTTACCGAGGCCCCCTACTCTTATCCCCCACCCGAGGCGGTGCAGCACCATGTCTGAAGCCGCCCTGCCGCATAGTTTTCAGTATTCGTCTGCCCAGCACCAGTCGGGCACATCGCTGGCTGGCATGTGGCTCTTCGTCGCCTCCGAATCGCTCTTCTTTGGCGGGCTGTTTCTAGCCTGGGTCTTTTGTCGCCAGTTCGCCCAGAAAGGATTCGATGAAGGCGCCAAGGACACGGAACTGTGGATCGGCACGGTCAACACCATCATCCTGATTACCAGCAGCTTCGTCTACGCCACCGGGCTTGCCTATATCCGGGCCGGCAACGTCCGCCGCCTTCTGCAGTGCTGTGCACTGACCCTTGGCCTTGGGCTTACATTCCTCTATCTGAAGTTCGGTCTGGAGTGGATGGACGACATCCACAAGCACACGTTTTTCGCCGATCCGGCCTTCAAGTATACGGGGCCGAATACGGGCGGTGCGCATCTTTTCTACGTCTTCTATTTCGTCAGTACGGCGCTGCATGGGGTGCACATGACCGTCGGCATCGGGCTCGTGGCATTTGTGATGTGGTCGGCATGGCGCGGAGCCTTTTCCGCCAGAAGCCACAGCGCGGTCGAGATCACCGGGATCTACTGGAGTTTCGTCGATATGATCTGGATCATCCTTTATCCTTTGATTTACCTGATCGGGCGTGTCTGATGCCGCCTGGTTTCGGCCGCCTGCTACTTGGTTGGATCGCTCTGATCCTCCTGTGGGGCCTGGAGTTTGGCGTCAGTTTCATCGACATGCCGCCCTCGCTGCGTCCCGTACTGCTGGTCGTCGCTTCTGTAATGCTGGCGTTTGTTGCCGTTTTCTTCATGCATCTTGGTGGCGGGCCAATCCTTGTTCGCGGATTCGCGGTTATGGCGATCTTTTGGATGATTGTCCTGATCGGGTTGGGCAGCATGGATCCTCTCACCCGGACGCAATACTTCACTGCAACCGACCAACCTAAATGAGCGCAGCGTAACCCATCACAGTTGAGAGTTTGGCCGCGTCCTGCGCACACCAGTTCAGCGTCGCCGGGCTATCAGTGCCGCAATGGCGAGTATGGCTCCGCCGACCAATGCCGTTCGGTGGCGGCTGGCGAAAAACTCCCAGCTCTCTCTCTTGGCCTGCGCATCAAACCGGCCGTGCGCACCATAGGGTCCTGCAACCGGCTCGAAAAGGTTTGCCGGCGCATCAGCCGGCACAGGCTCGCCAGTGAGTTGGCCGCTGTACCCAATCCTGGCCAACAGGCGGTCCAGCAGTCCGGGGGCAACTCGATTGGCGAGAATGGTCTTCACCGTCGGCATCCCCACCCAGACTTCACGGCGGTTGTGGAACGCAGCGAAGACGATGGCGCGCGCCGGCACCTCGGGTTGGAAGATGGGGGGGACCGGTTGTGGCCGCCTCTCCATCTTGTTGAGCGCCCAGTCGAACTGCGGGGTGTTCACCGCCGGCAGATGCACCATTGTCAAGTGGACGTCCACGCCGTCGTGCAGCAGTTCTGTTCGCAACGAATCAGTGAACCCACGCACCGCGAACTTCGCACCGCAGTAAGCTGACTGTAGCGGAATGGCGCGGTATGCAAGTGCCGACCCAACATTGACGATAGTGCCCTGGTTGCGGGGGCGCATGCGCGACAGCGCAACCATGGTGCCGTGCACCTGACCCAAATAGGTGACTTCGGTCGCGCGCCGGAACTCCTCCGGCGTAATGCGCTCGAAGGGTGCAAAGATGGTCGCCATGGCATTGTTGACCCATATGTCGATCGGACCGAGCTCTTGTTCGATCTGGGTCGCGGCCCGATCAACCGCGGCAAAGTCCGCCACGTCGGCTGATTGCGCCGCCGCTGCAACGCCCAGTCTGCGCATTTCGACCGCCGCCTCATCCAGCCTTTGCTGGTCGCGCGCGATCAGGCCGACGCTGCAGCCGTGCTTGGCAAACTCGCGCGCAGTCGCGCGGCCCACCCCAGCGCTCGATCCGGTGATGACGACAACCTTTGCCATTTCGCTGGGCTCCGTTCTCTTGCTCATCAGCCAAAACGAAGCGGCAGCCAACGTGGTTCGTTGGCAAGGGTTGCTTCTGCTTCACCATTCTCTTTGGACCGTGAACCCCGCGGTGCAACGGCGCCACGAGGCGGACGTTTGGGGGACACGCAAGCAGCAGGCAAGGCCTAGGTCCATGAGCCAAACGGTCGGTGATTTCTTCTGGCACCGCATGCATGAGTGGGGCGTGCATACGATCTTCGGATATCCCGGCGACGGGATTAACGGCTTGCTCGGGGCGTTGAACAGGGCCGATGACCAATTTAAGTTTGTCCAGACCAGGCACGAAGAAATGGCGGCCTTCATGGCCTCCGCCTACGCCAAATTCACCGGCGAGGTTGGCGTGTGCATGGCAACCTCGGGTCCGGGGGCCTCGCACCTGATCACCGGGCTGTACGACGCGCGAATGGATCACATGCCGGTGTTGGCGATCACTGGCCAGCAGGCCCGCACTGCGATCGGCGGCCATTACCAACAGGAACTCGACCTGCCGAGTATGTTCAAAGACGTGGCGGGGGCCTTTTGCCTATCAGGCGAGTGCTCCGGCGCAGGTGCGTCATCTGGTGGATCGGGCGATGCGGATCGCGAAAGGTTCGCGTCGAGTGACTGCGCTGGTGTTCCCGAACGACCTGCAAGAGGCGGAGTATTCTGAGCCTCCGCGCGCGCATGGCACCGTCCATTCCGGCGTCGGTTACCGCGAGCCGATGGTGGTACCGCACCAGCAGGACCTTCGTCGCGCCGCGGAGGTGCTGAACGCCGGCAAGAAAGTAGCGATCCTAGTCGGTGCCGGCGCGCTGCGCGCCACTGATGAGGTTATCGCCATTGCCGAGAAGCTTGGCGCCGGCGTCGCCAAGGCGCTGCTGGGCAAGGCGGTGGTGCCCGACGATCTACCATGGGTCACCGGCTCGATCGGGCTGCTCGGCACCAAACCGAGCTGGGAGCTGATGAGCAACTGTGACACGTTGTTCATGATCGGCTCGGGGTTCCCCTATTCGGAGTTCCTGCCGAAGGAAGGCCAGGCGCGCGGTGTGCAGATCGACATCGAGCCGGAGATGCTGAGCCTGCGCTATCCAATGGAGGTCAATCTCGTCGGCGATTCAGCCGAAACACACTGCTGCCTATGCTCGAGGACAAGGCCGACCGCTCATGGCGACAGCAGATCGAAAAAGAAGTGGCCGAGTGGTGGAAAGTACTGGAAAGCCGCGCAATGACGTCGGCAAATCCGGTTAATCCGCAGCGCGTTGTATGGGAGCTGTCGCCGCGCGTGCCGGAGCGCGCGATCGTAACCAGCGATTCCGGCTCCTGTGCGAACTGGTATGCGCGCGACCTGAAGATCCGGCGTGGCATGATGTGCTCGCTCTCCGGCGGACTTGCGTCGATGGGCGCAGCGGTGCCGTATGCGATCGCTGCAAAGTTCGCCCATCCGGATCGCCCGGTGATCGCATTGGTTGGCGATGGGGCGATGCAGATGAGCAATATGGCGGAGCTGATCACCGTGCAGAAATACTGGCGCGAGTGGTCAAATCCGAAGTGGGTGTGCTGCGTGTTCAATAACCAGGACCTGAACCAGGTGACCTGGGAGCAGCGCGTGATGGAGGGTGATGCGAAATTCAATGCGACCCAGCAGATACCTGACGTGCCCTATCACCGATTCGCCGAGCTGATCGGACTGCGCGGCATTTTTGTCGACAATCCCGACCGGCTGGCGAGTGCGTGGGACGAAGCACTGGCGTCCGATCGGCCGGTGGTGCTTGAGGTGAAGACCGATCCTGAGGTGCCGCCATTGCCGCCGCATATCACCTTGAAACAGGCGAAGAATTTTATGTCGGCCATACTCGCACCGGATCCGAACGAGACGAGCATGCTGGTGGGCGCAGCGAAGGAGGTGCTGAGTACGGTGCTGCCGGGGAGGCAGTGATGGTCGGCGTCCGGGTCGAGAAAGTCGAAGCGAGTGCCTACACCATCCCGACCGACCAGCCGGAGGCTGATGGCACGATGCACTGGGACTCCACCACCCTTGTCGTGGTGGAGGTCGCCGGCGGTGGCAAGACTGGCCTCGGTTATACCTACTCGGACAGCTCCATCGTCCCGCTGATCACCGGCAAGCTGGCAGAGAAGGTCAAGCCATTTGATGCGATGGATCCGCCTTCGGCCTGGCGGGCGATGCAGCGAGAGGTCCGAAATCTGGGACGTGAAGGTCTTGCTGCCACCGCCATTGCCGCTGTCGATACCGCGATCTGGGACCTGAAGGCGCGCCTTCTGGAGCTGCCGCTGGCGCTGCTGTTTGGCCGAGCCCGTGATGTGGTACCGATCTACGGCAGTGGCGGCTTCACGACCTACACTGATGAGACATTGGCGCAACAGCTGTCTGGCTGGGTAGAACGCGACGGCTGCCGATGGGTGAAGATGAAGGTCGGCACACACCCCGACCAGGATCCGCATCGGGTGAAGGTGGCGAAGCGGGCCATCGGCAATGCGACATTGTTTATTGATGGCAACGGTGCCTATAGCACGAAGCAGGCGCTGCAACTCGCCCAGATGTTTGCCGAACAGGAGGTGGCTTGGTTCGAGGAGCCGGTCTCTTCCGACGATCTCGGCGGTTTGCGCCTTCTGCGCCGTCGTGCGCCACCCTGCATGGAGATAGCGGCGGGCGAATACGGCTACACCACGGATTACTTCCGTCGCATGCTGAACGCGGGAGCAGTTGACGTGCAACAGGCAGACGTAACGCGATGCTGCGGCTATACCGGCTGGCTCCAGGCCGCTGCCTTGTGCGAGGCACATCATCTCGATCTGTCGGGCCACTGTGCCCCGTCGCTGCACCTGCATGTCGCCTGCGCCGCACCCCGGTTTCGGCACCTGGAGTGGTTCCACGATCATGTGCGTATCGAGCACATGCTGTTTGATGGCGCACCGGTCCCGCGCAATGGGTTGATCCGCCCTGATCTGTCGCGGCCAGGAGTTGGCTTGGCGTTCAAAAGAAAGGACGCCGAGCGCTATCGCATGCAGTGAGGGGTGAATGGCCCGACCAGTCCGGACAGAGCTCGCCGCCCTAGGCTCAGCGGTGATGAATTTTGCAGGAGCGCCGCGGCAACTACCGGCGCGGCAAGGACTTCAGATGCCGACCCGACCCGAGCCGACCGCGCATGTAACGGCAGCGCGCAGGCTAAATCGCGCGGCAGGTGTCTTGGCAACCTCTGTTCTCGCCGACAGCGCCGTGGAGCACTATCGCGGCTCGTTCGAGAATCGCGTGATGTACTTGCCGCTGGTAGTCGGGGCGCTGAGCCTTGCCGTCAGCGGACATGGGGTCGGCGATCAGCGCACCGGCGCGCATGTGGTTCGAGATACAGTCTACGCGATCGCCGGAACCACTGGCCTGGTTGGCACGGGGTTCCATGTGTACAACATTAGCAAGCGCCCGGGTGGATTCTCCTGGCTCAACCTGTTTTATGCAGCCCCAATCGGCGCGCCCATGGCGCTGCTACTTTCGGGACTGCTTGGTTTTACTGCAGAACGGGTACGCGACAATGTGCCAGGCGTGATCCCGCGAATACTGGGTTTCCCCGCCGGTCGCGCAATGGCGGTGCTCTCAGCGATTGGCATGCTCGGAACCGTTGGCGAGGCCGGGCTTCTGCACTTCCGCGGCGCTTATCATAACCCGGCGATGTTCCTGCCGGTCTCGGTGCCTCCCCTGGCCGCTGGGTTGCTTGGCAACGTGGCGCTTGCGCCGAGACGCAAGGATCGCTGGTTCGCCCGTTGGTGGCTGCGGCTGACCGCCGCGCTTGGCTTGGCTGGCGTCGGTTTCCACATCCTCGGCGTGGCGCGCAACATGGGCGGATGGCACAACTGGTCGCAGAACGTGCTGAACGGACCACCAATTCCTGCACCGCCGAGTTTCACTGGGCTGGCGCTTGCCGGTCTCGCGGCGCTCGGTTTGCTGGAGGACCACCCCGATGCGTGATCGCTATCCAAGCTACGACGTCCTCGGCAAGCGAAACACGCCGTCGTGGAACGAGGTGACCCGGCGTGTCATTGACCACCGTCTATCGCTGCCGCGCGAGCCAGGCTTTTTTACCGAAGATGAGTGGCTAACCATCAACGCCATCTGCGATCGGATCGTGCCGCAGCCCAAAGACCGGCCGTCAATACCCGTGGCGGCACTCGTCGATAACAAGATGTCCAAGAATAAGACCGATGGCTACCGGCATTACAAGCTCCCGAAAATGCAGGAAGCCTGGCGCCGCGGAATGCATGCGCTGGACCAGGAGGCGTCGGCACGACATGGCGGCCGGTTCCACGCAATCAGCGCCAGTGAACAGGACCTGCTTCTCAAAAAGATGGAGCACGGTGAACTCAATGATCAAGCTTGGGGCGGTATGCCATCTAAGGTCTTCTTCTCCGAGCGTATGGTACACGACATCGTCTCGGCGTATTATTCACACCCGACGTCATGGAATGAAATCGGCTTCGGCGGCCCGGCCAGTCCACGTGGCTATGTCCGAATGGGCTTAGATAAGCGCGACCCGTGGGAGGGCGCGGAAGCGAAGCCAGGCCACGAAGAAGAAGCCACCCGCAAGAACCGCCATGTCGGATAACGCCGAGTAAGAGCCACGCGGCAAAAACGGCCGCGCACCGGACCCGCTGCGCGTTGGTGGGTGGATGCCAATGCGCGAATACAAGGAGGGCGAGCCAGTAGACTTCGCCATCGTCGGGACCGGGGCAGGGGGCGGAACACTCGCTTGCAAGTTGGCGGAATACGGGTTCTCGGTGGTCGCGTTCGACGCGGGCCCGTGGTGGCGTCCGCTCGAAGAATTTGCCTCGGATGAGGACCACCAGCAGAAGCTGTATTGGACCGACGAACGAATCTGCGACGGCGAGTACCCGCTGAAGCTCGGATCGAACAACAGTGGCAAGGCGGTCGGTGGCAGCATGGTGCACTTCGCCATGGTATCGCTGCGATTTCGTCCGGAGTGGTTCAAGGCCCGCAGCAAACTTGGTTATGGGGCCGATTGGCCACTCGATTGGCGGGAGATGTGGCGCTACTACGAGGAAGTTGAGCAGACGCTGAAGATCTCCGGCCCGGTCAATTACCCATGGGGGCCACCACGCCCGCGCTATCCGTATCGCGCGCATGAAGTCAACGCCGCTGGACTGGTGCTGGCGCGAGGCTGCGAGGCTCTGGGACTGCAATGGTCGCCCACGCCGCTGGCAACGATATCGGCCCCGCGCGGGCTGGCGCATCCCTGCGTCTATCGCGGGCTTCTGCACCATCGGCTGCTCGACCAATGCCAAGCAGAGCGCGCTGATTACCTGGATTCCGCGCGCCGTGCGTGCCGGTGCGGAGATCCGTGAGCTGGCGATGGTCGGGCGGGTGGAGACCGATAACACAGGGCTTTGCACCGGTGTGCACTATCTGCGCGAGGGGCAGTGGCGGTTCCAGAAGGCACGCAATGTCGTGGTCGCCGGCTACGCGATCGAGACGCCGCGGCTATTGCTGATGTCCGCGAGCAGCCGCTTTCCCGACGGGCTTGCCAACAGTTCGGGCCTGGTGGGGCGCAATCTGATGGTGCAGACCAACCAGGCGGTCTGGGGTAAGTTCGACGAGGAGATACGCTGGTATAAGGGCCCTCCCTCCCTCGCGCTAACCGAGCACTGGAACTATACGGACGCAGGCAAAGATTTCTTCGGCGGGTACGCCTACATGAGCCAGGGTCCGTTGCCGCAGCAATGGGCCGCGACGCAAAGCGGCAACCATAAGCTCTGGGGCGATGCCCTGATCCGCGATATGGCCGACTACAACCACCAGGCCGGGCTGAAGATTGTTGGCGAGGTGCTACCGCAGGAGCGCAACCGGGTCAGCCTCGCCGACGAAAAGGATCAGTACGGCCTCCCAATCGCCAGGGTCACATTCTCGCTTTGCGAAAACGACAACAACTTGGTGCAGCACGCGATCCGCCACATGACCGAGGTGATGCGCGCTGCAGGAGGACGCGACCTCTGGCATGAGGACGACGACACTGCGCATCTCAACGGAACCGCGCGAATGGGGGATGATGTACGCACCAGCGTGGTTAACGCTGATTGCCGCAGTTGGGACATCCGCAACCTGTGGATCTGCGATGGTTCGGTCTTTCCCACGATCGGCGGTGTCAACCCGTCGCTAACGATCCAAGCGATAGCCTGCCGCACAGCAGACAGGATCAAGAGACTGGCGGCGCAAGGCGAGTTATAATCCGGGTGTGGCTGGAGGTCAGAACGTGTAAGCAATTGCAAGTGCAAGGATACCTTGCGTCTTGCGCTGAGTGATAGGGCTGGTGGCTGCGCTGCCAAGCAATCTCGAAACCGCGGTGTCAGCGTTGAGGAGCCAGTGCTTCGTAATGAACCAAGTGGCGCTGAAGCCAAATCCGGCACCTTTCCAACCACCCCCCGCATTGAAGCGGGGGTATCCGGAAGCCACCGCCTGGACCGTGGTTACACCAAAGACATTCTCCATATATCCACCATCGCCAAGGGTCAGTGAGGGCCCGGCGAACATGACGAACCGCTTTGAACTTCCGGGCAGAGGCATATAAGCCCCAAGATCGCCAATCCAGCCATTCGCTCCGCCGATAACGCGGCGAACATCTGCCCGTAATACGAGCGGAAAATTCTTAGAAATCACATATGCACCAAATAGCTTGACCACCGGTGCGGCGGAAATGTTGTCCAATCCGTTGAGATGGCTGGGGTAAAGCGAAACCGGTCTGCCTAGATCATATCCAAGTGCAATTCCGGCGCGATAGTTCTCGCCACGCAGCACGTTGACGCCGAGTCCTTCTCCGACGGACGCGAAAGCGATGTCACGATATCTGATGTCGATGACCGGACCGGGCTGAACACGATACGGAAGCGCGCCGTCATAGATAGGCCTGACGGTCCCGGCCGCTCCAAGGAAAACCCGCCATTCCGGAATCTCCGGCTCGAATTCTTTTTGCAGGATAATGCCGCCAGGATATTGCCACTCCTGCAGTGGGGACGGAGTTTGGCCCAGGGCTGGACAACCTATACAGACCAATAGAATGGCAGCCAATACTGGCTTCGCGATCGGGCAGTGAAGGTTGGACCAGCCCATTATCTTAGCGATATCTGGTTGCACATCTGACTTAGTTGTCCCTAAAGCTCTAGACGAGCGCAGGCAGTACGTTGCGCAGTCACATTCGCTTGCACGAGCTGGCCATCTCCCGGTAGGCGCAATTTTCGTGACCGACGCCCTCCAATGCGAGCGCCTCGAGGCGCGAAGAGTAACATCGGTACGGTAACGGAGATGGTAGCGTGCCGCTATCCGCCTACCGCGTATCTACCCGGGGTGAACAGTGAGCACCGTCCCGCTGTGTGCGCCCAATCAGATTGTCTGCGCCAGCGGCACGCGCGCGCCTGACGCGGATCCGACATGCCTGATTTGAAACATGGAGCTCCGTATTCAGCATCGCACGCGCGTACAGCCGTACAGCGCCATCTGCATTTC
>JBKPOG010000013.1:0-7401 GCA_046732975.1 Pseudomonadota bacterium
GTGCGGAACAGCCCCATGCGCACGGCGACGATCACCGCGTCCGGATCCGCCGAATTGATCGCGATGGCGTGGCCGTCGAGCATGCCTTCATCCGAGGTGTTGCTGACGATCTTGCTCTTCAGATGGGGCAGCTGCGCCAGACGGATCAGATCGGGGCTGCAATCCTTCCATGTCTCGCCGCCGTCGGTGGTGCGCATCACACCACCAACCTCGAGCGCGGCGAAGATCGTGCCCGGCTTGTTCGGATGCTGTGCCATACGCATCACGCGGCAGTTGAACGGCATCACGCAGCGTGTCGGCATGTTTGGGTCGGGCAATCGCCGCCACGTCTCGCCGCTGTCCTCGCTGCGATACACCGCAATCGGCGAGCCGCCGGCGTAGATCAGCTTTGGGTTGCCGGCATCGACCAGGAACGACCAGATCTCCATGTTCTTATCGGGGAAATTGGCACGCTGGAAGGTCTTGCCGCGATCGGTGCTGCGATACACGCCGTCATGCGTGCCGGCCAACACGATGTTGGGGTCTGTCGGGTGCACGTGCACCACGTTGCTGCTGAAATCGCTCAGCACATGTTCCCATTCTCCGGTGTCGGCAGGGCGACGGAACACGCCGACCTTGCCAGGATCCTTGTCGCTGCGGCCAACTGTTCCGGCCACGCTGGCATAGACATTCGCTTGTGCCATTGTCCGCTCCTCCATGATCGCTGCGCCGCAGGCTACGCCAGAACCGCCGGGGTTGACAGTGGGCGGCTTCGTCCCCTTGCTGAAAGCAAAGCGTTGGAGGGAAAGCCATGCCGACTGTATCCGCCGATCGCCTGATGGACATTTCCAAGGCGCTGCTGCAAGCCGCAGGCGCCTCCGCTGAGGAAGCGGCGACCATCGCGCGCTACAACATCGGCGCCAATCTGGTTGGCCACGACTCGCACGGCATTATTCTGATCCCGACCTACATCGACCGCATCAAAGTCGGCCACATCGTTCCTGGTGCATCGTGGGACATTGTGCAGGAGACCACGACCAGCACCGTGATCGACGGCAACTGGGGCTTTGGCTACGTCGTGACCGACCGGGCGATGCGCTACACAATCGACAAGGCGAAGAAGCAACAGGTCGCCGCGGCGACGGTGTATCGCCAGAGCCATATCGGTCGGCTTGCGTCCTATCCGCTGATGGCGGCGCGCGAAGGCATGATCGCGATGATCACCGCCGACTCCGGTCGCAGTGCCAAGGCGGTGGCACCGTTCGGTGGAGCCAAGGCGCGGCTGGGCACCAATCCGATCTGCTTCGCCGTGCCATCCAACCTGGAAGGCCCGTTGTTCTTCGATATGGCCACGTCGGCGGCAGCCGCGGGTAAGATCAACGTGGCGACGGCGCGCGGCGAGCAGGTGCCAGCGGGCTGGCTGATCGATGCAGAAGGCAAACCATCCACCGATCCTCGCGTGCTGCGCCAGGGCGGCGCGCTGCTGCCGGTCGGCGGTTCCGAAGGTTACAAGGGCTATGGTCTCGCCACCATCGTTGAGATTCTATCCGGCTTGCTGACCGGGCTTGGTTACGGGGTAGAACCGACCGGGCGACACAACGACGGCTGCTTCATCGCGGTGTTCAACGTTTCGGCGTTCCGGGATCTCGAGACCTTCAAGGGGGAAGTCACCGAGTTCGCGCAATACCTGAAGGCCACGCCGCCGGCGCAAGGCTTCACCGAAGTGCTGTATCCCGGCGAGATCGAACACAAGCGCGAGCAGGACCGCCGCAAGAACGGCATTCCGGTGGAAGATGCGACCTGGAAGAAGCTGCAGGATCTCGCCCAGGGCTACGGCCTGACCGAAAAACTTGGGTTATAGAGCGATGTTCGATCTGGTCATTCGCAAAGGCACGGTGATCAACGGCACCGGCGCCGATGCATTCGAGGCCGACGTGGCGATCGCCGGCGGCACAATCGCAGCAATCGGCAAAGTTGCTGATCGCGGCCGCGAAGAGATCGATGCGCGTGGGCTGCTGGTGACGCCGGGGTTCATCGATCCGCATACGCACTATGACGGCCAGGCAACCTGGAGCAGCCGCATCACGCCGTCGTCGTGGAATGGCGTCACCACGACACTGTTCGGCAATTGCGGTGTTGGCTTTGCGCCATGCCAGCCATCGCAGCGCGATATGCTGGTGAAACTGATGGAGGGCGTGGAGGACATTCCCGAAGTTGTGCTGACCGAAGGGCTGCCGTGGAACTGGCAGAGCTTCCCCGACTTCCTCGATGCTTTGGCGGCGCGCCAATACGATATCGACATCGCAACTCAGGTGCCGCACGCCGCTTTGCGGGTGTTCGTGATGGGACAGCGCGGCGCGGATCGCGAACCGGCCACCGAGCAGGATCGGGCCGAAATGGCCCACCTGGCTAGCGAAGGCATCAAGGCCGGAGCTCTTGGGTTCTCCACGTCGCGCACGTTGAACCACAAGACGCTGGATGGCCGTGCGATCCCTTCGCTGAATGCGGCGGAAGCGGAGCTTGCCGCCATTGCCGGTGCGCTGCACGACATCGGCAAAGGCTGGATGCAGGTGATCTCGGACTTCGACGAAGTCGAGGACGAATTTGCCATGCTGCGCCGTCTCGTTGCCAGTGCAAAGCGGCCAATGGCGATCACGATCCTGCAGCGCGACAACAAGCCGGAGGAATGGCGCCAACTTGTCGGCTGGATAGCCGAAGCGAATGCTGCCGGCTTGCCGATGCTGGGTCAGGTGCTGACCCGCCCCACCGGCATTCTGCTTGGCTTTGAAATCTCGCAGAACCCGTTCGTCAATCGACCCAGCTACCAGCGTATAGCTTCGCTGCCGTTCGAGCAGCGCATCGCAATCCTGCGCCAAAAGGAGTTCCGTGCGCGCCTGATAAAAGAGGCGAGCGAGAGCGACGGGTTGGCGCGCCGCGTGGCCAAGTGGGATCGCATCTTCCCACTCGGCGATCCGCCTGACTACGAACCGGCGGCCGAGTCATCGATCGCTGCAATGGCGGCGCGGCAGGAACGCGACCCGGCCGAGGTGGCGTATGACCTGCTGCTGGAGCGCGATGGCAAGGCCATTCTGTACCGTCCGCTGTCCAACTACAGCTATGGCAATCTTGACACCGTACGTGACATGCTGACGCACGATGCCACCATTGTTGGGCTTGGCGATGGCGGTGCGCATGTCGGCGTGCTGTGCGATTCCAGCGCGATCAGCTACCTGCTGACGCATTGGACGCGCGACCGCACACGCGGCGCGAAGCTGCCGTTGCCTTGGGCTATCCGGCGACTGACGCGCGATTCTGCTTCCGCAATTGGCCTGACTGACCGCGGTGTACTGACACCTGGGTATAAGGCGGACGTCAATGTGATCGACTATGCCCGGCTGCAATTGCGTCCGCCCGAAGTGGCCTACGATCTGCCAAGCGGCGGCCGCCGTCTCTTGCAACGCACGGACGGCTACGTTGCGACGATCGTCTCCGGGGTTCCGGTCTATCGCGATGGTCAGGCCACCGGTGCGTTGCCTGGGCGGCTGGTTCGCGGCTGAAAGAGCGCGCCGTCACCGCCATCGCCTGGGTCATGATTCGGGTGCTAGCATCGTCCTGTCGCATCCGGCAGCGTGAAAGGAACCGGCATGGCCAATCGCATCAACCGGGCGGTCGAGTTGTTGTCGCAAGGGCAGGCGATTTATTATGACGGCCCGCATAGTGGCCACGTGCTGACCCAGGCGCAGGGGCGCGAGGATGCTGGCACCTGGGCCGATTACATAAATGTCGGTATGGAGCACGGCTGCTTCGACATGACCGGGCTCGCAGAATACATGCACGGCATGGTCAGTGGCGTACCGACGCGCTCCGGCCATCGCACGCCGACGGTCATCGTAGAGGCGCCGGTCAACGGCACTGATGAGGCCAACGTTCGTTTCAATGCCTGGCAGTTCCGTCAGATCCTTGGTCGCGGCGTGCATGGCATCCTGCTCTGTCAGGCCGAAACAGAAGATGCCGTGCGCGCCTTTGTCGAGTCATGTCGGTATCCGCACCACCTGGCTGGCGTCGATCCAGCGCTCCCTTCGCCGGTGCAGCGCATGCGTGGTGCCACCCGGCCTGCGCGCAGCGGCGACGGCAAGTTGGGCATTGGCGCGCGCGGCCGTGGTTCCGAGGCCACTGCGGCCGTGATCTGGAGCCTGTCCCAACAAGAGTATATGCAGCGATGCGACCCCTGGCCGTTGAATCCGGAGGGCGAGCTGCTGTTGGGGGTCAAACTGGAAAGCCCCGAGGGGATTGCCAACTGCGACGCCATTTGTGCTGTACCGGGTCTCGGATTTGCTGAAATGGGACCTGGTGATCTGGGTCTGTCGCTTGGCTACACCACGCTGCAACGCGATCCGTATCCAGCGGAAATGGCCGAGGCGCGGGAACGCGTGTTTGCCGCGTGCCGCCGGAACAAGATTGCGTTTCTTGAGGGATGCTCGCCGGAGAACATCGTGCGCCGGCTGGACGAAGGCGTACGCGTCATCGCGGGGCACAATCCGGAAACCGCCCGGATCGGTCGCGTGCATCAGAAGCGCGCGATGCCGGCGTAGCACGTGCCTGACACCGATATACTCGACGCGATCGACGCGTTTCTGACGCGCGATGTGGTGCCGCATGTGCATCAGTTGGAGCACGACGATATCTACCCCGAGGCCATCGTCGACCGGATGCGCGAGCTGGGATTGTTCGGTGCGACGATCTCGGCATCGTATGGTGGCCTCGGCCTGCCCTGCGCCAGTTATGCCGACATCGTCGAGCGCATAGCGCGGGTGTGGATGTCGCTGACCGGTATTTTCAATTCGCATCTCATCATGTCGGCCATCGTCCAACGCAACGGGACCGAGGAGCAGAAGCGCGCGTTCCTGCCGCGGTTCGCTTCTGGCGAACTCCGTGGCGGGCTGGCACTGACCGAACCCGATTGCGGCACGGACCTGCAGGCGATCCGTGTCACGGCGCGGCGGGATGGCGAAGCGTACGTGGTGAATGGCACCAAGACCTGGATCAGCAACGGTATTCATGGGTCATGCTTCGCGTTGCTGGTGAAGACCGATGCAAACGCAGAGCCTCGGCACCGCGGCATGAGCATGCTGCTGGCGGAAAAAGGTCCCGGCTTCACTGTCAGCCGGAAACTGGAGAAGCTCGGCTACAAGGGTATCGACAGCGCGGAACTGGTGTTCGACGACTATCGCGTTCCGGCTGAGCGGCTGATCGGCGGTATCGAGGGGCGCGGCCTGCAGCACGCGCTGTCGGGGCTGGAGCTCGGCCGCATCAACGTCGCCGCGCGCGGCGTCGGGATTGCCCAAGCGGCACTGGACGAGTCGGTTCGGTACGCGCAGGTGCGCAAGACGTTCGGCGTGCCGATCGCGCAGCATCAGGCGATTCAGCTGAAGCTCGCCGACATGGCTACGCGCACCGAGGCGGCGCGGCTGCTGGTGCGGCGCGCGGCAGAACTGTACGACCGTGGCGATCGCTGCGATATGGAAGCCGGCATGGCCAAGCTGTTCGCCACCGAAGCGGCGCTGGAGAACGCCACCGAGGCAATGCGCGTGCACGGCGGCTACGGCTATTCCACCGAATTTCCGATCGAGCGTCTGTACCGCGATGCACCGCTGCTGGTGATCGGCGAGGGCACCAACGAGCTGCAACGCATCATCATCGCCCGCCAGCTCGTGGCACGGAATCCGGTCTGACTATGACCTATGACCCGCTGTCATTCCCGCACAAGCGGGGATGATGTTACCGGCGGGTGGTCGCGTGCCGTGCCAGCCAACCCATGTCGGAGTCCGGTTCGCAGTCCGTCGTCTTGAGATATGGCTTGATGTCGATCAGCGGCGTGCCATCGACGCAATCGAGATAACGCACCTTCAGCGTATCGGGTGCGGCGAAGCCATCGAAAGCCACCACGGAAAGTCCGATCGGATTCGGCCTCCGTGGTCCACGCGTGGCAAACACCCCGCGCGGTTCCGCATCGAATGGCGGCGTGAACACCAGCTCGGGCCCACGCACCTGATCCATCCAATACAGCAGCATGAGATGTGAAAATCCGTCGAGACTGCGCAGACCTTCAACAAAATCGTGCAGCACCGTCGCGGTGCACAGGGGCGCCGGGTCAGGCTGCCGCCCATTGCGTGGACAATCGGCGACGCTGCGCCAGGGCGTGTGCAGCGTGCCGATTGGGCGGACGATGAACTCCGCCATCAGGCGGCGTTCACCGCCTGCTTCATCACCGACAGCGCCTCGTTCACCTGGGCAGCAGTCACGTCAAGATGCAGGCAGGCGCGGCCACGATACTTGCCGGAGGTGGAGACCAGCACGCCCTCCTGTCGTAATTGGCCGGCGAACGCATCGGCGGTCATGCCGGTACCCTGGGTGTCGAAGAACACCAGATTGGTCTCTGGTATCTCCACGGTGATCCCAGGAATCTGCGCCATGCCTCGCGCCAACACTTTGGCGTTCGCATGGTCCTCGGCCAGGCGGTCGATATTGTGTTCCAGCGCGTAGATACATGCAGCGGCACACATGCCGCCCTGGCGCATCGAGCCGCCAAGCCGCTGCTTCCAGCGCCACGCCTGGCCGATGAACTCGCGTGAACCGGCAAGCACCGCACCCAGTGGGGCCGCAAGACCTTTGGTAAAGTCCAACCAGACAGAGTCGCAGCCTTCGGTGAGATCGGTCGCCGGCACGCCCAGCGCCACCGCGGCATTCATCAACCGCGCGCCGTCCATATGCGTCGAAAGCCCATGCCTGTGCGCGGCTTTGGTCACCGCATGCAAGGCATCGGCACTCCAGCACGCGCCACCGCCACGGTTCGCGGTCTGCTCAACCTCGACCAGGCGCTGGGTCGGTGAATAGCGCGACACCGGACGGATCGCCTCTTCCAACGTGTCGGCCGTGAACTGGCCACGCTCGCCCTTGAGACCCAGGATCAATGCGCCGGCTATTGCCGCTGCACCGCCACCCTCGCTCGACAGGATGTGCGAGGACTCGTGCGCCAGAATCTCCTCACCGGGCCGGCAATGCGTGGCGAGCGCCACCTGGTTGCACATCGTGCCCGATGGCAGGAATACCGCGGCCTCTTTGCCCAGCAGCGCCGCGGTGCGGTCGCACAGCTCCCACACGGTTGGGTCGGAGCCCATCTGCTCGTCGCCGACCTCCGCCGCCATCATCGCTTCCTTCATTCCGCGCGATGGCTTGGTCTGCGTATCCGACGATAGGTTGACGCGAACCGGGATCGAGAAGTCGAACCGCTTCGGTTCATAAGACATGACGAAACCTCAACTGATCTTGCGCAGCTTGCGCAGGCAACGGACGGCGTCCGGGACCGGCTGGTCGGGCCAGTACTGCGGCCACAGTGTGTGCGAGACTTCGCCGATATAGATG
>JBKPOG010000014.1:0-6269 GCA_046732975.1 Pseudomonadota bacterium
GTATTGGGGCTGCTGCAGCGGTTCTACGATGTAGGTGGTGGACGTATCCTGATTGACGGACAGGACATCCGCGATGTCACTCAGGAGAGCCTGCGCGCCAGCATGGCGATCGTGCCGCAGGACATCAGCCTGTTCCATCGCACCGTGCTGGACAACATCCGCTACGCCAACCCGGACGCGCCCGAGCATGACGTGTTGACCGCGGCGGAAATGGCCAACTGTCGCGAGTTCATCGAGGCGCTACCTGACGGCTTTGCCACCATGGTGGGCGACCGCGGCGTGAAGCTGTCGGGCGGGCAGCGCCAGCGCCTGGCGATAGCGCGGGCCCTGCTGAAGGACGCGCCAATCCTGCTGCTGGATGAGGCTACCAGTGCACTGGACAGCGAAAGCGAGCGGGCGATCCAGGACGCGCTGGACCGGCTGATGCAAGGGCGCACGGTGATCGCCATCGCCCATCGGCTGGCGACCTTGAAGAGCTTTGATCGCATCATCGTCATGGATCGCGGGCGGATCGTCGACGATGGACCGCCTGGTATACTGGCAATGCGTCCGGGTCCATATCGCGAACTGCTGCGCAAGCAGCAACTGGTGGACCCGGTTCCGGAAGCCGCCTGACTTGTCCCGCCTGATCGTCGTCTCCAACCGGGTGGCGCCGATCACGGAAGGGGAACCAACCGCCGGCGGCCTCGCCGCCGGCGTTCTGGATGCGCTGAAACAGCAGGGCGGTATCTGGTTCGGCTGGAGCGGCGAGGTCAGCCATGACACCGCCGCACCGGCGCATGTGGAACGGACTGCTGGCCCGATCACTCTCTACACGGTCGATCTGTCGCGGCGCGACTACGACGGCTTCTATCGTGGCTTTGCCAACGGGACGCTGTGGCCGACACTGCACTATCAGGTCGGTCACGCACATTTCGACTGGGAGGATTTTGCGTCATATCGCCGGGTGAATACGCTGTTCGCCCAGGCGCTGGCACGGCTGGTGCGACCGGACGACATGATCTGGGCGCACGATTACCACCTGCTGTCGCTGGCCCAGGCCCTGCGTATGCTTGGGCTGGACAATCGCATCGGGCTGTTCCTGCACACGCCATTTCCAGCGCCGCCCGTGTTCATGACGATCCCGGCGCATGCGGAGCTGATCGAGGCCATGTGCCAGTTCGATGTGCTGGGCTTCCAGACCGAGGATGATCGCATCGCCTTCGCCGACTACATCCAGCGGCAGGCCGGCGGCGTTGCGGTGGAAGCCGACGTGCTGTCTGCATTTGGTCGGACAGTGAAGACGGGCGTCTATCCGATCGGCGTACACGTCGACGAGGTGCGGCATGTGGCAACGGCGGCGCCGTCCCACCACCGCTACGCCGCGCGGCTGCAAGACAGCCTGTTGGGGCACCCGCTCATCCTGAGCGTCGATCGGCTGGACTATTCGAAAGGACTGCGACCGCGGTTCATCGCGTTCGAGCACTTCCTGGAGCGGTTTCCTCAGCACCAGGGCAAGGTGGTGTTCATGCAGATTGCGCCACCCTCGCGCGGTGATATCGAAGCATATCGTGAGATCCGCCGGGAGCTGGAGGCTGAAGCAGGGCGCATCAATGGTCGCTTCGCCGAGGTTGACTGGACGCCACTGCGATACTTGAACCGAGGCTTTGCGCGCAGTGCCTTGATGCCGCTTTACGCCGAGGCGAAGGTTGGGCTGGTGACGCCGCTGCGCGATGGCATGAACCTGGTGGCGAAAGAGTATGTGGCGGCACAGGATCCGCAGGATCCCGGTGTCCTGGTGCTGTCGCAGTTCGCCGGCGCTGCGCGCGAACTGGAGACGGCGCTGGTCGTCAATCCATATGACCAGGCCGGAGTGGCCGCGGCGCTCGATCGCGCGCTGGGAATGGAGCAAGGCGAACGGTGTGAGCGTCACGCCGCGATGCTGGGTGTGATGCGGCGGAACAGCCTGGACGCCTGGCGGGATCGCTTCGAGGCCGACCTGCGTGGCAGCGTGGACCTGCAGCGATGCACGGTCGCGCCGAAGGCTTGCTGCGATGCCCCAGAGACTGTGGTTTCCCCAACGCCACCATCATACAATCCCAAACAATAGGAGCTGCGCCAGCCGAGCCGCAGAGATCTGGTTCAGCGGGGGGACCTAACAGATTGCGCGAATTTGCATCAGCGCTGGTCGTATTTGCGCTCCTGTGCGTGAGCGCTGGTGCGGGAATCATCGTCCGTCCCCGCCTGCCCGAGCACCACCGCGTGCGCGAGACAACCGAGCTAATGCAGGTCACGATCGGACTGCTGGCGACATTCGCGGCGCTGGTGCTGGGGCTGCTCACTGCCTCGGTGAAGCAGACTTACGACAGCGCGTCGCATGACCGGGAGGCCTACGCGCTACAGTTGGGGCTGCTTGACCGGTGCCTGAGGGAGTACGGGCCAGAGACAGCTGCGGCGCGACAGCAGATCCACAGTTATACCGCAGCGGTGATTGCCGCCACCTGGCCCAATGAGCCACACCCCCAGGGCTTGCAATACCCCAACGTGACCCGCGTGTCCGGGGTCGGAGCTCCGCCGGAATTCGCGTCGATGATTGAGCGCATCGGGGTGGAGATTGCTCGACTTACTCCCAGCAGCGGCGAGTTGCAGAGGATGCAGCTGCTATGCTCCGAGCGTTACAATGACGTTGCGCACTCCCGGCTCAGCTTGATCGAGGACTCACGAACCGAACCCTATGGACCGTTTTATCAGGTGCTGGCGTTCTGGTTGATGATCATATTCGGCTGCTTCGGCCTGGTTGCACCGCGCAACAGCCTGGCTGTCATCACCATCGCCCTGTGCGCTTTGTCGCTGAGCAGCGTCATTTTCGTGATCCTCGATCTGAGCTCGCTCTATGACGGATACTTTAGCATCTCAAGCATGGGGATGCGCCGCGCGCTCGCCGCGATGCTCAGACCGAGCCCATGATGCGCCTGTCTCACCAGGCACCAAACGTCACGCTCTCCAGCAACAGTTCGCAGGACATCACCGGCGGGATCCAGGCGCAGTCCCCGCATCGCGTGCGCCTGTTCGATACCTCTATATTTCATGCGAGTGCCGCAGCGGTCGGCGCAGGCTGCAGTCCTCGCTGAGGTAGCCTGAATTGATCTTGTGCTCGTAGACATGCTCGAACTGCGTGCGCGCAGGATGCCATGACCGCGACTGCTGCGCCCGTCGGCCATTGCGCGGGCGCTGCTCGCCCATCATCCTGCGCACCGGCTGCTAGGGTGCACGGCTCATGGACGACGACTTTCGCCGCGCGGCGCTCGACTACCATCGAACTCCGCAGCCTGGGAAGTTGGCGATCCAGCCGACCAAGCGGATGGCGACACAGCGCGATCTGTCGCTGGCATATTCACCCGGAGTGGCTGCGGCCTGCGAGGCGATCGTCACCGATCCGCATGCAGCTTACGACTACACTGCGCGTGGCAACCTGGTCGCGGTCATCTCCAACGGCACCGCGGTACTTGGCCTGGGCAATATTGGCGCGCTCGCCGGCAAGCCGGTGATGGAAGGCAAGGCTGTCCTGTTCAAGAAATTTGCCGGCATCGATGTATTCGATATCGAGGTCGATGCCGCTGACCCTTCGCGGTTCTGCGATGTCGTCGCAGCACTGGAGCCGACGTTCGGAGCGATCAATCTCGAGGACATCAAGGCGCCCGAGTGTTTCGCCATCGAGGCGGAGTTGCGTCGGCGCATGCGCATCCCGGTATTTCACGACGACCAGCACGGCACGGCGATCACCGTCGCAGCGGCCGTACGCAATGGCCTGGTGCTGCAGGGCAAGGATCTTGCGGACATGCGGCTGGTCACATCCGGAGCGGGAGCGGCAGCGCTGGCCTGCGTCGATCTTCTGGTGTCGATGGGACTACGGCCGGAGAATGTCACGCTGACCGATATCGCCGGTGTGGTGCGCACGGATCGCGCCGGCATGTTGCCGAATATGGCGCGCTACGCGCGCGATACCGACGCGCAGTCGCTGCCGGAGGTGCTGCGGGGCGCTGATGTGTTCCTGGGCCTCTCGGCGCCGCGGGTGTTGAAGCCGGAATGGCTGCCGTTGATGGCATCGAAGCCGCTGATTCTGGCGCTTGCCAATCCCGATCCCGAAATCCTGCCCGAGCAGGTCTCCGGCGCGCGGCCGGATGCAATCGTCGCCACAGGACGCAGCGATTTTCCCAATCAGGTCAACAACGTTCTGTGTTTCCCGTTCATCTTCCGTGGCGCGCTGGACGTGTCGGCGACCACGATCAATGAGTCGATGAAGATCGCCGCGGCAGAAGCGATCGCATCGCTTGCACGCATGGAGGCATCGGAGGTGGTGGCCGCCGCTTACGGCGGGGCGGCACCCGTGTTCGGCCCAGACTACATCATTCCCAAGCCGTTCGATCCACGGCTGATCCTGGAGATCGCGCCGGCGGTGGCACGTGCCGCAATGGACAGCGGCGTTGCGCGTCGGCCAATCCATGATCTTGCGCAGTACCAGCGTGACCTGGAGCGCTTCGTGTTCCGCTCCGGCCAGCTCATGGCGCCGGTGTTCGAGGTCGCACGCCAATCGCCACGTCGCATCGTCTACGGCGAGGGTGAGGATGAGCGCGTCCTGCGTGCCGCGCAGACGCTTGTCGATGAGGGCATAGCCCGCCCCATCCTGCTTGGCCGCCGCGCGGTGATCGAGCGCAAGGTGCACGAGATGGGGTTGCGGATCGACCTGACAGACGGTGTTCGTGTGCTGGATCCGGGACACGACGATGAGATCTTTGCGCCGTTGCTCGCCGACTATCAGCGGCTGGTCGGCCGGCGCGGCATCCCGCCCGATGACGCGGCGTATGGGTTGCCGCGACGGGGGACTGTGGCGGCGGCAATGATGCTGCACGCGGGCTTGGCCGACGCGGCAATTTGCGGTGGGTCGGCCAACTGGTGGCGGCAGGTGCAGTATCTACTGCCGATTATTCCACGCCGACCTCACGTGACGCGCGTCTATGGGCTTGGCTGTCTCATTCTGCCGCACGGCACACTGTTTGTCTGCGACATGCAAATGCTCGTAGACCCCACCGCGGAGCAGATCGCGGAGATGACGGTGCTGGCGGCCGAGGCGGTGACCGAGTTCGGCATCACACCGAAGGCAGCGCTGCTGTCGCACTCGAATTTTGGTGCAAGTGATTCGGAAAGCGCGCGGAAGATGCGCCGTGCGCTTGCACTGATACGCAAAGTAGCGCCGGAACTGGAGGTAGATGGCGAAATGAATGCAGATGCTGCACTGGTGGAAGCGATCCGCGACAAGGCGGTGCCGGACAGCCGGCTTTCCGGCACCGCAAATCTGCTGGTGATGCCGACGCTGGATGCCGCAAACATTGCTTTCACTCTCTTGAAGGCTGCGTCAGATGGGTTGCCTGTGGGGCCAATGCTGTTGGGGATGAGCAAGCCGATCCACGTGCTGGTGCCGAGTGTGACAGCGCGTGGGATCGTCAATCTGAGTGCGTTCGCCGCACTTGAGGTGGGCGCAGGGTAAGAGATCTGATCATCGCCACGAGCTGGGACTAAGGAGCGAATGCCTCGGCCAAAGGGCGACAGACAGCATCGCGATACGAGCCTTGTATCGAGTTGATGTTACAACCAGTTCAAGTTAGAATTCTTAACATAACATTAATCTAGAGACCGTAACATATGGCGACCTTCCCTGCTCCATGTGCACTCGGAGGAACCGCAGGAGTTGCCAAGATCAAGCGACCGAGCCGCAACCGACCAGCGAATGGCAGCAGTACATGCACTGGGCCATCCGAACTCTCCGGCGTCACAGACGGCCTGGGAGCCTCCTGAGCTCGCCCAGGGCGGCGGCTCGACCGCTCCGGGGGTTACTGCTGCGCCAGTGGCGCTGCCGCCCAACGCTCCGAGCCTTCCAGTGTTGGCGCAGGGCACTGGCAGCGACCTCATGGTAACCTGGACAGCACCGGCCGTTGATCCCGCACATGGTGCGGCCACCGGTTTCGCTCTGCGG
Source organism: Pseudomonadota bacterium (assembly GCA_046732975.1). Classification (GTDB taxonomy): domain Bacteria; phylum Pseudomonadota; class Alphaproteobacteria; order Acetobacterales; family Acetobacteraceae; genus JAMXLO01. The sequence goes on from JBKPOG010000014.1 coordinate 6,011, forward strand.
CACAGCGCTGCGGGAGCCGAGACTTGGACAGTCGTGCAAGCTGTGTCGAACCCCTATGAACTGTCGGACCTACCCTCGGCTGTGGCGGTCGAGGTCCAACTACAGGCTGCAAATGCATCAGGCCTGAGCATGTGGTCGGCTACTGCCACCCTGACCACCGGCGTAACATCGAGCCTGCCGACGACCAGCGGTCCGCTCTCACGCACGCCCGCAACCCCGGTGCGGAGGATGCTGTCTGCACGTCGGTGCAGGATGGCGT
>JBKPOG010000015.1:0-6470 GCA_046732975.1 Pseudomonadota bacterium
GCCCTGAGGCGTGATGATGATGGTGGTGGTGTGCATGATCGTGACTAAGGTGCGCCATACCATCCTGATATTGCTCCTATCGACGGTCGTTGGCCAAGCGCGTGCAAGGTGATAGATCACACACTCCTGATCCCGGGTAGGTTGCCAACCGTCGCCATGCGACCTGTCACTGTGAACCGACCAGCCAATCTGTAGTCGGATGCTCGGCACATCGATCGCCTCGCTGCTGGCATGGGCCGGCCATCATCCCTTGCTCCAGGGCGTCGCGATCATTCTCGGCACCTTCATCCTCGAGGATGCCGCGACCGTACTTGCCGCCATGCAGGTGAGCGAAGGCCACTTGTCTGCAGCTCTGGCCCTTGGATCGCTCTACATCGGCATCATACTGGGCGATCTCTGGCTCTACGGCATGGGGCGGCTGGCCGCCCACATCCCCATGGTCCGTCGCTGGCTGCCACCTCAGCGCAGCGAGGTGGTTCGTGCCTGGCTGAACGGGCGCGTGTTCCGGGTAGTGCTGGTGAGCCGCTTCCTGCCAGGACTGCGGCTGCCGACCTACACCACCTGCGGCTTCGTCGGCGCTGACCTGCGGCAATTCGCTTTGGCAGTTGTGATCGCAACCATCTGCTGGACGTCGCTGCTGTTCGGAGTGTCGCTGCGCATCGGCCAGCTGCTGATCGATCACTTCGGTGCCTGGCGCTGGGCAGGTGCAGCGGGCTTCGTTATATTCGTCATTGTTGCGGGCAGGCTCACAGCGAGCAGCCTGCAGAGCAAACGGCCGTGAAGCTGGCCAACGCGCTGAACCCCGCCGCTATCGCACGCAGCGTCGAGGCCGGGAGGCCGCTTTCGTTCTTCGAGTTCTGGCCGGACTGGCTGTTCTATCTCCCCGTGGTGGCGCACTGGGTCGCCCTCGGCTTACGCTATGGCGACTTCAGCCTGCCGACGGCGGCAAATCCGGACATCACCGCGGGTGGGTTGTGCGGGGAACGAAAGACCGAGACGTTGGACCTCGTGCAGGGAACGGCACGCGAGCTGCTCGCTCGTTACATCAGCGTCGAGGCCAAGCCCGGCGCCGCTCCGTCAATGACCCGGGAATTCGTATCGGCCGGCTTTGACTACCCTGTCGTCGTCAAGCCGGACATCGGCTGTAACGGTACTGGAGTGCGGCTGCTGCATGGTCCGGATGACCTGGAATTGTATCTGTCCGCGTTCCCATCCGGCGAACGAATCGTCCTGCAGGAATTCGTGCCGCATGAGGGCGAGGCAGGCATTTTCTACGTGCGCCATCCTGACGAGGCCCGCGGCCGCATCACGTCTATCACCTTGAAGCATGCACCTGTCCTGATCGGCGACGGCCGCTCTACCTTGCGACAGCTCATCCATGCGGATCCGCGTACCGGACGCATCCCGCACATCTATTTGCCGCGGCTGGCGCATCGCCTGGAAAGTGTGCCTGACAGCGGGGAGCGCGTACGCCTGGTATTCGTTGGCAATCATTGCAAGGGTTCTATCTTCGAGGATGGAACGCCGCTGGCGACGGCCGCACTGACCGACGTGTTCGAGCGCATCGCGCGCTCGATGCCAAACTTTTACTTCGGCCGGATCGATATTCGCTTCGAGTCGCTGCCGGCCCTCCTGCGCGGCGAAGGCTTCCGCATCATCGAGATCAACGGCACCGGCTCCGAGGCAACCCACATCTGGGACCCGACCACGTCGCTGCGAGAGGCCTGGCGCGCGCAGTTCTTTCACTACGGAGCCGCCTTCCGGATCGGCGCGGCGAATCGGGCGCGCGGCGTCCGCACATCAGGCATTCGCTCGATGTATCGGCTGTGGCGACGCCAGAAGCGGCTGATGGCCGCTTACCCGATGAACGACTGAAAGCACGCTTGCGGAATCCAGCGCTGTAGGTCAGGAACACGCCATGAGCGCGCTACAGGCTGTTATCATCGCCATTCTGCAAGGCGCCACCGAGCTGTTTCCGGTAAGCAGTCTCGGACATGCTGTGGTGCTGCCAGCACTGCTGCACTGGCCGATTGATCAAAATTCGCCGGAATTCCTGCCGTTCCTGGTCATGCTGCATCTCGGCACCGCCGCCGCGCTGCTTCTGTTCTTCTGGCGCGATTGGTGGTCGCTGGCAATCGGCGTTCTTGGGCTCGCCTCGCCACATCAGGTCAGCGAAAGTCGCCGCGTCTTCATGCTGATCGTCGTCGCCACCATCCCTGCGGTGATCGTCGGCTTCCTGCTGGAGAAGTTTGTCCGCGGACTGTTCGGCACGCCGATAGTTGCGGCGATCTTCCTGATGGTGAATGCGCTGCTCCTGCTTGGCGGCGAGAAGCTGCGTGGCCGTGGCCATCGACCGCTGTCCGGTCTGACCGTGATGGACGCACTCACGATCGGGCTATGGCAGTGCACCGCACTGATCCCCGGCATCTCTCGCTCAGGCGCCACCATCGTAGGCGGTCTGTTGCGCGGCATCGACCATGAGGGCTCGGCACATTTCTCCTTCCTGATTGCCACCCCGATCATTCTGGGCGCCACCGTGCTGGAGGTACCAAAGCTGCTGCACGAAAGCGTTCCGGTCGGCACCTTCGAGCTGGCCGCAATGGCTGCGGTGGTCGCCGGCATCACCGCATTTGCCAGTACGTGGTTCCTGATGCGCTACTTTCGCCAGCACGACGCCTGGGCACTGAACCCCTTTGCCTATTACTGCATGGCTGTCGGCGTGTTCAGCCTGCTGGCGCTTGTCGCCTGACACCACTGCGCTAGCATCGCCGCCAGCAGCAGGAGGTTGTCGTCATGTCCCTCGCGATGGAGAAGCCCGATGTGCGCCCGCTGTCGCCAGTACTCGGCGCCGAGGTGGTCGGGCTCGACCTGGCGCAGCCGCTGGATGCCGCAACCCGGCGCGACGTGTATGACGCGTTCTGCCGCTACCAAGTGCTGTGTTTCCGGGACCAGCGGCTGAGCAAGGACGAACAGATCGCTTTCACCGAGCAGTTCGGCATTCTGGAGCGCCACATTGCGCGTAATCGCGGCACCGATAACCCGCTGGTGCACACGGTTTCCAATCTCGGGCCGGATGGCAAGCCGAGTGGCAAGGTCGGTTCGCAGGAGTGGCACACCGATAAGTCGTTTCGGCCGGAACCATCGCTAGCGACGATCCTTCACGCCGTCACCATGCCGCCGGAGGGTGGCGACACCTGCTTCGCCAACATGTACGCTGCCTACGATGCGTTGAGCGACGCTGAGAAGGCAGAATTGGAAGGCGTACGGGTGATCCATAGTTGGGAGCTGTCGCAGCAAAAGCACGGCCGTATCGCGACGCCGGAAGAGATCGCCGATGCGCCGCCGATGAGCCATCCGCTGGTGCGGGTGCATCCCGACACTGGACGCAAGTGCCTGTTCATGGGCGTGCACGCGTCACACCTCGAAGACCGGCCGATGGCTGAGGGACGTGCACGACTGGCGTCGCTGGAAGCCCACGCCACCGAGCCGCGGTTCGTCTATCGGCATAAGTGGCGGGCTGGCGACCTTCTGATGTGGGACAATTGGTGCCTGCTGCACCGCGCCGATTCAAATTTCGATGCGGCACGCTTCCCGCGCGTGCTGCATCGGACCTGTCTCAGGGGGACGGCGCCGGCGTAGCGGTCATACGTAGACCGTTTTCATTCCTCCGGCTGGATAACGCGTACCGGCCGCCGCTCCCTTCGGAATTGCGGCCGAGATCCGCGCCACGTCGTCTGGCGTCAGCTTCACTCGCAGTGCGCCGATATTCTCATCCAGCCGTCGCGGATACCGGGTGCCCGGGATCGCGACCACATCTGGTCCTTGCGCCAGCACCCAGGCCAACGTGAGCTGCGCCGGCGTGCAGTCCTTCTCCTTGGCGATCGCCTCGATCTTGGCAACCAAGGCACGGTTCTGCTCGAAGTTTGCCTGCTGAAAGCGTGGATGCGCTGAGCGTCGGCCATCGACATCGGCAAATGTCTGAATCGCTCCGGTGAGAAAGCCACGACCCAGCGGGGCGTAGGCGACGAAGCTGATGCCCAGAGGCCGCGTCGTCTCGCGCGTCTCTTCGGCTTCGGCGCGGTACAGCAGCGAATACTCGGTCTGCACCGCCGCGATCGGATGCACGGCATGTGCGCGCTTGATCGTCGCGGGCGAGGCTTCCGACAACCCGAGATGGCGCACCTTGCCCTGCTGCACAAGTTTCGCCATCGCACCCACGGTGTCTTCGATCGGCACCGACGGATCGACCCGGTGCTGATAGTACAGATCGATCACCTCGACACCCAGCCGCTTCAGGCTCGCCTCACACGCTTGCATCACATACTCAGGCCGGCCGTTCACGCCATTCGGCCCACCCGGGTTCTGCGTCTGTCCGAACTTGCTCGCCAGCACCACCCGGTCGCGGCGCCCCTGCAGGGCGCGGCCGATCACCTGCTCGTTGTGGCCCCAGCCATACATGTCGGATGAATCGAGGTGATCGACGCCCTGATCGATGGCGTAGCGAATGAGTTCCTCGGACTCGGCGTCATTGGCGTCGCCGTAGATACCGGACAGCGACATGCAGCCAAGGCCAATCGCCGAAACCGTAAGTCCGCCGCGCCCCAACGGGCGATGTTCGAGCTTATCCGCCATGCTTTCCTCTCGTCGCGCTTGGTATTTATGGTGTCTCGTACGACAGCCGCAGGCTGAGATGACCGTGCCGCCGCAGGACCCGTTTGCGATCGGCCGCCATGCTCTTCAGGAAGTCGCGCAGACCGACATAGACCGCCGACTCCTCGTTGACAAATTCGTCCAGCTCCGGCGGCGGTGGTGGCTCCAGCGTGCGATGAATTGGCGCCTCGTGCGTCCCGAGATAGCTGACCTCGGCGCGCAGCTCGAGACCGTTATAGGCGACGCTCAGACGCCCCGTATTAAGCTTATGCTGCTGCAGAAAATCGACGATCGAAGTCATGTCGCGGGTGCATCGCGCCGCGGTTTCGGTGGCAACCTTCCAACCCTGGACCGCTTTGGTCAGAAATGGCACCACGTCGGCCAGGGTCGCCTCGCTGTCATTCCACTCCAGCGTATCGCGTTGCTGCGTACCCAGCCGGAACACCAGTGTCAGGACAAGGGCGGTGGTCAGCCCAATCGCCAAGGGGCTTCCCAACAGGCTGTGCACAGCTGCGGGAAGCTGGCGAAAGTACTCAGGGTAAACATTTTCACTCAGCGCCAGCATCGTGGCGATGCCGATTATGTAGATTGCCCGGGTATCGGCCGGCCGCGTGAGGATCTGTTGCATGCCGCTCGCGATCAGGAAGCAAGCGGTGAACATCATGATCGAGCCAGCGACTTCCGGCGGGATAAGCAGAAAACTCCCAGCCAGCTTTGGAGAGAGACCAAGGATCAGCAGATACCCGGCGGCGACGAAGGCAATCACCCGGCTGGTGGCGCCGGTCGCGGCGGAAATACCGACCATACTTGGTCCGATGCTGATGCCCGCAGTTCCAAGCAGGCCGCCGGCCATATTGCCGACGCTGTCGGCGAGCACACCCTTGCGGATATTGACCATGTCCGGCTGTCGCCAAGCGGAATTATTGATCCGCTGGCAAGTGGTGAGCACGCCGATCGCCCTGAAGGCGCACGCGGCGCCAGCGGCAACAAACGCCGGAAGCAATCCCAAGTCGAAGCCGAAGGAAAAGGTGGGATGCGGCAGCTCGAGCCAGGCAATTCTGGCGATCACACCCAGCTTCTCCTGGTCGATCAGCCCTGCCAGCCAGGCGGCCGTCATGCCCACAGCAAGCCCCAGGATCGAACACAGCAATTTCCAAGCGCCGCGGCCCCAGATGCTGAGCCCCATGCAAACCGCGACGGTCGACAATGTCACCAACAGGTGAAATGGAAAGGCGGGTAGAGCTTCATGTTGCACGTCCAGCACTTCACCGATGCCGACGATGCCCAATTGCAGGCCGACGATGAACACCGCCAATCCACTGACGATCGGCGTGATGATGATACGCAGCCGATGCAGACAAAGTCCGACCAATGCTTCGGTCAGACCGGCAATGACGGTCATGCCATAGACCAATCGCATACCGCCGATTTGCGCCGCCGCGACCGAGGGACCCATGAATGTCGCCGAGAATACCGGTGGCGCCAGATACCCTGAACCCACGGGACCATGCCGCAACGCCTGCAGCGTCGTTCCGATCGCGAGCGCAATGCAGGAGATCCCCATAAGCGCGACCTTCTCGTCAATCGTGGCTGAGGAGCGGCGGACAATGATCGCGACGAGCACGAGATAGAAAGCATCGAGAGCGGCGTATTGCAGTCCGAGCAGGAGCAGTCGCACGATCGGTGGAGTTTCATCGACCGCATAGGTCAGATTGCCGGGCCGTTGATACGGTACTGGCGTCCCCTCGGGCATGTGGCAGTGTATGCACCGCCGTGTGCAATCGGCAATTTTCAGAGGAGGGTCGAGTGCCCAGCGAAGC
>JBKPOG010000016.1:0-6987 GCA_046732975.1 Pseudomonadota bacterium
GGGTCCAGCAGGCTGCCGAGCGACGCCCTGTCCCGCCTCGGAGCTTCGCCGTCGCAGTCCCTTGCAACGCGACGCGCGCCGTGGACCAGGGCGAGGTAGACCTCCTCCTCGGCCAGCATGGGCAGGAGGCTGGAGAGCGCCGTGAGGACCCACATCCCAGCCGTCGCGGTTCCGTGCCCCGAATAGAGCTACTTGCCGCATAACATCGGCTCGCGGCGTATCAATCGCGAGTTGACCGTGCACCGCCTTGGCGATGACGAGGCTGATGTTGTGGGCGAGGCCGTTCGCCAGCCGGCGTCGCCAGTGTGCTGCGGGATCGGCGTGCGCGAACGTCGGCTTCACCCAAACATCGCCGCCGCGCACCTCCACCGGGAAGGTCGCCACGTCGTCCGCCCAAAGGTCGAATGTGCATCCGCTTTCCAGATCGAACCGGGCATGATGCCAATGGCAGGTCAGGATACCATCCTCGACGCTCCCTCGATCGAGCGGGAAACCCATGTGGGGGCAACGGTTATCGAGGGCGCATATGCGCCCGCGATCGTGGATGACGAGGATCGGACGGTGATCACCGCGCATAACGAGCCGCCCCTTCGCCTTCAGCTCCACCAGGCTCCCGGCCCACGCGAAGTCGCTGTTCATCACATCCATGAGCATACCTCCCAAATTCCACTCTTTTGGGGTCGCCGCGATTGCCTAGCATTGGCATCCGCTCGGGCGAACGCGAGTGCACGGGCAACCCTAACGGCGGAAACCTTCACACTCTCTTCTCGAACGCCACGCGACCGTTTCGCACGACGTCCGCCGTGGACATTCCCTAAAGCCCGCCAAGGACGGGAGCGAGGCAGTCAGCAGGGTCGTCAAAAGCTCCCGTAAAAATCTTATGCTCATGAGCCCCTCGGTTCCTAGTTTAGTTATCGGGGGCTGGAGCGCGATGATCAAATGCCCGAAGCAGCAGAAGGGCGCCGACGTGGAACACTGATCTCAGGCCTGCCGACCCCGCCTCCAAAAGAGCCGGGCTGCCCGCGAATGTGATCGACCCTTTCGGTCCTTCCGCCTCACGGCCACACCATAGCAGCGCCAAGCATCCTAAGGCCGTTCAGCGTGGGACTACGCTCAAATCGGTGGGCGTCATGGCCACTATGGTCAGTCTGCACCTTGCGTCGGCATCGGCAACGCCGGCATTTTCACGATCGCCCTGCCGCTGGTGCAGGAGTTCATCCCCGCCTACAAGCGCGGCTGGGTTAGCGCGCTCGTTACGACGCTCCTCCCGGGAGGCAGCATGCTGGCCTGTCTCGCGGCTTGGCAGCTACTCCCGATCGTCGGTTGGCGCGGGCTGTTCCTGGTCGGCCTGGTGCCGCTGGTTCTGGTATTCATGATCCGCTACTGGGTGCCGGAGTCGGCTGATGCTCAAGGGGCGCCACGAAGGAGCGCGACAGTCGCTCGCCTGGGCGCTGATGATCAATCGGTGACCACGGTGGATGGCAGCACAGCCACGTTCACGGTGCCTGACGGCACGAGACTGCTGGTCGCTTGCGTGCAAGTGCAGAACCAAACTGCAGCTTTGGAAACGTTGCGAACGACCTTCATCCCGCCTTCCTCTGGCGACAGAACACCATCGGCGACGTGATGCAGGATGGTAGCGATCACGGCGGGCAGATCGCCCCCAAGGAGATCACGCTGCCGGGTACGGTAGGCATGGTGGAGAAGACGCGCTGAGTTGAGCTGTTCAAGTATCCGCGGCTGGTCGCTGCCGGATGTCTCACTGGCCTAACCCAAACCGGCGGCGCTTCGCTTGGGTTGTGGGGACCGACCCTGCTGGTGCTCGTTCTGGTGCCAAAGATCACTCCGGAACATGCGGCGTTCCTCATGCGCGTTGATCATAGGCGCGGGCGATCTGATCAAGCCCGCCGCCCCCAATCTCGTCATGCTGGGAGCGGCGCTAAGCTACTTCGCCGCTTGGTATATACTGGGCGTGATCGGGTTATGGGCATTTGGGTTCGAGCCCAAGGGCCGCACGTTCAAGAGATCGCCAACACGCACGATATGCTGGCGCCGGCAACTCTCACAGGAGGTCGCGCACCCTAGCAGTTCGACCGAAGCCCTTTCACCGACGGACGTTGCGGCCTGGCTACAGGGTTCAGGTCTTGAGCGCATGAGGCGTTGCTTAGCGACCACGAGATAGATTTGGAAGGTGCTGCGGAATCTCTCACCGCAGGACCTTGAGAAAATCGGCTTTAGTCGCGATCGGTCACCGGCGCAGGCTGCCGGACGCCTTAGCTGCGCTCGTTGATGCTCAAATGCAAGCTTCGTCAGTTGTATTAATCTCCCTGAGTGCCAGGCACACGCAGTCATGGGAATGATGGAAGGTCAATTTGGCACTAACACGATCTTGCCGAACACGCCGCCTTCGCCCAGCATCTTGTGCGCGCGTCGCGCCGCTTCGAGCGGCAAGCGGTGTGCGATCAGAGGCTTGATCTTGCCTTGTTTCAGCAGATCCAGCAGCGTCAGCAGGTCATGGCGGAACCACGCCGGTTTGAACCGCATCAGCCACTGGATGCTGTACGGCACCATGCTCTTTCGACCAGGCTTGAACCAATTACGCACGATGAACCAGCCCAATTCCGCAGACGCGTGAATGGAATGACGCCCCCCGCTGCCAGAAGCTATGCGGCCTCCAAGCATCTTCGACTGGAACCCGTAGATCACCACACGGCCGCCCTCACGCAGCGCATCGCGAGAGCGCCACAGATTGTTCCCACCGATGCCGTCGAACACGGCGTCGACCCCATCACCGGTAAGGCGATGGATCTCCTTCACGAAATCCGCCTTCTTATAGTCGATGGAGATGCCGCCGAGTTTTCGGACCACCGCGGCTCCTTGCGCCGAGCATGTTCCGTACATCTCGACGCCGGCCAGCTTCGCCAACTGCAACATCGCAGAACCAACGCCACCAGAGGCCCCGTGGATCAACATACGCTGTCCGGGTCGGGCCTTCACCGATCGATGCAGCATCTGATAGGCGGTGACGTAGTTTAGCACGACGGCGACTGCCTCCGCCGCGTCCACTCCCACAGGCACGGGCACAAGCTTGCGTTGGCGGACGCAGAGGTACTGCGTGTAGCACCCGTGGATGGGCATGGCGGCGACTGTCTGGCCCAGTTCGAAGCCCGCCACGCCCCTGCCGAGTCGATCGACCGTTCCGACCAGATCCCAACCCGGCGTATATGGCACGCGCGGCGTCTCAGGATGGACGCCCTCGCGCGCCAGGACGTCCGGCAAACTGACCCCTGCGGCCAACACTTTCACCCGTACCTCGCCCGCATTCGGGGTAGGGATATGTTCTTTGACAACGGTAAGCACTTCCGGGCCGCCGTAGCGGGGGACGACAACTCGCGTTTGGTGCATGGTCCTGACCTTGGACGGGAGCGACACGTTGGTGGTTGTGGGAAGGCGCCATGCCCTCGTCGACCTCCATCGCAAAGATATCATACCTACGCGACTGGTTTGAGTGGTGGCCGGTAGATCAGTTGCCCTCGCGCGTCGTGCCCTTGAGCTGCGAGACAAAGGCTTTAGATGGAAGCGGACAAGATCAGGCGCGGTAAGACAAAGGCAGGGATCGCGCTACCTGCGCTGAGCATGCCGCCGCGACGGTCGCTGAACGATCGCCAGTGGCGCGGTGCTAGGCTGGCAAGCCCTTGCGCTCGGCCACGAACGCCTCGAACTCGCGGTTGGTTTTGGGCCCGAAGGTCTCGAATACCGGGGCTGCCCGCTCGCGGTATGCCTGCTTCCTCACGCCGATTGGGTCAGCTTCAGTCTTCTTGCGTTCGGCAGGTATGTCGACACCGTAGACCCGTGCACCATTGAGGCCGAAAATCTTGGCCTTGAGCCGAGGGGTGAGCTCCGGATAGCGGTACGTGTCGAGGAGCTTGGGAGCAATTTCGAAGCTCCGGAACGCCTGAATTTGATCTTGGGGCGAGCCGTACCAGATCGAATCCGTCCCCCAGAGGACGTTGTCCTGCCCGACATGCACGAGCAGTTTGCCTAAGAGATGGGCGGCCATTGTCGGGTCGCGCAACACGAACCGCCAAGTGCTGCCGAGCTCCGCATAGACGTTACTGTTGGGCGCGATCCCGTTATCGCGTAGCGACTTGATCAGTGCATCGGCGCCATGTGTTGCCCGCGTAGGATCAAACGGACTTTCGCGGTGACCTGTCTCGAAGCCGGAATGGTAGATGATAAAGTTCACGTCGGGGTAGAGCTTCGCGGCGCGCCCGACATCCGCACAGCGACCGTACTGCTCGGGGAGCCCCGAGAAGAAGAGCCCTTTGTGGATGCAGATGGTGCGTACATCTAGCGCCCGCGCCTTCTCTATGAAGGGAATACCGAGCGCTGGATCGTCAAGTTCCCAACCGACACCCTCTGGGCCCCATTGCGTGTAACTCTTCCAGGCCTTGATCGGGTAGCGGGCAACGGCCTCTTCCATGAATCTAAGCGGGGCGATGGCGGGTGCGTTGGGCACGACCATGGCGTGGAGGAACAGGCGCTTGGCACCCTCCATACGTTCGACGAGAGCGCGCACACGCTCGGCCTCTTTGAGGGAGAGCGGATTGCGCTCCGGGAGCTCCGGCACGAATGAGAGCACGGCGAGATCAGTGTCACTGTCCATGAACACGTGCTTAATGAATTTGTCAGCAGAAAAGCAGTCTACCGGATCACGCTCGCCACAGGCACCATGGGGAAAGTGGGCAAGGATATGTTCCCAATATTTGCCTGAATTCTCCCGCCACGTGCCGGCGGGATCGACCAGGTGTGTTTGGACATCGAAGATGAACTCCTCACCTGCGAGGGCACTGCGGGCAGCGGCACTCTCATAGGACGCCTCCTTTGGCAGCCGAAAACTGCCGCCTGTATTACCCTGAGCTGCGAACGCCTCGTTAAACGTTGCGAGGGTCGTGGCGGCCGCACACAGGGACTGCAAAAAGGTGCGCCGGTCCACGCCAAGGCGCTTGGCGTGGGCGCCAATCCGTTCGCGCGCGAGCACGTTCGCCTGGGTCAGCGGCTTGGTGAGCGGCACCGGCCGGAATTCGCCGTTCGAGGTAGGGTCGACCTTTATCGGCAAGGCGCGGTCTCGAGACTCTGTGACCATCTTTTCCTCCACAACGTTCCAAGAACCCCTACAGGCGCGCCTGAGCCATGATCCGCACCGAGGAAGAGGCGTTCTTCATGCGTAGCAGCCACTGCTAGCGAACACTGGGGGTCGGCTTCGTTCCGAGAGCACGCCATTGCCGCAATATCACGCCACCCCTCGATTCATGTGTGTAAAGGCGGCCACGCCAAACATAACCTTCGCGGCGCGACATCGCCTCCCGTCTGTGTGCGGGCCATCTGTGCGTATTGCCACGGAGCATAACCGGCGGTGACAACGTTGAACCGGCTACAGAGCTGACGGACGTCGGTTTCGATCTCGTCGAAATCCGTCTCGTTGCAGGCCATAATATGGCAAGTCGCGACCCACCGGGGTTGGGCCTCGTTCATGTAGCACGGTCCGAATACAGCGTAGGTGATACGCCAGTTTCGGCGTCCTTGCGGGGGAACACGAGCTGCATGACGGTGGGGTCGCTGCAACTGCCCATCCAAGCCAATGAAGACCGCGTCGGGGCGCCTCACCGAGCCGTCGGCGTTCGACAGTTCTTTTACGATCGCTTCCCGCTAAGCACGCCGGGTGAACGGGTTCTTAGCCTCTATGCGTCCAAACATTTGACTCCAAGCCGCCTCGCGAAGCAGTCGGTCTGCGTCTACGGTCGCGGCGGCAACTTCAACAGTCTGGCGCCGGCTCGGCCGGTTGGCAGCATTCGATTTCGCCTCGCGTGTGACCGGAGTTGCATTCGCCTGTGTGTCCGCCATGCTTCCCTCCCTATCGAGCACGCGCCTGTCTCAGTCACTGCAGCGTCTAACCCAGACGAACTACATGGGCAAATGCGAGACAGCGCCGAGATTGAAGCCCAGCACTTTCGCCGATTGCCTGCAAGGTGGTGACCTGTCACCGTTGTGCCTTCAGACAGAGCTGTCTCTAAGAACCGGCTCCTGCGGCGCTACGCAGTGATTGTTCGCTGTGGGTGGACGCTTGCCGTCGTTCACAATGAGCAGTCTGTCGTCTGATCACGATGATGACGCTGCCGGCGCCGTGAGCTGACGCGCGTCAGGACGCATTTGGAGAAGCCGATAGAGTCTCAACGGCTATCTGGTCATCAAAACGCAATCGGATTGGACAAGGCCCCATCGAGCCCAATCTGCTGCTCATCCTCAACCATAGCGCCCGCCGATAGCCATCATTAGGGCCACCGCTGGGTCGATCTTCTGCCTTGCTCTCGCTGGTGACCGGCGTGGTAGGTTATGGATGCTGCCCAGTTAGCGGGACGAACCTCACCGGAAAGAGCTGCCGAGTTCTGACCCGACCATCAGCACTATGCTCTACTACCGTAAGGTGCTGTAAGCCCAACGGCGGTCCTACAGGAATGACCATCCGTCCTCCCGGCTTCAACTGCTGCAGTAGGGGTGGGGGGATGTGAGCGGCAGCCGCAGTGACAATGATCCCATCAAATAGGCCCGCGTCCTCCCATCCAAAATACCCGTCACCAACCCGAGTGGCCACGTTGGTATATCCTAGGTGATGAAGACGATCAGCGGCTCTATAGGAGAGTTCGGGGATGATTTCCATGGTGTAGACTTGTCGCGCTAATGCAGCGGCCACAGCCGCTTGGTAACCCGAACCCGTGCCGACCTCTAGTACCACGCTCGTCCGGTCAACATTCAGGACATCCGTCATCAGTGCGACTATAAGGGGCTGCGAGATGGTCTGTCCGAACCCAATGGGCAGTGGGCGATCCTCGTAGCTGGATTGTCGTAAGTCGTCTGGCACAAACTCATGCCGTGGTATTGCGCCCATGACCTCAAGAACACGGGTATCGATGCGGTTGTGACCAAGCG
>JBKPOG010000017.1:0-5245 GCA_046732975.1 Pseudomonadota bacterium
AAGGTGGCCAGCAAGCGCGCTGGTGACTCCCCTAGCGCTTGCGGCGTCCAATCACGTCGTAGCGACAGCAATGCCACGAGCGCTGACGTGTCGCGGTCACGGTCAAGACCCGCCGCCGCAGCAACCACTCCATCTTTCAGGTAATAAGCCAGCAGGTCCGGCTTTTCCGGATCGCCATGCATCACGATGTCATCCCACTCCGCGGCGTGTCCAATATAGTCAAGCCTCTTCATGTACTGAATGGTCCAAAACACCGGCACAGCATCGTAGCGCACCTGATGCCCCAACATTGCCAACGCCGCCAGGCGTCCATGCTGTTCGGCCACGCGCCAATGCTCGACGCGGATCGGCGGGCCGTCACCACGATTGGGGAAGCGCGCAATATCTCCCGCCGCGTACAGCTCATCCGTCACACGAAGCTGTGCATCAACACTCAAACTTCCGTCGTCATTGCACGGCAGGCCGGCAATGGCATCAGTTGCCGGCTTGATGCCAAGCCCGACAATGGCGAGCTCCGCCACGATCCGCTCACCACTGTCCAGTGTCACGCCAGTCAATTCAGTCCCACCCTCGAACGATGTGATCGTTGCGCCCGTCCGAAATCTTACACCATGACGCTCATGCAGTTTTTGCCACGCCATACCCACCGGAGCACCCAGCTGCTTCTCGAATGGCACCCCTTCTTTGCCGACCACCGTGACCTCGAGTCCGCGTTCGCGCAGGCTCGCTGCGACCTCCATACCGATAAAGCTGGTGCCTAGTATCACCGCATGTCGGCTGCGCTCCGCCTGGGCGAGGATCGCGTCTGCATCAGATCGACTCCTCAGCAGAAAGACATTTCGGCGATCGGCGCCGGCGATTGATGGACGTTGCGGCACGCCGCCCGAAGCCAGCAATGCGGCATCGTAGTCCAGCATGGCGCCGTCTGCGCAGGATATCCGCCGCACACGCGGATCAACGCCGGTCACACTCGCCGTGCGTCGTTCGATGCCATGCCGGCGATACCACTCCTGCGTCTGCAGCGGCGACTTCTCCCCGCCCGATTGGCCCGAGAGGGCGTACTTGCTGAGAAGCGTGCGGTCATACGGAACCCGGTTATCGCGATCCAACATCACAACCCGGCCGCAGAAGCCGTTCTCTCGCAGCGTTTGAGCCGCCACGGCGCCAGCCGCACCAGCTCCTACGATTACAAAGCATCTATTGTCGTCTGTCCGGCTCGGTTCAGCATGCAACGCCTTGGCTTGCAGCGCGGGGACGCTCACCAGCACGCGGCCTGCGGCGACCCTCACGGCGAAGCGAGGCAGTGCATCCACAGCCGGTGGGTCCAACAGAGCACCGGTGCGCAGGCAGAATCTCGCCTTGTGCCAGGGACAGATGACCCCACTGTTCTGACGAACGCCTTCCGCCAGCGGTCCGCCGGCATGCGGGCAGATGCCGCCCACCGCGTATGCCGTGCCATTATCGCGCGTTAGCAGCACGTTTTCTGAGCCCGCGGTAACCCCAAGCATCCCGCCTGATGGGATTTCATCAAGCGCAGCGACGTCGTATTCACGTGATGGCATGGTGGTGCTCCACATCAACCTACGCCGGAACGTCAAACGCGGCCGGAGCGTTCAAGCTCTCTATGGATACGCATGGTTTCCGTGATTCGGCCGAAGCCTTCCGACGGCCGCTGCTGGCCGAATTGGCGCAGCTGACGCCGGGGATGCAGCAGCGTGCGCTCCAACTCGACAGAACCGCCGAGTTCCCGACCGAGGACATAGACCTCCTGCGCAGCCTTGGCGCCTTGGCCGCCCCACTTCCGCCCGAGTTGGGCGGAATGGGCTGGGGAACGCGGCCGGAAGGTGCTGCCGGCCTGATGCAGGTGTTGCGGCTGCTTGGGCAGGGGAACCTGAGCGTTGGCCGACTGTATGAGGCGCACGTGAACGCGCTGCGGCTAGTGGTGCGGTTCGGCACTCCGGACCAGGTGGGCGCCAGTGCGCGAGACGCGATGGACGGTCATCTGTTTGGCGTGTGGGTCACGGATGCGCCCGAAGCGCCCCTACGACTACAAGACAATGGGATCCTGTGCGGAAGCAAGGCGCCGTGTTCCGGCGCCGGGTACGCGACCCGAGCCTTGGCGACCGCGCGGCTGCCTTCAGGCGGATCGCACATGCTGATCATCAGGACACCCGGCCGTGAGTGCGCCGATCGAACTGGCTGGGGCACGCAGGGCATGCGGTCTGCTTGCAATGGCTTGGTCGAGTTGGATGGGATTCGGCCGACCGCTGAAATCGGCGCGGCCGGGGATTACCTGTGCCAGCCAGACTTCTCCGCCGGTGCCTGGCGGACCTCCGCGGTCACACTGGGCGGGATGGAGGCGCTGGTCGCCGAGATGCGGCGCCAGCTCGTTAAGCGTGATCGGCACGGAGACCCATACCAGCGTGAGCGGGTCGGCAAGGCGCTCATTGCACAGGAGACGGCCCGCTTCTGGGTCGGGCGCGCCGCGCTCTTCGGCGAAGCGCACGATGGCGATGCAAACGATATCGCGAGCACGGTAAATCTAGCGCGGATTGCGGTAGAGACCGCCTGTCTCGATGTCCTGCGTCTCGCGCAGCGTGCTCTTGGCCTCGCCGCGTTCCGCCAAGGCGAGTTGGCGGAACTGCTGCTGCGCGATTTGGCGACCTATCTGCGTCAGCCTGTACCGGACGAAACTCTCGCCGAGGCCGCTGCGCATTTTATGCAGCGTGCTGTGCCGGAGACGCCGTGACGCCCGCCAGTGAAGTCCTTAGGCAGATGCGGGAGCTGCCATTTGCCGATCTTGATGCAATCGCACCAGGTACAAGCCTGGTCCTCGCGCCGCATCCAGACGATGAAACTTTGGGCTGTGGCGGCTTTGTCATTGAGGCCTGCAAACGCGGACGGCCGCCGCTGATTGTGGCCGTGACCGACGGTGCGGGTTCGCACGCCGGCTCGACCGCCTATCCACCGGCGCGATTGAAGGCGCTACGTGCCACCGAGCTTCGGTCGGCCGCGCAAATTCTGGGAGTGCCCGAGAATCAAGTGCGCTTTTTGGACCTGCCGGACACGCGCGCGCCAAGGGCGGGGCCGGATTTTGACCTTGCGGTGCAAACCGTAGTGGCGACGATCCGCGATCATAGCGTAGCCAACCTTCTCACGAGTTGGACACACGACCCGCATGGCGACCATCAGGCCACCGCGTGTATTGCCTTCGCGGTCGCGCAGATCGCCCATGTTCGTCTGCTGTCCTATCCGGTCTGGGGTTGGCTGCTGCCACCCGAACAGGCTCTGCCGATCACTGTGGTCCGAGGCGCGCGCCTGGACGTCAGCCAGTTGCACGAACGGAAGCGGCGTGCGTTGGCAGCTCACGCGTCGCAGTATTCCGGTCTCATCACCGACGACTCGCAAGGCTTCCAACTGCCGAACGATTTGCTGGCCATCGCAGACCTGGATTACGAGGTCTTTCTTGAGCAATGAGCACCGGCGGATCACTTTCTGCGGCCTATTTCGATGCTTTGTATGCCAGGGAGAATGATCCCTGGTGCTTTGCCACCAGCCCGTACGAGAAGGCCAAGTACTCAGCAACCTTGCAGGCTTTGTCGACAGCGCGGTTCGCGAGCGCCTTTGAAGTTGGCTGCTCGATCGGCGTGCTGACCCAACTACTGGCGAGCCGGTGCGACCGGCTCCTCGCGGTCGATGTTGCCGAGGCAGCCCTGGCCCAGGCGCGACGGCGTTGCGCCCACCTCAAACATGTCGCGTTCGAGCGGTTACAGGTGCCAGATCAATGGCCGCAACAGACATTCGATCTGATCTTGCTCTCAGAAGTGCTGTATTATCTGGCGCCCGATGACGTGTCGCGTACCGCACAACGCGCACGCAACAGTCTGAGACGGCAGGGGACTGTTCTGCTGGTGCACTACATCCTGCCGACCGATTACCCATGCAGTGGCGATACCGCCGCGGAGATCTTCATCGCGGAAGCACAGCTCACTCCTAGTCTGCAGCGACGTGAAGCTGCGTATCGACTCGATCTGCTGCGTTCCTGAGCCGATCCCGAATACGTTCAGCGCGCGCTGTCTCCACCGGCAGATTTTCGAGCGGTACGAGGCGCCGCTGCAGCACCGGGCATCGCTGTTCAAGCCGTGCCCAGCCTGCACCGAAATAACCGCGCTCGGCATTCTGCTGAACGCAGGAAACGCCTTCCAAACCTGCGCCCCAGGTGACCGGCACGATCGCGAAGTGGCGCGTCAGGGACTCGCTCGTTGTTCTGAGTTTTGCCGCGATCCGCTGCAACTCTGCGGTGTCACCTGCGCCGGTCTGCCACATCTGATGCAATTGGCCGCGAATTCGGGAGCGGCGAGTCGCATCCAGCGCTGGCTCGAGGCGAGCATCGAGAAATGGATCCGTCTTTACAATGCGTCGGCGCATCGTATCCGCCATGCCGCCCGGAGCCTTTCCGTGCAGTCGGGCTGACACGACCACTCGCACCTCTGGTGCATGCCGAATACGCGCATCAATCCGTCGCAACGTGTCGAAGAATGCGCGGTCCTCCGCCAGTGGCACCGCGGGCATACCGCCGGCGCGGCGGTACGCTGACGCGGTCACCGCGATGCTCGCTCCGCAATGCTCATCGTGGCGTGGCCAGGGATCGGCCGGATCGGGATCGAGCAGGGATCGGATTTCGTCCAGTAGCCTGGCGTAGTCGCCTTCGCGCGCGTCGATTGCGTGCAGGTGCGCAGGTATCAGTCTGGCACCACATGGTTCGATTTCTGACCTACCCGCCACCGCGTCCGCACCGCCAGCGATCGCAGTCAGATTGGCAGCTACCCAATTGGGGGGCACGCGCGCATCAGCGTCTGTGGTAAGGAGGATACCGTCTGGGCCGGCCAGTTCGGCCGCGCGATGCATTGCAAGGCGCCTAGCCACCCCGGCGCAGGCGCGTTCGGGAGGCAGTGCCACATCAATGGTGTCGACGCGAAAGGGCAATGCGACTGCAATCCGGCCGACGACTGTGGCGCTGTCGTCCGTGCAATTGCTCAGGCAGATAACGACGCCTTGAATGGCTGCATGTCGCTGCGCCGCAAGCGCCATCAAGCAGCCTTCCAGTTCGTCTGCCTCATTCTTGGCTGGGATGGCGGCCCAGACGGATGGCGTGGGCTGCCCCTGCGTGTTCAGCCCGAACCTCCGGGCATCTTGTTTGCTAGCATGCAACTCGATCGGGCCTCGCTATTGCACTCCATCGAGA
>JBKPOG010000018.1:0-8313 GCA_046732975.1 Pseudomonadota bacterium
GCCAGGAACAGTGCGGATGGACTATCCAGCAGCAACTGCTTGACATTCGGCAGCACTTGTTTGGCGCGCTCAATCGCCGGCGGCACGTTAAGGATGGCATAGGTGAACTTCGGATCGTTCAGCTCCTTCACCGTCTTGATCCCGGCGTCCTTCCTTGCAATCACGCCGCCGCCGGTATCGAGATATGGCCGCGTAAAGGCAATCCGCACCGCACGATCTCCGGTAATGGTGGTGGAACACAGGCCGAAGTCGATCTTGCCGGACAGCGCCGCCGGGAAGCGCCCATCGGATTGCAGGACGACAAACTCGACCTTGTTCGGGTCGCCCAGCAGATCCTTGGTGATTTCGTGCGCCATGTCGATTTCAAATCCGACAAGTTTGCCGTCATCGTCGACATAGGCGAGCGGAGGAGATGTGCTGTAAGTCCCGACGATGATCTTGTCGCGCTTCAGCACGACATCGAGCTGCGATTCTTGTGCGATGGCAGGAACAGCAATGCAGGCGAGCGCAATCGCCAGCAGCACGCGATACACAGTCATTATTAGCCCCCCGAACCGCCTTGCGATCAACGGCGATTGCAGGAAGCCTAGACCGCCGCGGCGGATAGGATCAAGCGCGCCACGCCGGCGTGATTGACTTGCCGTTGCCGGCTGCCTACAGGGGGCGGAACGGAGGAAGGGTCGCATGAACGATACCGCAATCGCACCGTCGTCCGACCGCCAGGCATTTTACGACAGGATCGGCGAACATTCGCTGGCGCCGCTGTGGGAACGTCTCCACACGCTGGTGACGCGTTCACCCGCCACACCGGCACGGCCGGCGAAGTGGGACTACGATGACGTGGTACGGCCTTTCCTGTTGCAGGCCGGCGACCTGATCACCGCCAAGGAAGCCGAACGCCGTGTGCTGATCCTGGAGAATCCGGGTCTGCGAGGACATACCTCGATCACGCACTCGCTGTTCGCCGGACTGCAGCTCATCATGCCGGGCGAAGTGGCGCCGGCGCACCGCCATACGCAATCGGCCTTGCGCTTCATCATCGAAGGACACGGCGCCTATACCGCGGTGGAGGGCGAACGCACCTTGATGGAGCCAGGTGACTTCGTCATCACGCCCAACTGGACCTGGCACGACCATGGCAATGACACCGATCAGCCGATGGTCTGGCTCGACGGTCTCGACGTGCCGCTGGTTCGACTGCTCGACGCCAGTTTTGCCGAGCCGGCGAATGCCGATAGCCAGAATGTCACACGGCCGGTCGGGGATAGCCTCGCGCGTTATGGTGCCAACATGCTGCCGGTCGACTGGCAGCCCGCCGTGAAAAGTTCGCCGGTGTTCAGTTACCCTTACGCGCGGTCACGCGAGGCGCTGGCGACACTCGCGCGCAATGGCGATCCTGACCCCTGCCATGGCTATAAGCTCCGCTATGTCAATCCGGCGTCGGGCGGATCGGCAATGCCGACGATCGGCGCCTTTATGCAGTTGCTGCCGGCAGGGTTTGGTGCTGCACCGTACCGCTCCACTGACGGTACTGTGTTCGTTGTCGTCGAGGGCAATGGCGAAACAGCGGTAGGCGATACGACGTTTCGCTGGAAGCCGCGCGACATCTTCGTGGTACCCAGTTGGCACTGGTATCGTCACCGCGCCGACAGCGAGGCGGTGTTGTTCAGTTTCTCAGATCGCCCTGTGCAGGAAACGCTGGCGCTATGGCGCGAGGAGCGTGGCCGCGCCTGAGCACGGCCACGCCCTTCTCCATCAGCCTTCGTTGGATTGATCGAGATTCACGCCGACAAACACCGGTGTCCCATTGCGGATGATGCGCAACGCCAGCGCGTGGTCCTTCACCGCAGTGCGGATCGCGCTTGCTGCCGCGGACGGTGAGTCGACGGACTTTCCGCCTACACCCACGATTACGTCTCCCGATTGCAGTCCGGCCTGCTCTGCCGGCGAACCGGGCTGCACTTCGCGAATCACCACTCCGTTGGTGCCGTCAGGCACGTCGAGCTGATTGCGCATGTCAGGTGACAGCGGTGCGAGTGCCAGCCCGAGCTTCTCGCGCGACTGCTGCGGGCTCTCATTTTTGGCCATCTGCTCGCCGGGCAACTGACCGACCTTCACCGAGACCGTCTTGTTCTGGCCATCATGCAGGACCTGCAGCTTGGCCTCATCGCCCGGTTGCACAGCCGCTATGTCAACCGCCAGGTCGCGCGGGTTCTTCACCGCCTTGCCGTTCACCGAGGTGATGACGTCGCCTGCCTGGACACCGGCCTTGGACGCCGGAGCGTCGCTCTGCACACCAGCAATCAGCGCACCCGAATCCTGGCCAAGGTTCATCGCCTTCGCCATCGTCTGAGTGACCTGCTGCGCCTCGACGCCGATATAGCCGCGCGTCACCTTGCCGGTCTTTTCAAGCTGCGCAACGACGGTCTTGATCGTGTCCGACGGGATTGCGAAGCCGATACCGATCGAGCCGCCCGATGGCGACAGGATCGCGGTGTTCATGCCGATCACCTTGCCATTCTGGGTGAACAGCGGCCCGCCCGAGTTGCCTTGATTGATCGGCGCATCGATCTGGATGAACTGATCGTACGGTCCCTCGCCGATATCGCGGCCCCGCGCCGAGACAATGCCGGCAGTCACCGAACCGCCAAGGCCGAATGGATTGCCCATGGCAATGACCCATTCGCCGGGCTTCACGTTCTCGGAGTTGCCAAGCTGGATGTACGGCAGCGACTTGTGCGCATCCACCTTGAGCACCGCGATGTCGGTGCGGGCATCGGTCCCCAGGACCTTCGCAGGCAGGATGGTGCCGTCGTCCAGCGTGACGGACACGGTCTTGGCGTTCTTCACCACGTGATTGTTGGTGACGATCGTGCCGTTTTCATCGACGATGAACCCCGAGCCCCGCGCCTCAACCGCGCGCATCTGCGGGCCCGACTGGCCGAACGGTCCCATGCCGCCGAACGGGAACTGCCGGAAGGGCATTGGCAGCTGCTGCATCTGGTCTTCGTCAGAGGCGTTTCGCTGCAGCTTTGTCGTGATCTGCACAACTGCAGGTTTCACCTGGGTGACGAGCGAGGAGAAATCCGGCAGCGGATTCGGAACGCTCGTTCCCGGTGGGTTCACCGGCGTCCCCGGGGTGGCTTCGGTTGCGGCAAAGCCGGCCTGTCCGGCGGCAAAGCCGCCCAACGCAGTACCAGCCATGAGAACTGCCGCCAGTGCAGAGCGGCGCCAGGCCTTCGGCCGAGCACCGTCCCGAGAAAGAAGTGTCATGATGCCTCCATAGGATTACTTCGCGATTCGAGGGACATCAGGGCGATATCCCGTCGCACTGAAGATGCGACGACGCGCGTGACCGTTCCCTCGGTGCAGCGATTAAACCACTGTCATGTCAATTAATGTTCTGTCATCCGCCGGACGGGCGGATGGGGGCTTCGGTCAACCGGCTTCGGCGACCTGCTGCCGCATCGCGTTGATCAGCGCGTCGATATTGTTGTTGTTGTGGCTCAGAAAGGATGCATAGTCCTGCCGCTGGGTCAGGCGCAGCGACGTGCCTTCGGCAACGACATCGATGATCTTAGGGTCACTGGCCGGACTGCTGACGATCCAATCGACATTGGTGGGCGGATTGTTCGGGCGCTCCACGACGGTTGACACAACCGCGTCATCCTCCCGCCGTTGCGTGCGGCCCATTTGAAAGCGGACGCCACGGTAATCGCCGATCTTCGACGTGATGTTATTCACCAGCACCTGATGGAACAGCTCCATATAGCGACGCTGCTGGTCGGCTGAAGCGGTGCGCCAAAAACGTCCGAGGCAGAACCGGGCCACGCCGTCGACATCCACCCCACTGTCGATGATCTCCGTAAGCCTGGCCCGCTTGTCTCGGTCACCGCCCGGTCCGTTGACGACTGAAACCAACTGATCGCCGATGCTCTTGATCAATGCACTTGCCTTATCGTTCGCTCCCTGAGCATCTGCGGGGCGAATCAGCCACTGAGAAGCGGGCAGAAGCCACGCAGTGGTTACCACCATAAAATTGCGACGTTGAAGCATGATTACTTATGGCCTCGAGCGTTCAGTTGCGTGACGCGGTCGGAGAGTAGGTCACCTGTCCGGGCGTTGCGGATTGCGGGAACCATACAGGGATCGTCGCCCGGTTGTCATTGCGAGCGTCGTCGATCTGTGATGTCCGGTGCTGTCGATACAAACTACGGAAGGTCGCATAGGGATCAAGTGCGGTCTTCTTTATGTTATCAATGTCATCGAGGTGACGCTCACGCTGGTCGATGCCATTCATCACCCAGCGGGACCAGTCAAGCGCACGCACCGCGGCGCCCTGACCCACCCAGGTGAACGGGTCCATGACGGCGTTGACGCCGAGGCCGATGCCATCCCGCGGATCAGACGGCCCGAACACCGGCAGGAACAGATACGGCCCCGCCGGTATCCCCCAAAGCGCCATTGTCATACCGAAATCGCTGTCGTGATTGGGATAACCCCAGTCGGACGCGACGTCGAAGAACCCCAGCACACCAGCCGTCGTGTTGATCAGGAACCGCATTGTCGTGTCGCCGGCGCGGCGCGGCTTGCCCTCCAGCACGTCATTGCTGAACTGCACCGGTGAGCCAAGGTTGGCCAAGCTGTTGTGAATGCCACCGCGAACAGATGCCGGCACCACGTAGCGATAGCCCTGCGCCACCGGCTTCAGGATCGCGGTATCGAGAGCGTTGTTGAAGGCGTAGATGGCGCGGTTCGTCGGTTCGAGCGGATCATTTGTCTCTTTGTAGTCCGCCACTGCGTCGGGATCGCTCGCTGGGGGAGGGGTGGCGCAACCGCCTAGCCCACCGAGCAGCACGGCAGTAATGACCAGCAGGCGGCTTGGAGTTGCGGGCATCGGCTTCCTCGGTCGATCGTCAAGGCGGAAACGGAACATATTCTGTTGCTTCCACCGTCCGATCCCAGGGTTGATTACGAAGAATTTTCCGGACACTAGGCGCCGGGTGGCCATCGTGCAACGTGCCACAATCCCCAGTTTGGCCTTGCATCGGCGCGCATAGCCGGAGGAAAACGCGGCATGGACGACGTGACTCCGGGCTCCGGCTCTGCGACGCTCGAACGCTGGCTGACCGGCCCTCGATTTGGCGCGCTCCCGGCACGTGGTGCAGCCCAGCGGCCGCCGTTGCTGTCGTTCGAGTTCTTTCCGCCAAAAACCGAGGCGCTGGAGCAGCAGCTCTGGACCTGTATTCGCCGGCTGGAGCCGCTGCAGCCACGGTTCGTGTCGGTGACGTACGGGGCCGGTGGTACTACCCGGCAACGCACCCACGCAACCGTCGCGCGCATAGTGCAGGAGACCGATCTGGTGCCGGCGGCGCACCTGACCTGCGTCGGAGCCACGCGCAACGAGGTGGACGAGGTGGCGCGGCAGTACTGGGATGCCGGCGTGCGCCACATCGTGGCACTGCGGGGCGACCCGCCTTCGGGAGAGAGCTACACCCCGCATCCCGACGGGTACGCATTTGCGGCGGATCTCGTGGCGGGGCTGAAACGCGTTGCGCCGTTCGAGATCTCGGTGGCGGCCTATCCTGAACTTCACCCCCAGGCGCAGTCGCGGATGACTGACCTGGACAACCTCAAGCGCAAGCTCGATGCCGGTGCCAATCGGGCGATCACCAATTTCTTTTTCGATAGCGCGGTGTTCCTGCGCTTCCTTGACCTGTGCTTGGCGGCAGGCATCACCGCGCCGGTGGTACCCGGCATCATGCCGGTGACCAACCTGGCCGGGCTTCGCCGAATGTCCACCTTGTCCGGCGCAAGCATACCGGAATGGTTGGCGCACATGTTCGAGGGTTTGGACGAAGATCCGGACACCCGCCGCATGGTCGCGGCCATTGTCGCGGCTGAGCAGGTCCGACTGCTGCAAGCCAATGGCATCGACGAATTCCACTTCTATACGTTGAATCGCCCAGAACTGACCTACGCCATCTCCCATATCCTCGGCGTGCGATCTCTGGCGGCCTGACGGTCAGGACATTGGCCCGACGCGCACCTGCGCGTTATATCGCAATCGCATGAGCGGATACCTCTCTCAGCTCAACACCGCGCAGCGCGAGGCTGTCGAGACGGTCGACGGTCCCCTTCTGGTGCTGGCTGGCGCCGGCACCGGCAAGACACGTGTGCTGACCACCCGATTTGCTCACATTCTGATCACCGGCCGGGCATATCCAAACCAGGTGCTCGCGGTCACCTTCACCAACAAGGCCGCGCGCGAGATGCGTGACCGGGTCAGCGCAATTCTAGGCCGACCGGTCGAGGGATTATGGCTGGGCACTTTCCACGCCCTGTGTGCACGGATGCTGCGGCGGCACGCCGAGCAGGTCGGGCTCAAGCCGAACTTCACGATCCTCGATACGGATGACCAGCTGCGCCTGCTGAAGCAGGTGACGGAGGCGGCGCGAACTGACCCCAAGCGATGGCCGCCGCCTGCATTGATGGGCATTATTCAACGCTGGAAGGATCGCGGTCTAACGCCGGCACGATTGACGCCGGCAGATGAAACCGACTTCGCCAACGGAGCTGCCAAAGAACTGTACGAAGCGTACCAGGCGCGGCTGCGTGCGGTGAATGCCGTCGACTTCGGCGACCTGCTGCTGCACATGACCGAGCTGCTGCGCGGCAACGCCGACATACTTGCGCAATATCATCGCATGTTCCGCTACATCCTGGTCGATGAGTATCAGGACACCAACCTGGTGCAGTACCTCTGGCTGCGCCTGCTGGCGCAGGGCCACAGGAACATCTGCTGCGTCGGCGATGATGACCAGTCCATTTATTCGTGGCGCGGCGCAGAGGTGGAGAACATCCTGCGCTTCGAACACGATTTCCCAGGCGCCCGCATAGTCCGGCTGGAAGAGAACTATCGTTCCACTGCGCCGATCCTTGCGACGGCGTCGGGATTGATCACGCACAACGAGGGACGGCTGGGCAAGACGTTGCGCCCTGGCCGCGCGGACGCGACAGGCGAACAGGTCGCGGTGGTTGGACTGTGGGACTCGGACGAGGAAGCCCGCATGGTCGGCGAGCGCATCGAGTCGCTCCGGCGTAATGGCGATAGGCTCAGGGAGATGGCGATCCTGGTGCGCGCAGGATTTCAGACCCGCGCGTTCGAAGAGCGTCTGATCACGCTTGGTGTTCCCTACCGGGTCATCGGCGGCCTGCGCTTCTACGAGCGACAGGAGATCCGCGACGCCATCGCCTATATGCGTCTGGTTGTTCAGCCGGCGGACGATCTCGCATTCGAACGTATCGTCAATGTGCCGCGCCGCGGTATCGGCGAAGTGGCGCTGCGCGCGATGCACGAGACTGCGCGAGCCAACGCATCGTCGTTGATGGAGGCTGCGGCAAGACTGGTCGCTGCCGGCGAGCTAAGGGGGCAGGCGAGGTCGCAACTCAGCGAGTTGCTGCGCGGCTTTGCGCGATGGCGGGACATGCTCGAAACCGACGGACACATCGTGACAGTGGCCACGCTGTTGGACGAGAGCGGCTACACCGAGATGTGGCAGAAGGACAAATCGCCCGACGCACCCACGCGACTCGAGAACCTGAAGGAGCTGCTGCGTGCAATCTCGGAGTTCGAAACGCTTGCCGGCTTCCTGGATCATGTCTCGCTGGTCATGGAGAACGATGAGGCGGCGGACGGCGATCGCGTCAGCCTGATGACGTTGCACGGCGCGAAGGGACTGGAGTTCGATACGGTCTTTCTCCCCGGCTGGGAGGAGGGACTGTTTCCCAACCAACGCGCACTGGACGAAGGTGGTGTGAAGTCACTCGAGGAGGAGCGAAGGCTGGCCTATGTCGGCCTCACGCGCGCGCGGCGACGCGCTGTTGTTTCGTACACTGCCAACAGGCGAATCTATACCAACTGGCAGAGCAGCATTCCGAGCCGGTTCATCGAAGAACTTCCGGATGCCGACGTGGAGCGAGCCGGCTCTGCCGCACTGGCACGCGAGGCGGCGGTATCGCTGACGATGTTCCCGCGGCAGTTCCCCGTGGTGGCACGGCGACAGCGGACGACCGAGCCATGGGATCAGCCGGCGCGACCGGCGCGTAGCGATGTCATTCCGGTGGGTGCCAGGGTGTTCCATCAAAAATTCGGCTACGGAACGGTTCGCGCGACGGAGGATGAACGATTGGACGTCGCCTTCGATAAGGCCGGTGAAAAGCGCGTACTGGATCGTTTCGTCGAAAAGGTGGGCGACTGAGTGCGCGGCGCCACGCCGTTGCGCTGGAAACTGTCTCGGTCGATGTGCCGGA
>JBKPOG010000019.1:0-9541 GCA_046732975.1 Pseudomonadota bacterium
TTCTGGTAATCAAGCGTGTGTTCGGCTTTGCCAAAGTGCGCTATCGCGGGTTGGCGAAGAACACGCACCGTTTGTGGGTGAGCTGCGGTCTCACCAATCTGTTCATCGTCCGGCATCGGCTGTTGCGCGCCTGACAGGAGATCTATGTCCGGTGCCCTTCAGCTCAGCCTCAGATATCGCAGACTCTCGCAAGCTTCTCGGTCCGTGTGATTGATCCAGCAGCCTGCGGATGCCGGCGCCGCAGACGGCCATGAATGCGAGCATGGCGCATGCGCTGGATTTCGACGACACGCTCGATCATGGCGGTTCGATCCATCCGGGCGCGTCGGTCCTCGCAGCGAGCCTTGCAACCGCCGACCTGCTTGGCGGCGTGTCCGGAGAGAGCTTGCTGCTGGCGGTGTCTCTCGGGCTCGATGTGTCCTGACCGCGTTGCACTCGCGTCAACATTGGATCGCGGTTGGCATCGCACGTCGGCGATGCTTGCCAGCGTCAGCGCCTCCTCCCATTCGATCTCTTTGAAATCACCGCGGCCGCGCTCCCCAGTGCGCAACAAAGGCTTCGACAACCGATCAGGCGAATGGTGGTTCATGATCCCGGCCGACCCCTTGGCGCATACCACGCCGCGGTTCACTGGATGATCGTGATTGCATCGATGAAGCGAATGCGGCCGTCCTTGAGATGGATGGACACGGATTCCGCAGCGGCAGGCGCACATATAGCAGGTGGTCGTCTTCTCCGTATCGGCGATCAGCGGAGATGTGTCGATCATCTCTATCGGGCGCGCGAAACCGCTGGTCAGTGAATTCAGCTTCCTCACCAAGCGTAGTTCCTCCCAACGATCTTAACTGTGCGTAGCGGTCGGCTCACTGGATGACGTTGTCTCAAGACCGGCTGAGTTTTCCAAGAGACCAGGATGCGCTGACAGTTAGAGCGGTTTTCGCCTGGGCAATCTGGCTTGTTATCTTCGCGCTACGAACGGCAGTCTGGTGAGCCGCTGGCGGCTGAATCATGGCCAGGTTTGGCCACGAATGTCCACTTAGGCGTGCTGAATGCCCAAAGCAGATGGTGTGGATGGCTCTTGCTCACGGCATCTGAGTGCCAGGGTGTGGATGTTATCGAAGCATTCCACGCGCGAAGGAGCCACCCGTAATGGAAGTTAGCACCCATTGGCCTTGATCTGGCGAAGAACGTGTTTCAGGTCCATGGACTGGATACATCGGGTACCATTTTCATCTGCAAGGCAATCCGTCGATCTCAGTTTCTGCCGTTCTTTGCGAAGCTGCCGCTGTGCCTCGTGGGCCTTGAAGCGTGCGGCACGTCGCATCGCTGGGCGTGTGAGCTGTTGGCCCTGGGACATGCCTCCGAGGTTTGGCCGCTCCATGCGGGGCGCTGCGCTCGCGGGCGGCTGAATACGGTCAGCCCAGTCGGCATCGGTTGCTGGCAGGAACGCTCCTATCAGCCAGCGACTATGTCTTGGCGGAACAGCGTCGACGCGAAATGATTGCAGGGGTCGACGACGCTTTCCGGAATGTCGATGTTCTGCTGACCGCTAGTGCGCTCGTACCACCCTGCCAGATAGACGACCCACGCCAACTCGCCGCCACTCATCACCTCCAGGCATGGACGCCGTGCAATGTCACCGGCCATCCCGCCATGTCCGTCATGACTGGGCTTTTCCGATCCGGGCTAGCGCTTTCGATGCAACTGGTTAGGCCCAGCGTTCGGCAATGGATTGGTTCTGGAGGTTGCCGCCGCGAACGAGCGATGCACTAAATGCCTTCCTTCAGACCCTCGGCTATCAGCGCGTAATGCGTCGAGCCCCTCGCTCTGCGATCGTGATCGCCCGTGTCGGCAGTCGCTTCAGGGCAATTCATGAGCGGCTCAGGTGCTTGCGATTGCTGGTATAAGGCAGCGTTCTCCAGTTGAGAAAACACTTGCTCTCGACTCAGATGCGTGATTCCGTCGGCGCGAGCAACTACCTCATAGCGAGTCGCGAATGTCAGCGAACGGAACCTCGGCCTCGACTGTGATGTTGAAGGGGATTATCGAGCAGCTTGCACAGGACCAAAACGTCCCCAAGCAGCAAGCTCAGGAGCTGCTGACTGGGATGGTGAAAAGGGTCACCAGCCACCTGAAGCAGGGGGACCGCATCAGGATAAACGGCCTCGGCACACTCGAGGTACGCAAGCGTGAGGCTCGCACCGGACGCAACCCGGCCACGGGCGAGACGTTGCAGATTGCGCCAAGCAAAAAGGTCGCCTTCAGTCCTGCGAAGGAGCTAAAAGAGGCCATCTGAGCCACCACCTGCTGTGGGCCATCGTCAGAACGGAGTCCGCTGCAGGACAACGATCGTCCCCGGCCTGGCCCGGTGTTAGTTTATACCGCCTTGCTGCGACCAGCGGCAAACCTCAGCCTTCCGAACTGCGCCGAGCAGTTACTGTCTATTTCAGGCGAATGACGTTCGACGTGTCGGTCTCCGCGGTCTCGAACGAACCAACCCGTCGCAATAGACTCGGGGAGACATTCCACTGGCGGCCGCCATCGGCGATGACGGTCACCGTTTTCCTATTGTATCGTGTGAGCATCCCCTCAACCAGGCCGTGGCCTTCGGCGTGAAAGCAAACACGGTCGCCGATGCTGAACTCCAGCATCTCGGCATGCGCGCGCATCTGCTGCAGGAAACGAAGCCGCTCGACAACCCGGTGGTTCAGGTCGACGAGTTCAGCCTCACTTAGCCTGTCGATGTCGATCTTTGTCACGTCATTTTCCACCTTTAATTGGAAGACGTCGTGATCGGCGGCGAATCATCCTACGAGTGGACCATCGATGAAGATCGGCTCCGCCCGCATATCCACCTCGATATCCGCTGCCTCGAGTGACATCAGACAAGCGTCCACGGGCATGCGCAGGTAGCGAGCGAGCATCTTGACATACAGTCCCATGAACTTTGGCCCGTGACCATCCGACTGTCCGTCCGCTGTACTGGTCATAACGTGAGCTAGTTCATGCAGCAGCCACCACGACGGACTTGACTCGGGCAACCGGATTGAGAGCCGCGTGGCGTCGGCCATAGTGGAACGAGCCTGGCGTGGCAGGCGCTCGACCTTTGGCGGAAAGCGCAGGCCGAATTCCGCCCAGAGGGCATCAACCATGCCCTGCGCTTGCGCGAATACGATCGAGGTCGGGTCCCGTGCTGCGACGAAGCGCTCCTCCCATGCGTAGACCTTGCTGCGTTGGCGGTCGCGACCGTCAGTCATGGCAGCAACGATCTGTCCGTGCCACCGACAGGCCGATTGAGATTGACGCGATCACCGGCGATCAGCCCATGTCGGAAGGCGCCGTTCAGACGCGTGCGCCCCAGTCTTCCAGCCGACACAAGGCGTATCTCGGTTTCCCGGAAGGCATCCTCCACGACCTGATGCTTGACCAAGATGAGAGCAGTGCCGGTCGAGCGCTGCGCGGCGACGCTGGCGTCGCGCTCCCGGTGCATCTCATCGAGCCGATCCGCAACGCGTGCCGCTATACCTTGCTGGAAGCTCTTCGAAGCCTGGCGCAAACCAACACCGCCCAATCGGGGATGGGCGATCCGGAATGCCGCAAGCTCTGTCCGCATCGCACGGTCAATGACGGTGAACAGATAACTGGCCAAGGACGTGTCCGCCTCGAAGCCGAAGAAGATGTAGCTGGGTGTCACGTCATCCCGCGAGATCCATACCTTGCAGTCGCAGAACCGGGCGATCGCCGTGACGCAACCGTCGATCGGACGTCGCTGCTTGCCGCCCATCGGCACGGTAACTTGGACGCAGCGTTCCTCGCGGACATCGATCTCTTCCATCGACAGCGCATAGCGCTCAAGCAAGCGGCCAACCATTTCGGCCGCCGCCATAGCCTCCGCCTCGGTACAGCCGTTGGAGACCGTCTTCTCGGCCAGTGCCTTGATCCGCGCCTTAACCCGGATGAGCTCGGTCGTCTGCCTCAAGGTTCTGCTGGTCCCCCAGTGCGGGCCGATGTCTACTGAACCGCCAGTCGTGGAAGAAAGAACACACAGGCCGATTCTGGGAAGGGCAGGGAGGGTGGCCGATACCGCCAGTCGATCGTGACCGAAGCCTTGGCCGGTCTGGTGGAGCGGGTCACGTTCCACAATCCGGAGAACGGGTTTTGCGTACTGCGGGTCAAGGCTCGGGGTCAACGCGATTTGGTGACGGTCGTCGGACATGCAGCGATGATCACCGCCGGCGAGTTCGTCCAGATCAGCGGAACCTGGGTCCATGATCGCACACACGGACAGCAGTTCCGTGCGTCTTTTCTCAAGGTCACCCCGCCGACGACGGTGGAGGGGATCGAGCGGTATCTCGCCTCGGGAATGATTCGGGGCATCGGGCCGATCTACGCCAAGCGGCTGGTGCGGGCGTTCGGAGAAGCGGTGTTTGACCTGATTGAGCAGCAGCCAGCACGTCTAAGGGAGGTGACCGGCATCGGCGCCAAGCGTGCGGCGCGGATCATCGCCGGCTGGGCCGAGCAGAAGGTCATTCGGGAGATCATGCTGTTCCTGCACGCGAACGGCGTCGGCACTTCGCGTGCGGTGCGCATCTACAAGACCTACGGCAACGACGCCGTTCGGGTCATCAGCGAGAACCCTTACCGACTGGCCCGGGACATCCGTGGAATCGGGTTCCGCACGGCCGATCAGATCGCGATCAACGTCGGCATCGAGAAGACGGCACTGATCCGGGTCAGAGCCGGCATAGCTACGCGCTGGCTGAGGCGATGAACGAGGGTCACTGCGGGCTGCCGCTCGCAGAGTTGACGGCATTGACCGGCAAGCTGCTGGAAGTGCCCGAACCCCTGATCGAAACGGCGTTGGAGCTCGAGCTCGAAGCCGGTGACGTCGTGGCCGACCAGATAGAGGGCCGTCCCTGTGCGTTCCTCGCTGGCCTGTATCGCGCTGAGCAGACCATCGCCGAGCGGTTGCGGCTTCTGGTGTCCGGTGGGCCGGCCTGGCCGCCCATCGACGCCGCCAGGGCAATTCCTTGGGTGGAGCGCCGGACCGGCATGCAACTGGCCAAAAGCCAGCGCGAGGCAGTCCGGCTCGCGCTCGCCAGTAAGGCGTTGGTGATCACCGGCGGACCCGGCGTGGGCAAGACCACCCTGGTGAACTCGATCCTGAAGATCGTCGTCGCCAAGCATGTCCGCGTGGCGCTGTGCGCGCCCACGGGCCGGGCGGCCAAGAGGCTCTCGGAGAGCACCGGCCTCGAGGCAAAGACCATCCATCGCCTGCTGGAGACGGACCCGCGCACGGGCGAGTTTCGCCGGACCGAGGAGCATCCCCTCGACTGCGACCTTCTGGTCGTGGACGAGGCCAGCATGATCGACGTCCTGCTCATGCGCTCGCTGCTACGCGCGATACCTGATGAGGCGGGATTGCTCATCATTGGCGATGTCGACCAGCTTCCGTCGGTCGGCCCCGGCCAGGTGCTCGCGGACATCATCGCGGCAAACGTGCTACCGGTTGTCCGTTTGACGGAGGTGTTCCGCCAGGCGGCGGGTAGCCGGGTGATCACCAACGCACACCGCATCAATCGCGGGCAAATGCCGGAACTCACCAATGGCAATGCCCCGTCAGACTTCTATTTCATCGACGCTGCGGAGCCCGAGGATGGCGTTACCAAGATCGTTGCGGTTGTACGCGATCGTATCCCAAAGGCGTTCGGGCTGAACCCGATCCGTGATGTTCAGGTGCTGTGCCCGATGAACCGCGGCGGCCTTGGTGCGCGCTCGTTGAACATAGAGCTGCAGAAAGCGCTCAACCCGCCGGGTGGGGCACGTGTAGAGCGCTTTGGTTGGACCTATGGGCCGGGTGACAAGGTCATGCAGGTCGAGAACGACTACGACCGCGAGGTCTATAACGGTGATCTTGGCATCGTGCAGCAGGTTGATGAGGAGGAGGCAGAGCTCGTCGTCGCGTTTGACGGCCGCGATGTGCGCTATGGCTTCGGTGAACTGGATGAGCTGGTCCTGGCGTATGCGACGACGATCCACAAGAGCCAAGGGTCAGAGTATCCGGCCGTGGTGATCCCACTGGTGACGCAGCATTACATGATGTTGGCGCGCAACCTGCTGTACACCGGCGTGACGCGCGGCAAGCGGCTGGTGGTGCTGGTCGGCCAGCGAAAGGCACTGGCGATCGCGGTCCGCAGCCAGGGCTCGCGCAGACGCTGGTCCAAACTCGGCGATCATCTTACCGGCCTTCGCTAGGGCTGTGAGTCACAAGATCTCTGCTCAAGATCTCTGCTCACGGCGATCACGCATTGACGCGCGAACCATTCACGCTGTCGCGGGAAGTCCCGCGAGATCGTCTAATTCCGCGACGAGGTGATGGCGAAGGCCATATTCATCGGGGTCGCCGTGCCGGTTGACCTGAACCACCGCAGAGCCGTTTGCCAGTGCAGCTTGGCTGTCCCAGGGGTTACCAGAAACAAACAGCGTTCACCTTTGCCTGGACGCGGCCGCCGCGATCGAGGCAAAGGTGGGCATTAGGGCAAAACACCTGTGGCAGCGGCGCTGAACCAGCTCATTGGCGCTAATGGAGCAGATCGACCAGGCTAGCATCTTGGCGGCTGCGATCAGTTCACTCATCGACCAACAATCCGGAACCTGAAACCATGACTCTTCCGGCCGTCGGCCACTTCGCTTTGCGCATCGCTGCGGTTGTCGCGATCAGTCTCG
This sequence comes from Pseudomonadota bacterium, assembly GCA_046732975.1. Lineage (GTDB taxonomy): Bacteria > Pseudomonadota > Alphaproteobacteria > Acetobacterales > Acetobacteraceae > JAMXLO01. Next base: position 6,727 of record JBKPOG010000019.1, read on the forward strand.
CAATCCTTGTTGCAAAAGGCGCAGCTCCTGTGTGTGCCCAGGATTATGCAGCCATCATCGCGCAAGCCGACCGCACGGAGGCCGATCGCGTAACAGACAAACGCCGGGATCCAGTGAACCTCCTCACCTTCACTGGAGCGAAGGCGGGATGGAGAGTGCTCGATATGGGTGCGGGTGCCGGCTACAGCACAGAGCTCATGGTCCGTTGCGTAGGTCCGACAGGGAGTGTCTACGGGCAAGTTGACGAGGAATCCGAGAAACTGCACGCGAGGATGACGATGCCCGTGATGAGCAACGTCACTGTACTCGTGCGGCGGTCGGACGATCCGGTCCCCTCAGATTTACACGATCTCGACCTCATCACCTTCTATTTTGCCTATCATGACACGACTTACATGGGGATCGATCGCGCCAAGATGAATCAGGCTATGTTTCCGCACTAAAGCCAGGCGGCTTCCTTGTTATCGCAGACCATTCAGCTCGGCCTGAAGACGGCGCCTCAGTTGGCAAGACTTATCACCGAATCGCAGAACAGACGCTGCGTTCAGAGGTCGAGGCGGCGGGGTTCAAGTTCGTCGCCAACGCGCAGTTCCTCCGGCATCCTGAGGACGCTCGTACCAGCATCGTATTCCGCAATCCGACGCCGGTGGACGAATTCGTGCTCAAATTCCAAAAGCCGATATGAGGCGATATCCGAGGTCATAGGTATCGTCCACGGTTTCTTGGGCATAAGCCTACGCCGCCTTACGGCAGGCCCACGAAGTTAAGCGCTTGGCGTTGCGACCCAGCCGGCAGTGCGACAGGCTGCCCATGTGGGATCGAGAGATACGCCTGCGTCCAGGCCGCCCTCCGCCTGTCGAGATCAGTTGCGCTCAGCACCTGCTTCTTGGTCAGAAGACGTTCCAGTGCACTGAGCCAGTAGCACTAATAGCGAGACCCGTCGTCTGACTCGCCGCTGCCCCGGACCTCGCGCAGCACCTCGGCAATTGCTCCGGCCCATTCCGGTCAGGTGAAGCAGCCGGCTTCGTGAAGCCGCACAGTCAAGGCGAACGCCTCTGCCTGCCAGTGTTCGGCGAACACGGGACCGTCTTATGCTGGTCCGCCGTGAAGCGGGCAAGGCTAGCGGGCTGGCGCAAAATAGTCCTCCCAAAGGTGGATGCGGACCGCGTCACGAAGGTTGGCTGCTTTCGCGCGCAACGCGGCCGCCCGATCCAGTCGAAGGCCGCTATAGCGCTAAGCCTTCTTCGGCGACCAACCATACGCTTTAGCGGTGGCACCACCCATCAGCATGGCCCGCTCACTGGCGCTCAGGCGGTCAGTCTTTAGGAAAGGCTCAACCGCTTGCTCGTAGTTGACGACGGCGAACGCACGCGTCCAGTCGGTGCCCCATAGGCAGCGATCGAAACCCCAAGCGTCAAAAATGCGCGCGAGAGGATCCCAGATGTCTGGGAACGGATAAGGTTCCTTTGACAGCGTGCAGGCGCCAGTGATCTTGATCACCGCATTCTTTCGCTTGGCAAGCTCCACCACTTTCGGAAGGTCGGCCCAAGGCTGCGGCGGGGCCGGCGGCACGGTCGGTTGCAGGATGCCCATATGGTCGATGATGAAGCGCGCATCGGGATGACGGTCGATCAGCTCCGTACCCGCGTCGACGTCGCCCCAGAAGAGAACATTGATCGGAAAATCGTGTTGGACAGCGGCGCGCACGATTCGGTTGATGCCGGGGTCGTCCGGGGCGCGTTTCGCTTCTTTGGTCATAATGATGCGGATCCCGACCGTACCGGGTATCTTCTTCCACTCAGCGATAACGTCACCGACCGCCGGATCGTCGGGGTTGACCGGCTTGACTAGTGCGAACCGGTCTGGGTGAGCCCGCCGCACGTCCACCGCATAGCTGCCATCGTATTGATACATCGAAAAGGGCGAGATGTAGATCGCGCCATCGACGCCAACCTTGTCCATCGCCGCCACCATCTCGTCCCCAGTAACGTGCGCAGGCCAGTTTGGCACGCTGTGCCAAGGTCGCTCCGGCGTGTTCGCCGCATAGGCATGGACCTGGGCATCAATGACCGTCATATGAGAAGCCTCTTGCGGTCGTTGCTGCGCTTCGGCATTTGCTCCGCACAGTAGCGCTGGTCCAGCGGCAGCAAACCCGGCCCCGACCTGCAGCACGCTACGCCGCTCAATGAGCCCATTTCTGCCCGCTGATTGGTTGGCCATTGGCTCTCTCCCAAGCACTGTGTAAGCGCATTCCGGCTTCCACTGAAGATTGCGGGGTTTCTCTGGCACCAGTCAAGGAAACCATCCTTGTGCGCATTAGAGCCGCTCGGACCTGGTCTTACTTCGATCGCCTCCTGAGTTTGGGATGAATTCTCCAGTGGAAGCGAGCAATGACTGTCGACGCCAACCGAGCTAAACACGTTCCTGCGCCATCTCAGCATTGAGATCAGCCTGCAGGCGTTCCCGTTTATGGGATGCATAGTCAGGGTTTGGTATGGTTACTGGTTGCCCTTGAATGCTGACGGCAGGATGTGAATTAAATAAACGAAAAAGGCACTAAGTTCATTGCTGCACCGTACGGTCCTATGCGTTGCTTTTACGTAGTATGGTTGCCGGATATCCTCTGGTACCTTTCTCCATTCACTACCAAATTTATCCCGCATAGGCCAACAGCACTTCAAAAAGTCATACGCTGTAGACACACCACCCGGCCGGGGTTCCATCGCAGCAAAAGATCCCGCTTTATCAGCATAAAGATTCGCATGGAGCTGGATGGACTTTGCCAGGTACTCCTCTTCCGAAGGGACAAAAAATG
>JBKPOG010000020.1:0-9953 GCA_046732975.1 Pseudomonadota bacterium
GCGCGTGGCGTCAACCCGGTCGCCGGGCAGGACGAAAAGGAACAGACTCTCAACCAGCTGCTTGCCGAAATGGATGGCTTCGACCGCTCGGTCGCGATCGTGATCCTGGCCGCGACCAACCGGCCGGAGATCCTCGACCCGGCGCTGCTACGCGCGGGCCGGTTCGATCGCCAGGTTCTGGTGGACCGGCCTGACAAGAAGGGCAGGGTGGACATCCTCCGCATCCACCTCAAGAACCTGAAGCTGGCTCCTGACGTGTCGCTGGAGGAGATCGCGGCACTGACACCCGGCTTCACCGGTGCTGATCTCGCCAATCTGGGGAACGAGGCGGCGGTGCTGGCAACCCGCCGTGGCGGTGATTCGATCACCGAGAGTGACTTCACCGGCGCGGTGGAGCGGATCGTCGCGGGGTTGGAAAAGAAGTCGCGCATCCTGATCCCGCGCGAGCGACGGGTCGTCGCCTATCACGAGATGGGACATGCGCTGGTTGCGCTGGCAATCCCGGGCAGCGACCCAGTGCAGAAGGTGTCGATCATCCCGCGCGGCATCGGCGCGCTCGGCTACACGTTGCAACGGCCGACGGACGATCGGTTCCTGATGGGACGACAGGAACTGGACGACAAGATGACCGTGCTGATGGGCGGCCGTGCCGCCGAAATGCAACTCGGCGAAGACATCTCGACCGGCGCGGCCGACGACCTCGCCAAGGCAACTGACATCGCGCGGGGCATGGTGCTGCGCTTCGGCATGGACTCGAAACTGGGGCCCGTCGCCTGGGACACCGAGCAAGGTCAGTTCCTGAACCAACCCGGCGTGTTCTGGCAGCAGCGCCGCTTCTCCGACGAGACGGCGCACGAGATCGATCGGTCGGTGCGTTCGCTTCTCGAGGGCGCGCTCAACCGCGCGGTGCGAATCCTGCAGGCGAACCGGCCGGCGCTGGACGAGGGCGCTGCCGCACTGCTGGCGCACGAGACATTGACCGCGGAGGAGTTGCCGAAAGTGGCAGCCGAGGGTGCGCCGCAGTTGGCGGCACTGACCCACGAAGCGTCCTGATCGGCTCCGGATCTAGGTCGTTCCCAGCGCGTCTGGGAAACTCCGCCTTTGGAACTTGGCCATCATGCCAACCGCCGCGCTCATTGTGGCGCATGATTTGCGTGCGTTCGTTGCGCTACCAACGCGTGAATTTGACGCTCCAGGTGTTCCGAATCGAAGGGCTTCGTCAGCACCGGGACGTCTGACAAATGCGGCGGGAGCACAGTCGCTGAATCGTAACCCGTACTGAAGGCGAATGGCACATTCGCTTCCTTCAGCAGCCCTGCCACGTCCCAGGACATCCTACCGTGCAAGTTGACATCCAGGATCGCCGCAGTGATCCCGGGCTCTCGCGCCATCTGGCAGGCGCTTGCGTGATCGGTCGCCGGTCCGATTACGTCGAAGCCCAAGTCGTCGAGCATCTCCTCGAGGAGCATCGCGACGAGTGCCGCGTCCTCAACCACCAGGATCCTTGGCCGTCCGCTTTCCGTCATGAGAGATTCCCTACGGATCGATAAGCGATGACTGCGGCAGCGACACGACGCATTGCACGCCCGTCGCCAGAAAATCGATGTGCGCTTCACCGCCTGTCTCGATTGCCAGCGCCCGCTCGATCAGCGTAGAGCCGAAGCCGCGCCGATGCGGCTTGCGCACCGCGGGCCCGCCGGTCTCGATCCAACGCAGCTCCATGCCGCCTTCGTCAGTCTGCTGCCAGCTTATGGCCACTTTGCCGCTCTCGACAGAGAGCGCGCCATACTTGCTGGCATTCGTCGCCAGCTCATGCACTGCCAATGACAGCACAAGCGCGGCCTTGGGAGTCAGCAGGATCGCCGGCCCGCGCATTGCAATTCCGCTGCGGGAGAACTGTTCAAGCTCCTCCTCGATCAGGCTTTGCAGCGACACGCTCCGCCAGCGGCTTTCCGTCAGCAGGCTGTGCGCTTTGCCCATCGCAACGATCCGCGCTTCCAGGCTGCGCACATAGTCGCGCACCGAGCCTGCATTGCGGCTGCTCTGGCGCACGAGAGCCTGGACATTGGCGAGTACGTTTTTCACCCGGTGATCCAGCTCCGCCATCAGCAGGCGCTCCTGCTCCCGCAGGCGGTCGCGCTCGCGGGCTGCGGCATCGACCCGATTGACAATCAGCTCGAGCAACGCGACCCGTAGATCAATGGCTGCCCGGATTTCCGCCGCCGTCCACGGAGCGGCGTGGCCACGGACTTCCTGTTGCCAAACCTCGAACGACTTCCGCGGCGTAAGCCGCTCGCCGTTCGGACCAAGCTCCCTCACCTTGGTGGGATCGCCCGCCCACGTGACAGTCTCGACGACCTCTGGCCGGAACCAAAGGATCAGATCCGTCGGTTGGCGCGATACTGAAATCACCAGCAACCCAGAGGCGACGTGCGCGAATTGCTGCGCCGGAGGCCACAGCTCGCTCAGGCGATCGGTTGCGAACAGGCCGTCTTGATTTAGTTTGGTGACGACCCATTCGGCCAAAGCTTGCAGGAGTTCCTGAGCGGGCGTCCGCCCTAGTGAACGAATGGCATTGTTCAGGAAGAGTGCGACGCCGCCGCGCCCAATCGCGCTGACCGCCGCTCCGCCAGCGACAATATACTCGATCAGACTGGGGGAGACGCTGACCAGCCCCTCGGCGAAGTCCGCCTGAGCCGTGAGACCGCTCAAGATCTCCTGCAGAATGCCACGGCTGGCGAGGTGCGCGTCCATGTCATCGACACGCTGACGAGCGTCAACCTGGGAGGAAAAGATGGGACCGAAAATCTCGCATGCGGCGCGCAAATGACGTGGCAGCTGACGCGGGCTGTAATGGTGGCAAGCGATCAATCCCCACAGGCGCCCCTGCACCACGACCGAAATCGACATCGAGGCTGCCACGCCCATGTTGCGCAGATATTCGCGATGAACAGGTGAAACGTCGCGCAGGGTTGCGTAACTCATGTCCAGCGGCCGGCCCGTACGCGGATTGATCTCTGGTACTAGCCTTGCCGGGGTGTAGTCGATCTGCACGATCATTCGCAGCCAGTTGCGCAGATACAATGCCCGAGCCTGGGATGGAATGTCCGCTGCCGGATAATGCAGATCCAGGAACGAAACCAGTCGAGGATCGCGGCTCTCAGCGTACACCCACCCCGATTCGTCAGGTTGAAATCGATACACCATCACCCGATCGTAGCCGGTGACTCGACGCACCCGTTCCGACGCGAGCTGGCAGAGTGCCTGCAGCGAGTTGGCCTGATCCAAGCCATCCACCAGTTCCTGCAGCACCGCCAGAGCGTCACGCCTTGCGCCCTCCTGCAGGTCCGCCGGTACGAATTCCAATACGAAATGATCACCGGCACGATGAATACTGGCATCGACCGGTCGATCAGGCTGCACACGCAGAATGGGGTCGAGCAAATGGCGTGGTGTGGTCAACGGCGCGTCGGCACATAACTCGTGCAACAGGCTTATCTGGTCCGGCCGCAGCAAGGTCTCGGGCTTCTGTCCAAGCAGCTGCTCAAGGGGGCGGCCTAGCAAACCTGACGTCTCGCCGGCCGCCTGCAAGATTTCGTAGGTGTCGCAGTCGAGTACCAACATTGCTCCATGTGGCAGAATGGCACCTGGGATGTGTATCGGTTCCTTGTCGCAATTGGTGAGGTCGAACTGGATGTTCATGCGGCCGACCGACCCGCCCATCCGGCGAGCCACTGCTCGAATGCGACGAATGTGTCGCTGGCAGCTTTGATGAGCGCATCGCGCGGTCCCGCGTCAGTCACGAAGGCCGCAGTCTCGAAGGCTGCGAGCTCCGCGAGAAATGACCGCCAGGCGGACCCGCTGGCAGTCCCGCGCCCGATAAAGAAACGGCGGCCTGCTGGCTCACCATGTCCCAGCACCGAATCCAGCCGTCCAGCGAGAAGCTGTCCACCGAGTGCTGCGCCCTCGATGACATAGCGCGCGCCTAATCGCTGGGCGAGATTGTCGACGCGCGGCAGATATGGACATAGCGGCACGGGCCCTGCGCTGCACGCCTCCAGGCTGTCCAGATCAGCCTGGAGCCACAGGCTTCGCTCTGGCGGTAGACCGAGAGCCAATTCCAACGGGGCATAGAGCCCGAGCAGTCGCCTGAGCAGGCTGCAGTAGCCGGCCCGTGAGATCTGCCCGGTGGCGACGGCGGCTAGACCCTGATGCCCATGCAGGCGCTCATGCGACGCGTGCGTCGCAGCCCGGAGCGTATCGCGCAGTCCTGGTCTGCGCCACTGTTGCCCCGCAACCTTCTCGTGCAAAACGTCCGGCAAGCACTATCTCAACATCGCTGCGTTGTTTCGTTCTGTGCGCACAACCTAAACCGTTGGCGGAATTGGGCCAAGCCTGTGACGCGCCCAGCGAGAGCGCCGCGTGCTGCAGCCCTCCGAGGCGTTGATGCCCGCGTCAACCGAGGCGCTGGCGGCGCCAGGCTGGAACGCTTCCTGGGGCCTCAGGCCGCTGCCTTGAACGTTCTCGGGATGCCGGCCTTCGGCACCTGGCCCTGCATCGGCTCGGCTGGCAGCCCCTCATGCAGCAGCCGGCGCGCATCGATCAACTTCTGCAGATCGATCCCGGTGGCAAACCCCATGCTTTCCAGCATGAACACGAGATCCTCGGTGACGACGTTGCCGGAGGCGCCCGGGGCATACGGGCAACCACCTAGCCCCGCCAGGCAGGCATCGAAGGCGCGAATGCCTTTCTCCAGCCCGGCCAGCGCGTTGGCGATGCCAAGACCGCAGGTATCATGCAGATGTAGCCCGTACAGCGTGTCGCCGATCGCCTCGCGCGTCGCCCGCACCACCTCTTTGATCTGCGCCGGGTGCGCATAGCCCACCGTGTCCGCCAGCATGATCTGATCGACGCCGGCATCCGCCAGGCCCTTCGCCAGCGCGACGGTCTTTGCCGTCGGCACGACTCCATCAATCGAGCAGCCGAACGCGGTCGAGCAGCCGGCAACCACCGGCACCTTCCGCGGCTGCGCGGTCAGCCAGTCCATGATCTCCTGCATCATGGAGATTGACTGCTCCGGCATACGGTTCAGGTTGGCCATGCTGTGGCCGTCGCTGACCGAGACCGGGATGCTGATCTTGTGCACGCCGGCGTTATACGCGTTCTGCACGCCACGCAGATTGGGAGCGAGCGCCTGCACGACCAGGCCGGGGATCTTCAGGCATTGCTCGACAACCTCGGGCGTATCCGACAGTTGCGGAATGACCCGAGGCGGCACGAAGCTGCCGACCTCGATCTCCTTCACGCCGGCGGCGGCAATCGCCTGGATCCAGTGCACCTTCGCCTCGGTGGTCATGCGGGTCTTGGCGATCTGCAGCCCGTCGCGCGGACCTACTTCGCAAATGGAAATGTGTTCGGTCATGGCAGCACCGTATCGCTTCTTAGCGCAGGACCTTGCGTGATCTGCCGATAAGATTCAACTCTCTGCCCTCACATGAACCCATGAGCGGAACCACCATGAGCGTCGTCACCACAGAACAGCGCGGGCTTGTATCGATCATCCGCATCAACCGCCTGGAGAAGATGAACGCCATCTCCAGCGCCGTGGCAGTGGAACTGCAGCAGGCGTTCGAGGCGTTCGATGCCTCGGATCAGCGGGTGGCGATCCTCAGTTCGGTCGGCGAGCGCGCCTTCACCGCCGGCGCCGATGTCACCGATCTGCCCGAGCTCTGGCGCGCCATTCCAACGGTCGGCTTCAACACCGACAAGCCGATCATCGCCGCCACCTCCGGCTGGTGCATCGGCGGCGGTATTGTGATGGTGATGATGTGTGACCTGATGGTTTCAACTGAAAGCACAATCTTCTACTACCCGGAGGCGAAGCTTGGCGTCACCGGCGGCATGATCAGCTCACTCGCATCCCGCATGCCGCACAAGCTCGCCATGGAGATGATGCTTCTGTGCAGCAAGGTCAGTGCCCAGCGCGCCTATGAGGTGGGTTTCGTCAACCGCGTCGTCCCCAACGGCCAGCATGAAACCGAAGCACTGGCGATGGCAAATGAGATGCTGGAGTCTGCGCCGCTGGTGATCGGCGCACTCAAGCGGCTGGTGGGCGACGTTCTGCCGATTGGCCCGGTGGAACGCATGGTCGCGATCAGCCAGACACTCGGGCGCGTGCGCAACAGCGAGGACATGCAGGAAGGCATCCGCGCCAATCGTGAGCGCCGCAAGCCGAACTTCCGCGGCCGCTGAGGAGATGACAATGACAGTCCATCCGGACGACATCGCCGGCGTCACAACCTGGTTCGAAACGCTGGCCGCACATGTGCGAGACGTGGACTTCATCGGCGCACGACCGATCTTCTCACCCGACATGATCGCATTCGGCACCTTCACCGACTTCATGACCGGTCGCGATGCAGCCGAACAGCAGCAGTGGCGCAATGTCTGGCCGCACATCGACGAGTTCCGTTTCCGCCCGGACATACGCGCCATCGTCTCGCCCGACCGGCTGCAGGCTGTCGGCATGGGCATCTTTGATTCCACCGGCTATCGCCAGGACGGCACGCCGTATGATCGGCCGGGCCGCGCCACAATCGTGTTCGTCCGCGATCGCGTCGGTGCGCCGTGGCTCGCGCAGCACACGCATCTCTCGCTGTTCCGCGACGTCCCGACGCGCAGCTTCAAATCGAAGCCGGAAAAGCGCTGAGCACCACACTCATCCGGAAGGACCGACTGTGACCGAACCAACCAGGCCGCTTGCCGGCCGCACTGCGCTGATCACCGGCTCCGGCCAAAACATCGGCCGCGCCATCGCACTGGCGTACGCACGCCTTGGAGCAAACGTCGTGGTGAACGGCCACCGCAATCAGTCCGCTATCGACGGCGTCGCGGCAGAGGCGCGCACGCTCGGCGTCGGCGCCCTGGCGGTGCTCGCCGATGTCGCCGATCCCGCGGCGGTGCAGGGCATGGTTGATCAGGCCACCGCGACATTCGGCAGCGTCGACATTTCGGTGTCCAACGCCTCGCTGCGCCTGCACACGCCGTTCCTCGATATCTCGCTCGAGGAGTGGCAGCGCATCATGAACTCCAACCTCAACGCGTCGTTCTATCTCGCGCGTGCAGTGATCCCAGGCATGAAGCAGCGCAATTGGGGACGCATCATCCACATCTCCGGCCGCGACGGCTTCATGCCCATTCCCAACCGCGTGCACAACATCACCTGCAAGGCTGGCGTCTATGCCATGGCGAAGGCACTGGCGATCGAGTTCGGCCCGTTCGGGATCACGTGCAACACCGTGTCGCCCGGGCTGATCGATACCACGCGCGACTGGACGCAGTATCCACAGTTCCGCAACGGCTATGGCGAGCGCGTGAAGGAAATCCCGGTTCGCCGTGCCGGCCATGTCGATGAGATCGCGGCTGCCTGCACCTATCTGGCCAGCGACGCCGCAGGGTTCGTGACCGGGCAGGTGTTGCACGTCAATGGCGGCGACATGATGTAAGGCGAGCGTCGCGCAGCAGCCACCCGCCGACCGCGACACCCAACTGCAACAACATCAGCAGCAGGAATGCAAACGACAGGCTCGCAGCTTGTGCGACGAAGCCGATCAGTGCCGGCCCAGCGAGGATTCCGGCATAGCCCAGCGTGGTAACGGCTGAGACCCCCGCATGTTCGGGCATGACACTCTGACGACCGACGCTCGTGTACAGCACCGGTACGATGTTGGCGCACCCGGCGCCGATCAGGCCAAAGCCCAGCAAAACCAGTGGCCAGGACATGGCGATTGTCGCTACTGCAAAACCGAGCGCTGCGAAGAGGCCGCCGGACACGACGATGCTCGGGCCGCCGAACCGTGCCACGACGCGGTCGCCGGTAAGCCTGCCGATCGTCATAGTTGCCGAGAACGTGGCGTAGCCCAGCCCGGCATAGGCTGTTGCCATACCGACGTCCGAGGTCAGGAACACTGCGCTCCAATCCAGCATCGCGCCTTCCGCCAGGAATGCCACGAAGCACAGCGCGCCGATGAACAAAACGATACCGCGTGGCCGGGCGAAGCCTGGGGCGTCAGCCTCGCTGCCATAGGCGAGCAGGTGCGGCCGGGCCAGTCCGATCACGGCAACGATGATGGCGACGACACTCAGGGTGGCGACCAGCGGCGACGCGCCGATACCCAGCGTCAACGCGACGCTGGCCGCGCCGGCAATGCCACCCACGCTGAACAGCCCGTGGAACCCCGACATCATCGCTCGTCCGCTGGCGCGCTCCACGATGATCGCCTGGATATTCATCGTAACGTCCAGCGATCCAAGCGCACCGCCGAACATCAGCAGCGCGCCAGCCAGAGCGGCGGGATGGACCAGCACCGCCAGCAGCGGAAGGCTGACGCAGAGCGGCACCGTTGAGGCGATCATGACGCGACGGCAGCCGAACCGCGCCGCCAGAGCGCCTGCGAGCGACATCGTGACGATCGAACCGGCGCCAAGGCACAGCAGCAGCAATCCCAGGCCGTATGCGCCGATGCCGCTGCGCGCCTGCGCGAACGGCACCAGTGGCGCCCAGGCCGACATGCCAAATCCGACCACGAAGAACGCAAGGCGCGTGGCCACCTGTTCACGGCAGGCCGTGTCTACAGATATCACGGGACTGCAGCGCGACGGCTACGCCGCCAGTGCGCCTCGCACAGCGGCCAGCGCCGCCTCTGCCTGTCCACCATTGGGGCCGCCGGCCTGCGCCATATCTGGACGACCACCGCCGCCCTTGCCGCCGACCGCAGCCGACGCCGCGCGGACCAATTCCACCGCATTGAACCGCCCGGTCAGGTCCTGCGACACGCCGACCACGATGCTGGCCTTGCCCTCCGCGGTGGATACAAGTGCCACCACACCGCTGCCCAGCTGCTTGCCGATCGCATCCGCCAGGCCCTTCAGGTCGCGTGCCGGCACCTCGCCCAGGTTGCGCGCGGCAAGCTTCACGCCGTTCACCTCCTGGACCTCGGCTGCACCGCCGCCGGTGGCCAGCTTGCGTTGCAGGTCAGCCACCTGGCGCTCCAGCCGGCGCACGCTCTCCTGCGTCGCCGCCACCCGCTCTGGCGCATCCGCCGGACTTGACCGCAGCGCGCCGGCGACATCGTTCAGCCGCCGCTGCGTTTCCGCCACCACGGCTTCGGCGAACGGACCGGTGACCGCCTCGATGCGGCGCACCCCCGCCGCCACCGCCGCCTCCGACAGGATCTTGAAATAGCCGATATCGCCAGTGCGCCGCACATGCGTGCCGCCGCACAGTTCGATCGAGTAGGCTGGTTTGTTCCCTTCTCCCCTACCCATCGCAACGACACGCACCTCTTCGCCGTATTTTTCTCCAAACAGCGCCATCGCTCCCATCTCGACCGCCGCGTCCGGCGTCATCAGCCGCGTGCTCACTTCGCTGTTCTCGCGGATGCGCGCGTTCACCTCCGCCTCCACCGCGGCGATATCGTCACCGGTCAGCGGGCGCGGCTGCGAGATGTCGAACCGCAGCCGGTCGGGCGCATTCAGGCTGCCCTTCTGCGTGACATGCGTGCCCAGCCTCCGCCGCAGCGCCTCGTGCAACAGGTGTGTCGCCGAGTGGTGCGCGCGGATATTGCTGCGCCGTGCGTGCTCCACCTCTACCAGCACGGGCGTGCCGACATGCACCTCGCCGGCCTCGACGCGGCCGAGATGCGCGAACAGATCGCCCAGCTTCCTCTGCGTGTCGGTCACCGCAATGCGCAGGCCGTCGGGCCCGCTGATGGTGCCGGTGTCGCCGACCTGGCCGCCGCTCTCGCCATAGAACGGCGTCTGGTTCAGCACCACCGCGACATCGCTTCCTACCGCAGCGGTGCTGACAGGAGCGCCGCTCACCACCAGCGCGACGATCTCGGCCTCGGCCGTTTCGGTGCTGTAGCCCAGGAACTCGGTCGCGCCGACCTTCT
>JBKPOG010000021.1:0-56126 GCA_046732975.1 Pseudomonadota bacterium
GATCCGGCGCGGATCGAGCATGCGCCAGTCGCGATCCTCTGCCGCCGCGGGGTGGTCGACAAAATCGCCGAGTTCGTTTGCGCTGCGCCAGCCGGCGTCACCGGCGTCAATCACCTCCACGTCCTCGCCGTAGGCAAACCAGCTTTCCAGTACTTCCTTCGCAGTCATGCCAGGAACGCGACAACGCTCCACCGAGTCCCGCACATACCGTCGAGCGAAGGCATTTGCCTGCATCAGTGTTTCAAATCCGCCGACCTCTTCCACGATGTTGTCCTGCGCGCCCCCCGACAAGTCGAGGATCCGCACACGCCAGCCTCCATCGGGGGCGAAAAGATCGCTCATCCAAGCAAGCTAGGCAGGGGACGCGCAGGAATCAACCAAGATCGGCCTATGCCTTCACGCCGCCTGACGTCAGGCCTGCGACGTAATGTTCCACAAAGAACGAATAGATGATTGCGACCGGGATCGACCCAAGGAGTGCAGCCGCCATCAACTGGCCCCAGTAGAACACATCGCCTCGAACCAATTCGGCAATCGCGCCGACTGGAACCGTCCGCACATCGGTCTTGGTAAGGAAGATCAGCGCATAGAGAAATTCGTTCTGCGCCAGCGTAAAGGCGAAAATACCGGCCGAGATAAATCCTGGGATACACAGCGGTAGGAAAATGCGAAACATAGTCTGCAGCCGGGTGGCGCCATCGATCCGTGCGGCATCCTCCAGTTCGTGCGGCACCGATTTGAAGTAACCCATCAGCAGCCACGCACAGAACGGCACCAGAAGCGTTGGATAGGTAAGTATGACCGAGGTCAGCGTATCGCCAAGACCGAGGCGGTTGATAATGTCCGCTAGCGGAATGAACAGCAGTGGCTGAGGCACCAGGTACGTTGCCGCCACCGCGAACGAGATCAATGCCGCCCCTGGAAACTTCATGCGGGCGAGCGGATACGCGAGCATCACGCCAAAAATCAGCGAGATCGCGGTCGAGACCACCGCCACCAGCATCGTATTATAGGTCCAGAGAAGAAAACTGGTCTCGCTGAGCAGATTGACGAAATGTTCAAGCGTGGGGTGATAGACGACCAGCGGCATAATCTTGCGGCTGTACAGCTCGCTGTTGGGCTTTAGCGAGGTGATCGCCATCCAATAGAACGGAAATAGATTGAATATCATGAAGAAGGCGAGTGGCAGCCACAGCTTCAGCGATCGAGCGCGAAAGCCGCGCTTCTCGACGATCATGTCTTCTCGCTCCGCATGTACCAGGCCATGCCGGCGATCAACAATGCCAGCGGAGGCAACATCGACAGTGCGATCGATGCGCCCAGACCGAATTGGCCGCCGCTCATTGCAACGTCGAATGCGTATGTAGCAAACAGCTGTGTGGCGTTGGCGGGGCCACCACGGGTCAGCACATACACCAACTGGAAGTCCGAGAAGGTGAAGATCACCGAGAACATCGTCACGATGAAGATCACCGGTTTCAGCAGTGGCACGGTTACGTAGCGAAATCGCGCGAAGGTAGACGCACCATCGATCGTCGCGGCCTCATACAGCTCCGGTGAAATTGTCTGCAGACCCGCGAGCAGCGTGATTGCGTAGAACGGCAGGCCACGCCACGTGTTGACCATGATCAGCGAGAACATCGCCCAATACGGATTGCCCAGCCAAGACGGTCCCGGATTGGCGATCCCCCAATGGACCAAGAACCAGTTGATCACGCTGAACGAAGGATCAAGGATCCACATCCAGGCGATGGTCGAAAGCACCGTCGGCACGATGAACGGCAGCAGCATCACTGCACGGATCAGGTTCTTGAACCTGAACTCCTGGTTCATCACCAGCGCGAGCGCCAGTCCACCTACCATCTTCAGCGCCGTCGCGGCAAACGTGTAGAGGAAAGTGTTCTGTGCCACGCGCCAGAACACGGGGTCGTGCAGATTGGCGACGAAGTTGGCCAGTCCCACGAATACCCCGGCCTTGGCGACCGGACGGTCCTCCAGACTTAGCCAGATGCCATATACAAACGGATATCCTACCAGCGCCGCCAGAAACAGCGCCGGAGGGATGACCATCAGCCAGCTGAAGACGCCCTCGCGCTCGGTCCAGCGGCGCAGGCTGAACGCGGGGCGAGGACGCAGCGTCGGGCGCGGCAGAGCTTGTGTGTGCGCCGAGGCCATTAGGCCTGCTTGTAAATCTGCTGCAACTGCGCCTTTGCGTCGGCAATCACATCCTTGGTCGGCTTGCCGGTGCATGCCTTGGCAAACATGTCGACGACCACGTATTTCGCGACGCTCTCCGATGATTGGCGGCTGACCGGCGCCGGCCAGCCAGGCAGGTGCGAGGTCTTCAGGGAGTCGCGGTATGGAAGGTTGCGCTCCTCGACATGCCACAGCGGTGCATCGTCATAGGCCTTCAGGTAGGGTGCGTAATAGCTGTCGGCAGAAGCGTACCAACGCTCGACCTGCTTCGGATCCATCAGCCAGACCAGGAAATCCTTCGACTCCTTCTGATTCGGCGAGAAATTGTAAATCGCGTGGCTCCAGGGCGCGAGGATGTGGAACCGCCCCTTCGGACCCTGCGGATTGAGCGACTGCTGCGTCACCTTGGCGATATCCGGAAACTGCTTCTTGGCAAACCACAGGATGCTCTCGGCATTGTTGGTGCACGAGATCTGTTCGCTCATCCAGGCCTTGTTGTTGCTGACATCGGTCCAGCCAAGGCAGTCTTCCAGGACGGCGTCCTGGAACAGTTTACGGCAATAGTCCACCGCACGTGCCGTCTCGTCGGAGTCGATCACTATCGTCTTGCCGTCCGGCTCCACCTCGCGCGCGCCGAATGACCACAGCAGTGGGTACAGCCACCCATGGTTGTCACCGAACCCATGACCCAGCTCGAGGCCAAAAGGATGGCCCGCCTTCTTCAGCTTCGTTCCAGCCTCCAGAAAGGCGTCCCATGTGTCCGGGAACTCCTTAATGCCTGCTTCTTCGAACCAGTCACTGCGCCAGTTCATAATCTGGCCAACGTTGCCGAATGGGATCGCCTTCCATTTGCCGTTCACGATGACGGCTTCCTTCGCGGAATCGTACCAGCCACCGTTCTTCTTCCCAATCTCCTCAGCAATGTCGCTGACATCGACCAGCTTTTCGTCGAACAGGAATGGCCAATTGAAGAACGTCAGTGTCATGTCCGGCCCGTTGCCGGTCTCCGCTGCAGTTGCCATTCGGGTTTGCAGACTGCCGACGCTGATCAACTGGTAGTCGACCGTGATCCCGGTGGCCTTCGCATATTCAGGGACGAGCGTCTTCTTGAAAAAGTCGTCGTAGGTTTGGATGAACGAACTCTCGTGCATGAAGCTGAGGTTCTTGGTCGCGGAATGACCGGTTCTGGCGCCCAACAATGCGCCCGCGCCACCGATGCCCGCGACCTTGAGGACATCGCGGCGCGACGCCTTCCGAACGATATTGGCCATCCTGATCTCCCTGCCGACCCAGGGTATTGTGTGCAGCGGCACCCCGGCGAGCCGTCGGCTGACGTTAGGTTGGGCAAATCCGATGAGTCAACGTCGCGAACGATCGCACATTCAGCCGGCTGACTTTCTTGCTCCATTCGTTCGCAGCAGGAACTCACGCCCTACTTTGACCAGTGGCACCCCATCATATTGGACGATATCCGCGGTCGCATACGTCTCGTGCCAAGCATCCGGAATGAAGCTGCCGGTGCCTACGAGGTTAATCGGCGCCTTGGCGTCCGCCATCACACGGCACTTCTCCACGCCAAAGCCTGATGATGCAACGATACGCACATTGGGGTAGCCGGCATCGTCCAGCGCCTCGCGCATGCGCCAGATCGCGGCCGCCGAAACGCCGGTGCCAACCAGGAACCGTAGTTCTGTCTCGCTGCGATATCGCCGGATGGCACCGGGCGCATGCCGCTCCAGCACCGCGTAACTCTCCGCCGGATCAAGGGTTTCCATGAAGCGGCCGCCATGCGTGTCCAGGCGAAATGACAGCCCGCCAGCAGTCGCCAGGTCGGGGAAGCGCGCGCAAACCGCGAGGGAATCGGTGATCTCGTGACCAAAGTAGTCGCAGAGAACCGTCATCGGCTCGTCGGGAAATGTCTCGCGGAACATCTCTGCCGCACGCAGCGTCGATCCCGCATAGCCGATCAGCGAATGCGGCATCGTACCGAAGCCGCGCGCTGTGCCGTACCAATGCGCGGTGGCATCGTTGGCATTGCCGATGAACCCTTTGGCGCCTTCACGCCTCGCCGCCTCGCTGCCCACCGAGGCGGCGTAGCCCATCATGTCCTGCATCTCGGCGCCGGCGCAGTGCCGCGCCTCCATGGCGAGGAAGCCGACCTCCGGCAAGGCAAGGCACATTTGATAGGCGTTGTGCGCCGCCACCGAGGCGGGACCGATCTTCTGGAGCAGAATTGTCTCAAGGTCCGACAGCTGCTCAAGGCTGCCGTCGATATAGGCAAGCGGTTCGCCTGCGCCGACCCACGCACCCTCGGGATACATCAATTCAATTTCGAGCTTGGTCCTCCGCGTGTGCGCCACGGTTTCCAGCCAGTCCATCATCAGCCGCGGCGCTGATATCACTGGACGGCGCATGAACACGGCATAGGTCACGTGCTTGTCGCCGAACCGAGCGACAATGCGCCGCGTGCGGTTGAAGTAGCTGTCCGTCCGTGCGGCGATATCGGCCGCGAGGTCAGACTCTGGGGCCACGCCTACTGCGCCGCCACCTGAACCACCCCGCTCGGTGCTCGACGCTGCTTCAATTCCTCCGCGACCAGGAACGCCAGTTCCAGCGATTGCTCCGCGTTAAGCCGAGGATCGCAGAACGTCTCATACCGCTCAGTTAAGTCGGCTTCGGTCAGGCGGTGCGCACCGCCGGTACATTCGGTGACGTCCTGGCCCGTCATCTCCACATGCACGCCACCAGCCCAAGTGCCCTCCGCAGCGTGGGCATCAAAGAAGCTGCGTACTTCTGAGAGGATCTGGTCGAAGTTGCGCGTCTTCAGCTTGGCGACGGTTGAAACCGTGTTGCCGTGCATCGGATCGCACAGCCACACCACCTTCGCGCCAGCGCGCTCAACAGCGCGCAGCAGGGGCGGCAGCCGCGCACCGACTTTGTCGTGACCCATACGGCTGATCAGGGTGATGCGTCCGGGTTCGTTCGCCGGATTCAGTCGCTCCAGGATCCGCAACAGGTCATCCGGTTCCTGCGTGGGCCCGATCTTCATGCCGAGTGGATTCTTGACTCCGCGCAGGAACTCTACATGCGCGCCCTCCAGCTGTCGCGTACGGTCACCAATCCACAGGAAATGTGCCGAGCAGCCGTACCAGTCGCCGGTCGTAGAATCGATGCGGGTCAACGCCTGTTCGTACGGCAGCAGCAGCGCTTCATGGCTGATGTAGAAGTCGGTCTCGCGCATATCGCGCGTCGTCGTACTAGTCATCCCGCACGCCGCCATGAATGACAGCGTCTCATCGATCCGATGCGCCAGGTCCTGATATCTTGCCGCAAGTGGCGAACGGGCGGCAAATTCCAGGTTCCAACGATGCACCTCGTGCAGGTCCGCGTAGCCGCCCGAAGCAAACGCGCGCAGCAGGTTCAGCGTGCTGGCTGACTGGAAGTATCCGAACTCCATCCGCGCCGGATCAGGTGTGCGCGCCTCGGACGAAAACTCCGGCCCGTTGATGATGTCGCCGCGATACGATGGAAGCGTGACGTCGCCCTGTGTCTCGCTGTCCGATGACCGTGGTTTGGCAAACTGCCCCGCCACTCGACCCATTTTCACCACGGGCAGGGACGCGCCGAACGTCAGCACCACCGCCATCTGCAGCAGCACACGAAACGTGTCGCGGATAATGTTAGCGGTAAAGTCGGAAAAACTCTCGGCGCAGTCGCCGCCTTGCAGCACAAACGCCTTACCCTCGGCTGCCAGTGCTAGGTGCGCCTTCAGGCGACGCGCCTCGCCGGCAAACACCAGCGGCGGATAGCGGCCAATGCGCGCTTCCATCGATGCAAGCTTCTCTGGGTCCGGATAGCTCGGCACCTGTCGGATCGGGCAGGCGCGCCAGGAATCTGGCGACCAGGTGCGGACTGGCATGGTATCGGGCATATCGGGTCTCCTCGGGCGCCGTTATCTCCTGCTTTGGCCGCGAAGGCTACACCGAAGCCGCGACGTGGCAGGCCACCTCACGACCTGGCTCGGTGGGGCGCGGCTGTGGCGCGACCTCGGAACATTTTGGCAGGGCTAGCGGGCAGCGAGAGACAAATTTGCAGCCACTCAGCGTCGCCACTGCCGCTTGGCTGCCGGGCCGTTCGTCGAGCCAGGTCCGCTCAGTGCTCACCTGCGGGACCGAAGCGATCAGCTGTTGCGTGTAAGGGTGCTTGGGCGTCTTCACCACCAGTTCGACATCACCAGCTTCGACCAGCACCGAGCGATACAGCACGATGATGCTGTCGGCGACCTGGTATGCCGTCGCGAGATCATGCGTGATGTAGATGATCGAAATGCCACGTTCCTGATTGAGCTGGCGCAGCGACCCAAGGATCGTCGCGCGCAACGACGCGTCCACCACCGACACCGGCTCGTCCGCCACAATCAGGTGCGGCCGGAGCAGCAGCGCGCGCGCCACCATCACCCGCTGACGCTGGCCGCCGCTGAGTTGGTGCGGGTACCGCCCAAGTATCTCTTCGGGGCGAAGGCCCACAGCACGCAAGGCATCCTCGATCAGGCTGCGCGCCTCGCTTCGCCTCTGCGCCAGGCGGAATTTGCGTACTGGCGTCGTCAGGATGTGGTCCACGCGATAGAACGGGTTATACACACCGTACGGGTCCTGAAAGATCGCTTGAATGTCGCGGCGGAAATTGCGGCGCTGTTCCGCTGACAGGCTGTGCAGATCCTGCCCATGATACATCACCTGGCCCACGCTCGGCGGGACCAGCCCAAGCAACAGGCGCGCAAGTGTGGTCTTGCCACTGCCGCTCTCGCCGACGATGGCGATGATCCGAGGACGCTCAACCTCGAGCGTCAGCGAAAAGTCCTGCAACGCGACGATGCCCTCATGACCTACCAAGCCTGCGCCATAAGCCTTGGTGACATGCCGGGCCTCCAGCAACGCCGTCATGGATGGGATCCGGCCATCATGCGAGATGACACGCTGCCTGGACGCCTTCGCCAACGTCGCGCAGCTCCGGTCGCTCAGCCGAGCAACGCGCGACAGCGCGTGGACAACGCGGATGAAAGGCGCAGCCGGGCGGAAGCTCGCGCAGCAAAGGTGCCAGGCCCGGTATCCCCTGCATCGTGCCCTTCCGTTCCAGTGAGGGAAGGCTGGCAATCAGCATCTGCGTGTACGGATGTCGGGGCGCGGTGATGATCTCACCGATCGGCGCGATCTCCACCAGCCGCCCCGCGTACATCACGCCAAGCCGATCGACGAACTGCGCCATCAGGCCCATGTCGTGGCCGATCAGCACCACAGCTGCGCCGAGTTCCTGCTGGACGCGGGCCAACGTCGCCATAACCTGGCGCTGGACCACAACATCGAGTGCGCTGGTCGGCTCATCGGCGATGATCACCTTGGGCTGCAGGCAGATCGCGATGGCAATGCACGCACGCTGCTTCATCCCGCCGGAGAGTTCATGCGGATACATATCTGCGACCTCGGGCGCCAATCCGACATGGCTCAGCAGCTCCCGCACGCGCTGTTCGAAGTCGCGTTTCGACAGGTTAGTGCCGTGGTCGTCCAACGCATCGGCGATCTGTGCACGGATGCGCAGCACGGGGTTCAGTGCGTTCATCGAACCCTGCGGCACCAATGCGATACCGGCCAGCCGAAGCCGCCGCATCGCATCATCTGCCAGCGACAACAGCCTGGTGTCTTGCAGCCAGACCTCACCGCCGTCGATATGCCCCGGCGGCCGGATCATACGCAGAATGGCCAAAGCCATGGTGGATTTGCCTGAACCAGATTCGCCCGCCAGCCCGAACCGTTCATGCGGTCGCAGGCTAAACGACACATCGTCAACCGCTCGCACCACCCCGAGTGGGTGGTCGTACGCAACGCGCAGATGTTCGACGCGAAGTACAGGCTGATTCATGCTGCTTGGCGCAGGCGAGGATTGGCGATCTCATCCAATCCGATCGTCAGGAAGAACAGACCGAGGAAGACGATCAGGATGATGACAATCGGTGCCACCCACCACCACCACCAGCCATTCAAGATCGCCGCATTGAAATTGATCCAATAGAGCGTCATCCCCAGCGTTGGCGACTCCAGCGGCCCCAAGCCCAATACCTCCAGTCCGACCGATGCCAGAATCGCAGCAGATACTGCGCTCACCAGCGTGGCAGCGAGATAGGGCAACAGGTTCGGCATCATCTCGCGCAGGATGATCTCCGGACCACTCATACCATTCAGCCGCGCCACTTCCACATAGCCACGCTCGCGCAAGGTAAGCACCTGCGCGCGGATGGTGCGCGTCGGGTTCAACCACGCGAGCGAGGCAACGACCAGCGCCATCTCATTCACGGTGAGCCCGCCACGCACCGAGACCGCGATGATGATCAACACCAGAAGCCCAGGCACGGTCAGTCCGATGTCGGCGATCCCGCGGATCACAGTGTCGGTAAAACCGCGGTAATATCCGGCGATGAATGCCAGCACAGTGCCAATCCCAACGCCCAGGAAACCGGCGATGAAGCCGATCTTCAGCGTGAGCGGCGTGCCGGCAACCATTGCTGCAAGCAGATCCCGCCCCTGCCGGTCCGTGCCGAACAGATGATCCCACGACGGCGGTTGCAGCGCACGCACCGAGAGCGGGCGCGCAAGGTCGGTGTCGACCGCCAGATTACCGATCACGATGAACAGTGCGAGCAGCGACAGCAGCAAGATACCGATAGTCAGCGACACATTACGGCGCAGATAACTCGGCACTGTACCCAATGCTGGCCGCCAGGAAAGGCGTCCGACAGCCTCCGATGCTTGCCCTGTGGCATTCTGTGGGTTTCCGGAATTATCCACGGCTTGCACACCTTCGGCCCTGTCGATGTCCAGTCAGCCCAATCGGCTGATGGGCAGCTTGCGCGGTCGCACGCCAGCAGCCAAGGTTCTAGCGGTTGAAGCTGCAGCCTGGAATGGCGCCCGACCAAGCGGACATCGATTAGCAGTCTTTCCGCATCCCCAGTGTCGGGAAGACAAGGCCCCTGCCCTTGATCCACTCGAAGCTCGTGAAATCCATATCGTCCATTATGATGACCCGCGACGTCAGGCCGATTTTCGCGCTGACAGAGTCGGTCAATGCCGTTGCGGTTCGAACCGCCATATCATAGTTCGTGAAAGTCTCTACGAGTTCCCATTGTCCATCTGAGAAGAACCGATAGACGGAGAGATCACCCATCGGATTGGTTTAGCCCTCGAGCGCTGCCGGCACAGGTCGGAAAGCCGAGCCACCCCGCATGCCGGCACCGGCGAGCCTCCTCACGACGCTCGGGCCAACATGTCGCCTCAGGATGGCGATCTGCACCGTGCCTTCCTGGTCCGTCATGATTGACAATCTATCGCCCTTCGCGATTCGCGTGCATCTCAAAAGGCAACTCAACCGATTGCTCCCTGGCACAGTGGTGCCGCCACCTCCTCTGGGTCGACTGCGCGTGTGCGCGGACCCTCAGCCAGTTGGACCCGACGTGGCCCCACGTCCGCGCGAGCCGGAAGCTGTCGCGGACGATCCGATCAGGAAAATCGCCAGGAAAAGGATCAGCAGTCCGAGCGACACGCCAACAAACCTCTGGAGCCCGGGCAGGATACTTTCCGGCGGCCCCGAGCCCTGGACGAGTGTAGTGATGAATACAACGCCGGCCTGGGTCCCGACGTAAGTCGCGTCATGAGTGCCGTGCTGCATATAGGCGAACAGCCATACGCCGCCGGCAAGCGCGATCAGCCACGGCAGCACGAAACTGAAGCTCAGCCCCAGCAATATCAGCGCCAGGAGTCCTCCCACGAGGCAGCCAAGAAATCGGTGCAAACCCCGCTCGACAACGCGACGATGCGTCGCGTGCAGGTCGGTCACTGGTGTAGCGAGAACCGCCACAAGTGTGATCGCCATCTGTGAGGCACCGGGCAAATCGAACGTGCTCCAGGCGACCGGAAGCAGTGCGACCGTCACGCCCGCCCTGATCGCATGCATCACGATGGGAAGGCCGCTCCCCAGCAAGTCCGACCAGCCACGGACCGGCGCGTTCGCCGGTGTCTCGTCGATCAGCACCTTCGTGACCGCCATTGCGGCGCATGTGCCGATCACCACCTCGATGATACGGTCAATGCCCAAGAAAAAGGCGCCGGCCGGGCTCGGCAGTGAACTCAACAGCACCATGCCGAAGGTGATGCACACGAATAGCCAAGCGTAGCCCCACGCGCTTACGTTGAAGCCGATTGTGCCGACGAGCGTGACAACAAAAAGGACGAGACAACAGGCGACCGCATCATCGGAAAGCCAACCGATCAGCATGATGGCGAGGATCGCTCCGACGATGGTGCCTAGGATCCGTCGCAATCCCCGCCCGGTCGACTGAGGGTTAGTCGACATGTAGGCGCTGATCGCAGCCCACCACACTTCCTGCAAATGCATCGCACAGCCGATAAGCACCGCCAGCACAACAGCGAGCGTGGTCGTGGTGGCACCACGCGCCGCCTCACTTCCGCTATCGATGGCCGCGCAGGCTGCTGCGAGTGTCCTGGCCGCGTGAACGGCGCTATCTCTGGCGAACCTCAGACCATCTGCAATCTCTTGCAGGAAGCCCATGGCGGCGCCTAGGGAAAGATGGCGACGCGCGCATCGGCACCCATGAAGAGCAGGTTGTCCGGGGGGCGGTCCACCAATATCAGGGTCACGGGGAAACGCCGCTGCAAACGGATCCAGTCCGTCGTCGGCGCCACGTAGGGCAGCAGGCCGTCCGGCGCCCGGGTGCGGCTGATCCCGCGCGCGATGCCCTCTATGCGCGCGCGATACACGTGCCAGGGGTGGGAATCAAGCCAGACCCAGGCGGTACCTCCCACTTGGAAGTGGCGGATGTAGCTCTGCTTATAGTTGGCAATGATGCGAAACGCATTCGCGTCGACGATGCCGATCAAAGGATCGTTGGCCTGTGCCGTGTCGCCATCCCGCACTGTCAGGTTGTTGATCGTCCCATCTACCGGCGCGTAGAGCTTCGTCTGTGACAGTCGCCACTCCGCCCTTGCCAGTTCGGCCTGCGCCTGACCGATGGCTGCATCGTGCATCGCCAACATCCGCTGCGCCCCTGCCACCGCTGCGTCGGCCGCATCGGCGTCGGCGCGCGCACGCCGCAAAACCTCGTTCGCTGTGTCCAGCTCCTGTATAGATGCGGTCTGGTCGGTGGCCAGTCGCGCAATGCGTTGTTGATTCACGTCGGCAAGGTTACGTTTGGCCACTGCTGCGGTTGAGGCATCTTGCGCCGCGGCGATGCTATCGCTGTCTGCCTGAGCCTGGGCGTTTGCCGCCGCCAATTCTGCCTTGCGCGCATCAACCGCGAGCTGGAACGGCACCGGATCGATGGATACCAGCAGATCGCCCCTATGGACCTGCTGGTTGTCCTGGACGTGCACGGCGGCGATTTGCCCGGTAACCTGTGGCGAAAACGCGACCAGGTCTGATCGCACATAGGCATCGTCGGTACAGGCGACGAACGTCGTCAGCATCTCCCATCCGACAAACATCACCAGGACGATGCCGGCCACCAGAAGCAACCTGCGTGACGTGGACAGCCGGGCAGCGCCGCCCTGTGTCGTGGGCGGTTCGCGGATCACCGTTCCGCTTGTCATTTTGGCCGCTCCGCGCTGACCATGTCTTGCGGTTAATCCTGCGATCGAATCAAGTCGAGCCATCCGGATCGCCGGGGCGGAAGCCCAGCAGGTCGCCGAAGCGTTCAGCATAGCGCGGCCAGGCTTCCGGATTCACCAACCGTGGTGGCACGCCACCGTCGAATATGGTCAGCCACTGCAAGGCAGTCGCCTCGCACATCTCGGTCATGGTTTCCACAGTCATGCCCGCGATGTGCGGACTGGCAATCACATTCTCCATATTGAGGAGCGGGTGAGTCGGATCAGGGGGCTCCTTCAAGAACACGTCCAGTCCGGCGCCGGCAATCTGCCCTTCGCGCAGCGCCGCCTCCAGCGCTGCCTCGTCGTGAATGCCGCCGCGAGCCGTGTTGATGAAATAGGCGGTCGGCTTCATCGCGGCGAATTGCGCGGCGCCGAACATGCCAAATGTCTCGGCGCTGCGTGGACAGTGTACCGTGACGTAGTCCGACCGGCGCAACAACTCGTCGAGTTCCACCTTCTCGGCCCGACGCGCGGTGATTTCCTCCACGGTCAGATATGGGTCGTAGGCCAGCACCGTGTTGTTGAACAGCGCGCCACAGAGTTCGGCGACGCGACGGCCGATATGGCCAATGCCGACGATGCCGACGGTTTTATTACGCAAATTGTTGCCGGCATACGCGCGGCGATCAAGGTTCGGAGTGCGTTTCATCGCGCGCTCTGACAGCGCGATCTTTTTCGTCAATGACAGCATCAGGCCAAGGGCATGTTCGGCAACCGGCTCCCAGTTGGTGCCGGACTGGTTCACCACGATAATCCCGGCCGCAGTACAGGCATCGACATCGATCATGTCGTATCCGGCTCCCGTGGAACTGACCGCAAGCAGATTCGGACAGCGGGCCAGCAGCTTCGCGTCGGGAAACCACGGCTCCTGCAGTTCGCCACGAGGTTGCACCTGGTAGCCGTGCGCCTGCGCCAACTCGGTCCAGTTGTCGAGTTCGGCAGCATCGTAGTCGAGGCGAACCAGATCGATATCGTCGCGCCGGCCGATGATCGCGTTGGCGATCGGGTCCATGAAGCTGTCGAAATACACCAAGCGCTTCAGGTTCACCGCCATTCTCGTCTTCCCCTTTGCAGGCATCTGACCGCTGGCCTAGCATTTCCAGCATGGATGAAGAACCCGCACCGAAACGTGGCCTGGCCCGCAATACCGCCAATTACGGCGACCGAGACTTTGCACTGTACCTGCGCCGGTCGTTCGCCAAGTCGATGGGCTACTCGCAGGCGATGCTGGACCGACCGGTGGTCGGCATCGTCGATACCGGCTCGGGCTTCAACAATTGCCATCGCACCGTCCCTGAACTGATCGAGGCGGTGAAGCGTGGAGTGCTGGCCGCGGGAGGACTGCCCCTGCCATTCCCCACGGTCTCGCTGTGCGAGCCATCGCTGTTTCCGACCTCGATGCATTATCGTAACCTCGCTGCGCTGGATACCGAGGCGATGCTGACGGCGCAGCCAATGGACGCGGCTGTGCTGATCGGCGGCTGCGACAAGACCGTGCCGGCGCAATTGATGGCGGCCGCCTCGGCCGACATTCCTGCCGTGCAACTGGTCACTGGGCCTATGCTTGCCACGCCTTTCCAGGGAGAGCGTCTGTCCGCATGTACTGATTGCCGTCGATACTGGGCAGCATATCGCGCTGGGCGCGTCAGCGCCGAACGGGTCGGTGAGATTGAAGGCAGACTGGCGACGACAGCGGGCACCTGCGGCGTTATGGGGACCGCGTCGACCATGGCCTGCATTGCCGAGACCCTGGGAATGGTGCCCCTGGGCCAGGGCTCTATTCCCGCGGTGCACGCCGATCGGCTGCGCGCGGCCGAGGAATCGGGAGAGCTGGCGGTGAAGCTGATCTCTGCGCCGATCCGGCCGTCGGATATCATCACGGCTGCTTCCATCCAGAACGCGCTGCGCGTGCTGCTGGCGCTGGGCGGGTCAACCAATGCCCTGATCCACCTGACGGCGATCGCTGGGCGACGGGGCGTGCGCGTCGACCTGCACCGGCTGAACGAGCTATCGGATACAACGCCGGTGCTGGTCGATTTGAAGCCGACCGGCGAAGGCTATATGGAGGATTTCCATGCCGCCGGCGGCATGCCTGCACTCCTCTGGGAGCTGCGTGACCTGCTGAATCTGCAAACGCGTGATGTGACCGGGCTGACGCTCGAGCAACGCTTGCGCGAACCGGCATTTGTCGATCGCCGCTACATCCGCGCGCGTGCCGAGCCCGTGTCACCGGTCGGCGGTCTGGTGGCGCTGTTCGGCTCGTTGGCACCGCGTGGTGCAATCTTGAAGCGTAGCGCGGCAACGCCGTCGCTGTTCGAAATTGAGGCACGGGCAGTGGTCTTCGACGGCCTGGAGGACCTGGCAAATCGGATCGATGATCCGACGCTTGACGTCACCGAACACGACATCCTGGTGCTGAAGAATGCCGGCTCGCTTACGCCGGCCGGGATGCCGGAGGCAGGCTATTTGCCTATCCCACAGAAACTGGCACGCGCCGGGGTCAAGGACATGGTGCGCATGAGCGACTGCCGGATGTCAGGCACCGCGTTTGGAACTATCGTTCTGCATATCACACCGGAAGCGGCCGCAGGTGGTCCGCTCAGCTTGGTGGAGAGCGGCGATCGGATACGTCTGTCGGTGCAGCGGCGTAGTTTGGATCTGTTGGTGGATGCGGCGGCACTGGAGCGGCGTCGCGCCTTGTGGCATCCGCCAGCGCGGCCGGCGCGCGGATGGGACCGCATCGTCGCCGAGCAGGTTCTGCAGGCTGACGAAGGTTGCGATCTGCGGGTATTGCAATCGACGGGATAGACTGACTGCGATCGCCGGCTTTGGCGCGCCGGCAACCAAGCCCAACCGGCGGCTCGGCAACGGCTGAAATCCAGTCGTCACCGAGCGTCGGGGCTGCCAGATTTAGGCAAGGTCAAAGCGATCCAGGTTCATCACCTTGTTCCAGGCCGCTACGAAATCCCGCACAAACCGTTCTGGAGAATCGCTCTGACCATAGACCTCGGCGAACGCTCGGAGCTGCGAGTGCGAACCGAAAATCAGGTCGACGCGCGTGCCGGTCCACCTGAACTCGTCGGTCTTCCGGTCACGCCCCTCGTAGTCGCCGTCAAAACCCGACGGCTGCCATTGCGTTCTCATATCGAGCAGGTTGACAAAAAAGTCGTTGGTGAGTGTCTCCGGTCGCTTGGTGAACACGCCGTGCTTGGACCCTCCGGCATTGGCGCCCAGCACGCGCAGCCCGCCGACCAGGACGGTCATCTCAGGCGCCGTCAGAGTGAGCAACTGCGCCTTGTTCACCAACTCCTCCTCGGGCGCCATCAGCTGCCTGCCGCTTAGGTAGTTGCGGAAACCGTCAGCGGCCGGTTCGAGCACGGCGAAGGATTCGACGTCGGTCTGCTCCTGCGACGCGTCCATGCGACCTGGCGTGAACGGAACCTCGACGTCATGTCCGGCTGCCCTGGCGGCTTTCTCCACAGCGGCGTTGCCGGCGAGAACGATGAGGTCGGCGAGCGACACCTTCTTGCCGCCGGCGGCCGAGGCATTGAACTCCTTTTGAATCGCTTCGAGCCTCTGCAGCACCTTCGCGAGCTGCTGCGGGTGATTGATCTCCCAATCCTTCTGCGGCGCGAGGCGAATGCGCGCACCGTTGGCGCCACCACGCTTATCCGAGCCGCGGAACGTCGAGGCCGACGCCCAGGCGCTCGAGACAAGCTGAGAAACCGACAGACCTGATGCCAGGATCCTTGCCTTCAGAGCGGCGATGTCCTGCTGATCGATCAGCGGGTGATCGACGGCCGGGATCGGGTCCTGCCAGATCAGCGTCTCCTTCGGAACCAGCGGGCCCAGGTAGCGGATGACGGGGCCCATGTCGCGATGCGTCAGCTTGAACCATGCCCGGGCAAACGCATCGGCGAACTGATCCGGGTGCTCGTAGAAGCGCCGCGAGATCTTCTCGTAGGCCGGGTCGAACCGAAGCGAGAGGTCCGTCGTCAACATGGTCGGTACCCGCTTCTTCGCCGGATCGAAGGGATCCGGGATCGAGGGCTCGGCGCCTTTTGCCGTCCACTGGTAGGCGCCGGCCGGGCTCTTCGTCAGCTCCCATTCAAACTTGAACAGGTTGTCGAAGAAGTGGTTGCTCCACTTCGTCGGCGTCTGCGACCAGATGACTTCCGGACCGCCGGTGATCGCATCGGCCCCGACGCCTGTACCAAATCTGCTTTTCCAGCCGAGACCCTGATCCTCGACGCCGCTGCCTTCCGGCTCGGGGCCGACAAGCGACGGATCGCCGGCGCCGTGAGTCTTGCCGAAGGTATGACCGCCGGCAATCAGCGCGACAGTCTCCTCGTCATTCATCGCCATGCGGTAGAACGTTTCGCGAATGTCTTTGGCCGCCGCAACCGGATCGGGCTTCCCATTCGGCCCTTCCGGATTGACGTAGATCAGCCCCATCTGCACCGCTGCGAGGGGGTTCTGAAGCTGGCGCTCACCGCTGTAACGTTCATCCCCCAGCCAGGTCCCCTCCGGACCCCAGTACAGCTCCTCGGGCTCCCAAGCATCCTTGCGCCCGCCGCCGAAACCAAAGGTTTTGAAGCCCATGGACTCCAGGGCAACGTTGCCGGCAAGGATCATCAGGTCGCCCCAAGAGATCTTCTGGCCATACTTCTGTTTGATCGGCCACAACAGCCGGCGCGCCTTGTCCAGATTGGCATTGTCCGGCCAACTACCGAGTGGCGCGAAGCGCTGCTGGCCGGTGCCTGCGCCCCCGCGGCCATCTGCAATCCGGTAGGTGCCAGCAGCATGCCACGCCATACGGATCATCAGACCGCCATAGTGACCAAAATCGGCCGGCCACCACTCCTGCGAGTCCGTCATCAGCGCGTGCAGATCCTTGATCACAGCATTCAGATCGAGGCTCTTGAAGGCTTTGGCGTAGTCGAAGTCCTCGCCCAGCGGATTGGACAGGCTGGACTGCTTGTGGAGAACGTCAACGTTCAGCTGGTTCGGCCACCAGTCCCGGTTGGCTCTCGCACCTGAATGGATGACGGGGCACTTGCCCACGCTCGTGTCAGTCTTTGCGTCCACAGTACTCTCCCGCTTAATCGCTGTAGGTACGTATCCGTGAGATAACGGTCCAGTCGCCGGTTCGGCTTCATGATTGACACGATCCACATCCCACCGGCCTCCCTCGGGGTGACCCCGGACCGCGTTAGCCTTTCCGGTTATCGGCAACAGACCCGCTGGCGCTGATCGTCAGATGTTGGATGTGCGCGTAGCTCGCTCCGGCGGCTTGACTTTGCGCTCCGTTAGCCGAAGCTCGGTGATAGACGCAAGGCCCGTAAACTAATCGGTTCGATAGGCGATGGCTATGATAACGACGGCACTGCCCCGATGAACCTTCGTGACCTGCGCTACTTGCTGGCGGTCACCGAATACGAGCATTTCGGCCGCGCTGCCGAAGCCTGCGAGGTCAGCCAGCCGACGCTTTCCGTCCAGATCCGCAAGCTAGAGGCGTTGCTGGGCATCGCGCTGTTCGAGCGCAGCAGCCGGGCGGTAGTACCGACGCCCGCCTGCGAGCAACTGATCGGCCACGTCCGCGGCGCGGTGGCGGAGATGGACGCCATCCTTGCTGTGGCCAGCAGCATGCGTGACCCGCTGGCCGGGCGGATTCGGCTCGGCATCATTCCGACATTGGCACCCTATCTGCTGCCTCTGGTGTTTGCGCCGCTGCGCGAGGCGCTGCCCGCACTGGAAGTGGAGCCGTGGGAAGACCAGACCGCGTTATTGCTGAAGCGGCTGCACGCGCACGAGCTCGACGCCGCTCTCTTGGCGACTGAGGTGATCGGCCCGGATCTCGAAAGCCGGGAGCTCTTCTCCGAGCCATTTCTTGCGGCACTACCACCGGAGCATCCACTCGCCCGGCAGGCTCTGGTGGCGGAGGCCGACCTCGCGCAGGACATCCTGGTCCTGGCGGACGGGCATTGCCTGCGGGATCAAGCGCTGGAGGCATGCGGGCATGACGGTGCACTGAACGGCACGTTGCGTGCAACGAGCCTCGCGACGCTGCTCAACATGGTGGCCGCCGGCTACGGAACGACACTGATCCCGGCGCTCGCCGCGGGGGCGGCCCAAGATACCGGGATTGTGCTCCGGCCGCTGGCGACGCAGCCGGGGCGGACTGTGCGGATCGCCTGGCGCGCCCGTTTCCCCCGGCGAGCGGCCTTGGACAGGGTGGGTGACGTCATTGCCGCACGCCTGCGTGGTTTCGCGGAAGGAGCAGCCGCGGGAACGATTTAGCTAAAATGTGACAAAAAGGGGGGAAAACGCATGCGCGCACTCGGTATCTTTGCCGCGACAGCGATGATCTTTGCGGGATGCAGCGAGCCCGGTGACCTTGCGCGCGGTCTTATCATTACGCGACCTGCCAAAGTTGCTGACAGCGGCCAGAAACCAGCCCCCATCGTCCACGTCATGGATTTCCACTCACCGGATAGTTCGAGGGGCAATTTATGCCCCCCAAACAGCGGCAGCTTCGGTTCTTCCGGCGGACTCGACGTTGTCACCAAAGGAGCGACAAGCGACTTCTGCTTGTAGGAGGAGGATTACGGAACGAGCTCCGTACGCTTCTCACGATGATGCAAAGCGCTCATCGACGTTGATCTCCCGATGTATGCAAACCCAGTTGGTCAGGTCCTGTTGAGCAATGACGTGCATCGGCGATCCGCCGAAATCCGAGTCTCCGACGACACGAACTCGGTCGTCACAAAGCGCTGGTCAGTGCACTTCTTTGGCAGCAACTAGTCGCCGCGCTAGTCGCGGCAAGCTCAGCTTTGCCAGGGGGGTCCCTTCAACTCCACCATGTTGCCCTCGGGATCCGGCACATAGATAGACGGACCCTGTCCTTTTGCT
The DNA here is from genome assembly GCA_046732975.1 of Pseudomonadota bacterium. Classification (GTDB taxonomy): domain Bacteria; phylum Pseudomonadota; class Alphaproteobacteria; order Acetobacterales; family Acetobacteraceae; genus JAMXLO01. The sequence goes on from JBKPOG010000021.1 coordinate 18,822, forward strand.
CCGTAGCGGGACTCTATGGGGCCCGGCTCACAGCCATTCTGCTTCAAGTGCGCGATGATTGCCTCGCCGTCGAATGGCTCAACCTGTAGACAGAAATGGTCCATGTTGCGGCCTTCCCGTCCGGGCGCGGCCCCGCCCTTCTGCCCAGCTGCGCCATCCACCGGCACCAGATCGATCAGCGCCGCCCCTGCGCGCAACTGCCATAGCCCGATATTCTCCTGTACCTTCTCCAATGTGCAGCCCAGCACGTCGATGTAGAAATGCATCATGGCCTGCAGATTGCTGACCCGCAGCACCAAATGGTCCAGTTGCCTGATCTCCAGCATCATCGCTCTCCTTTACTGCTTTCCACCAAGCATCTGCTTGACGTTCATTTTTGCACCGTTGCCCATCGTCACATCGCCGGGTGTCATGTCGGCCGGGCAAGGTCCAACCCATTTTCCATCTTGGGTGATCTTCATTTCACCGCGCCCAGGCATCGGCGGTTCCATCCTCGTATCAGCTTCCGTGTGATACGCGGTATCGGCGGTGAACCTGGTCACGGCATGGGTAGTCATCCGCGTCTCGCCCATCTTGCAGGCGGAATCGATTGTGACCGTGCTGCCGCTGCGCTTGATGGCGGGTTTGTCGCACGTGCCCCGCGCGGCGTTCATTCCCATTTGGTACATCTCGGCGTCGGTGCCGCTATCGATACACATCCGCATTTGCTGTGGCCCGGGCGCGGCCGGCATCGTCATGTCGATCTGCCAGAGGCCGGGCTTGCGTGGCGGAAGGTCCTGTGCACGCACCGCGCCGCAGGTCGCAGCCCCGAGCAGTGCGAGCACAGTCGGGCAAATGACGATCGACTTCATGTTCCAGCTCCACCGGCATTCCGTGATCTGTCCAAGGCATCACGGAGTAGCATCGGCAAGCTTTGCCGATCCAGCCTTCCAGCCCCGGGGACCAGCTATGGACGCAGCAACGAGCGAGCTAACGGAAGGCCATCTGCTTGCCGGCAAGGTGAGCTATGCGCAACCGCGTCACGGCTTCAGAAGCAGCCTGGAACCTGTTCTGCTTGCAGCAGCCATTCCGGCGCAACGCGATCAGCGGGTGCTGGAAGGCGGTAGCGGCGCAGGGGCTACGCTCCTATGCCTCACCGCCCGGGTGGGCAAAATCCGCGGGCTCGGCGTCGAGAAAGATCCGCACCTGGTGGAGATCGCTCGGCGCAACGCCGCGATTAACGGCTGGATTCACCTGGATTTCCGCGCAGCCGATCTAATGGCGGTGGCTCAGTGTGGCCTGTTCGATCACGCCTGCGCCAATCCGCCCTACCACATCGCCTCCGGCACTACGTCGCCAATTAGCTCGCGCCGGACCGCGAAAGAGGCCGAGGCCGGCACTATGGCGAGTTGGTCAGCAGTGCTCGCACGCTCCCTGCGACCACGTGGCACCCTCACCTTCATTGTGCCTCCAGCCGCATTGCCTGCCGCCATGGCGGGTTTTGCCGCCGCCGGCTGCGCACCCACCGCTGCGCTGCCATTCTGGCCCAGGGAGGGCGGCCCGGCGAAGCTCTTGCTTCTCCGAGGTGTAAAGGGCAGCCGTACGCCCTTTCGCCTGTGCGCCGGGAAAGTGTTGCACAAAGCGGGCGGCGGCTTTACCTCGGAGGCTCACCAGATCCTGCGCGAAGGCGCCGCTCTGGAACTCTAGAATTCGTCGCCGATATGCGGGTGGCGGAGGTGCCACAGTCTCTCATGTGCCGCCACAAGGCTCTCCATGTTGCGCCGCCGCGTGCCGTCGGGAGTAAGAGGACGCCGCGTCAGCATCATCTCCAAGATATGCAGCAACTGCTCTGCGACCTCGAAATCTGACTGATCGCAGGCATGATGAAACGCGATCAAAATTTTATCCGAAAGCCTACGAGTATAGCGCGGGGTTCCGCTAGGACCGATGTCACGGCCGCTGAGCCCCTCGGCCTGATTCACGGTGTCCCCTGTCGTGATGCCCATGGAGGTCCGTCCTGTCTGTCTGCGTGCAACGGCGGTCAAGATACCCTGTGCACCATCTGGCAAGTTTTGCACGTCATTAATGCGCAACCTCAGCGTTATAGCTACGGTGTCTAAAGAATGATCTTCACTGATCACCCTATGCCCCGGAGTCACCGGTAGGCTTCACCAACATTGGGCATATTTGTGCGAAGAACAGGTGAACCAGCAAAAATTTCGACAAACGTCAACTTGATCCCACAACCACGGCGGAAGTCATGCCGGCGAATGCTTCTTCCCACGTGCCGGTGGTGGAGGCTTTGCTGTACTCGGTGGCACGATTTTCGAAAAAATTGGTATGCTCGACAGCATTCAGCATGTCATCCAGCCACGGAAGCGGATTTCTGGCGACTTGGTAGAGCTGATTCAGCCCGAGCTGCAGCAGCCGTCGGTCGGCGATATAGCGGATGTATTGCTTCACTTCTCGCGCTGTCAGGCCCTGCACTGGCCCCTGCTCGAAAGCGAGGTCAATGAACGCATCCTCGTGGTCAACGATCGTCGCGCACGTCAGGTAAATGTCGCGCTTTAACGCCTCCCCCCAAAGGGCCGGGTTCTCCTGCACAAAGGTCCGAAACAACCGGATAATCGAATTGCAGTGCAGCGTCTCGTCGCGCACCGACCAAGAGATGATCTGGCCCATGCCCTTCATTTTCCCGAATCGAGGGAAGTTCAGCAGGATGGCGAATGACGCAAACAGTTGGAGCCCCTCGGTGAAGGCGCCGAAGGCTGCAAGCGTCTTGGCGACCTCGAAGCGCGAGTCGACCGTGAAGCTCTGCATAAAATCGTATTTGTCCTTCATCTCCTTGTATTTTAGGAAAGCCTGGTATTCGAGCTCCGGCATTCCGATCGTATCCAGCAGATGGCTGTAGGCGGCGATGTGCACGGTCTCGATGTTAGAGAATGCCGACAACATCATCAGCACCTCGGTCGGCTTGAAGACCCGCGCATAATGTTTCATGTAGCAGTTGTTCACCTCGACATCCGCCTGGGTGAAAAAGCGGAAGATCTGGGTGAGCAGGTTGCGTTCGCTTGCGCTCAGGTGGCGATGCCAGTCCTTGACATCGTCGGCCAGCGGCACTTCCTCAGGCAGCCAGTGAACCCGCTGCTGGGTCAGCCACGCCTCATAGGCCCAAGGATAACGGAACGGCTTGTAGACTGGGTTTTCGGTCAGCAGATCGAACCGCACCGGATGTTCGTCAACCGGATGAATGGTGCTGTCCATACCTACCCCCGTCTTCAGCTGAAGCAATCTTGCCATATCTTGTACTGCGATACCACATCGCCATACTATATGTCGCGGGCTGATCGCCAATGAAAGAGACAGACCCTAAGCGGCTGATCCGCGAGCGGGCGCTAGCGATTGGCTTCGACGCGCTTGGGTTCTGCCAGGCCGCGCTCGGCGTGGAGGCCCGCGAGCGCCTTGCTGCCTTCTTGGAGGCTGGTCAGCACGGAGATATGGGCTGGCTCGCCTCTCGCACCAATGCGCGCAGCGACCCTTGCTCGCTGTGGCCGGATGCGCGGAGCGTGATTGCAACTGCCGTGTCCTATGCACCGGAGCGGGACCCGCTGGCAGCGTTGGGAAAGGCGGACCGCGGCAGCATCTCGGTATATGCCCGAAACCGCGATTACCACGACGTCGTCAAGGGCATGCTAAAGCACCTCGCCCAGTTCATCGCCAGCCGCTTCGGCGCTGGCGTTAAGGTATTTGTCGACACTGCGCCGGTGATGGAGAAGCCGTTGGCGCAACAGGCCGGTGTCGGTTGGCAGGGCAAGCACACCAATCTCGTCTCGCGTGCTTATGGGTCCTGGCTGTTTCTGGGCGAGGTCTACACCACGCTCGAGATCGAGCCGAGCAAAGCCGAAACGGACCACTGCGGTACCTGCAGCCGGTGCATCAGCGTCTGTCCCACAAACGCATTCCCGGCACCATACCGGCTCGATGCGACCCGCTGCATCTCCTATCTCACGATTGAGCATCGCGGTCCGATTCCCGACGAACTGAGGCCGCTGATGGGCAATCGGATCTATGGCTGCGATGACTGCTTGGCTGTCTGCCCCTGGAACCGATTCGCTCGACCGACCGCACACGAAAAGTTGCGCGCACAGGTGGGTCTAGAGGCGCCGCGACTTGCCGAGCTCGCTGCCTTGGATGACTCTGCCTTCCGAGTGATGTTCGGCGGCTCTCCGATCAAGCGTCTCGGACGCGATCGATTCGTCCGCAACGTCCTGATTGCCATCGGGAATTCGGCGGAGTGCTCGCTGCGCCCGGTGGCCGCCCAGCTGGCCACAGATCCCAACCCGGTGGTGGCCGATGCAGCCCGCTGGGCTTACGACCGGCTCGGGAAGTCGGTCGTACGCTGAAATCAGAAGGGCTACTTCGCCCGGAATCAGATCGGTTGCGCAAGTTCGTGGCACGTCTGCTCGCATTTCGTCTATAACGCTGCATTGACGATCGGCTCACTGTGCCGCGGGGTGCAAAGTGGAGCAGGCGATGGAACAACTTGGCGGTGCTGGGCGCGAGGTCGAGCCCTGTGCCGGTCGCGCCGCAAACCCGACACAGGCCACCGAATCGCGAGGAGGCGTCGTCTGAGCGCATTGATCAAGCGTAGCTTTTCGCTCGCCGGTCACCGCACCAGCGTGGCGTTGGAACAGGAGTTCTGGACCGCACTCATCCATATTGCCGCTTCCCGCCAGCAGACCCTGACCGCCCTGGTTGCCGCGACTGATGCTCAGCGGGATGCGGCGCGCCCCTTGGCATCCGCCCTGCGCGTCCTTGCTCTACGGGAATTCTTCCAGCCCGTGTTAATGCCTTCATAAACCGCAGGTTGCATCTTCTCAGAAGATACACACAGGCTTGGGGAACCCCATGATGATCGGGGAACATGTCGGAAGCGCCCATGAAGCGGCCGTAAGTGAACTGGTCCTGTCCGATCGTCTGATCGCGCTGGCGCAGGATGCCGATCGGGCCGGCTATACCGACACGGCAGAGCACCTGCTGACTTTGGCATGTAGCGTTTTCGATGAGGCGGCTAAGCGGCCGCATTAGATTGGTCGACGTGGCCGCGGCCAACAATCGCTTCGGACTCCGACCGATTAGACGGATGGTGGGCGCGACAGGGATTGAACCTGTGGCCCCTGCCATGTCAAGGCAGTGCTCTCCCGCTGAGCTACGCGCCCATCCCCCGCAAAAATACTCGGCTGATCCACCTCCGGCAAGCCAAGGGTGGTGACAGCGCGCTCCGCACCAGCTTCAATCAGCACCAATGGACGTGCCCGTCGCCGCTTCGCTCGCTTCGCCTGATCCGGTCGTGGTGCTGCGTCCGGTCCTCCAGACGGTTCCCCTGGTCTTTGCCTCACCCCACTCGGGCCGGCTGTATCCCGAGGAATTGCTGACCGCTTCCAGGCTCGACAGCCTCAGCCTGCGGCGCAGCGAGGACAGCTTCGTCGACGAATTGTTTGCCGCTGCGCCCGATCACGGCGCCCCATTGCTCTTCGCGACATTTCCCCGTGCCTGGTGTGACGTAAATCGGGAGCCGTGGGAGCTCGACCCGTCAATGTTCGCGGATCGCCTGCCCTCCTGGGTAAACACGACCAGTGCACGAGTAGGCGCCGGACTTGGCACGATCGCCCGAGTCGTCGCCTCAGGGGAAGTGATCTATCGTAACAAACTATCGTTCACCGACGCCGAGAGGCGAATCCGTGGCTGTTGGCAGCCGTTCCACGGCGTGCTGAGCGGGCTCATCGCCGACACCTGCGCCGAGTTCGGCCATTGCCTGCTGATCGATTGCCATTCGATGCCCACACACGGGCACATCTCGCGCACGAGCGCGAGATGCGTCGATTTCGTACTCGGCGATGCGCACGGCACCGCGTGCGCACCCCATGTGACCAGGCGGGTCGAGTCGCTGCTGGTGGAACTCGGGTATTCTGTAAGGCGCAATGACCCATACGCCGGCGGCTACATCACCCGGCATTACGGTCGGCCGCGCGAGGGGGTGCACGCTCTGCAGATCGAAATCGCCCGCGAACTCTACATGGACGAGGGTCGGATCGAGCGGTCAGCAGACTTCGCAACGGTGCAACGGAGCATTACCCGGCTTATTGCCGGGCTGGCGAACGAAGGGCGCCAGTTCGACGGCACCTGAAAAAAGTGGCGGCGCACGCGGCGCCGCCAAGTTTAGGGAGGAAACGTCCAAGAAAGCAGACAGTGCGGTCAGGGACCGCATTTCTGCAATGCACAATTTAGGTCGTTGATCATTCGCCTGCAAGCGATTTTTTGCGCCGCAGCATTTTTGCCGCTGCGATGGTCCTGGCAACCAACTACTAAGGCTTCGCGCTTACCATCCGCACATGTGGCGCTCCTGCCTCGCAGCCGCGCTGGCTCTGGGGCTTGCAACGCCGGCGCACAGCCAGACCACCTCGCCTGTGGCATCCACCGACGGCTTGCTTTGTCGTTCTGCCGTTGCGGCTGCCGAGAGAAGTAGCGGAATACCCGCCCATCTGCTGGCAGCAATAGCCCGCGTTGAAAGTGGGCGAAGAGATCCGGTCTCAGGTGCGGTACATCCCTGGCCCTGGAGCGTGAACGCTGAAGGCCAAGGCTTCTTGTATGATTCGAAGGCACAGGCGGTCGCTGCAGTGCGAACGATGCAGGCGCGCGGCGTGCAATCGATCGATGTCGGGTGCGCACAGATCAATCTGATGCACCATCCCGATGCCTTTCCGAACCTGGAAGCGGCGTTCGACCCTATCGCGAATGCCCGCTATGCGGCGCAGTTTCTAAAGGAATTGTATGCGCAAACCGGTGACTGGAACAAAGCGACTGCGATGTACCACTCCGCGACGCCTGGCATCGGCGCCGAGTACCAGCAGAAAGTTGCGGCAATTTGGCCCGAGGAGCAGCGATTGGCGGGGCTGATCGCCCCGACACCATTGGCCCAGGCCTGGTCGGCCACGATGAGCGCGCCAGCGCCGCTCGGTTTCATGCGCGTGATGCGGGTGCAGTCACCTGGGCTGACACAAGGGGCGCACATGATAATGCTGCCGACTGTCGGAGGCGTGGCTCCCCCGGGACGCGGCCTGGACTCATATAGGGCTGTGCCGATCGGCCTCGCCTTCCAGCCACCGCTCCGACGGGGTGGCTGACAGGCCTTAGAGGCAAAACTCCGCGCGAATGGCCGTCGAGTGCTCCCCCAGTGCCGGTACCGGGCCGAGCGGGCGCGCCTCGTCGGAAAAGAGAACAGGCGGCGCTGCGAGGGAAATCGGGCCATTCGGCGTCGCAACCGTCGCACGCCGCAGTGCGGGGTGGTGCGAGAAGTCTGCGACATCGTTCACGAAGCCGAACGCCGTGTTGGCAACGCGCAACTTCTCGGCGGCTTGGGTCCGCGACAGGCGGCCGAAAGCATCGGCGACATGAGCATCCACCATGGCCCGATTGGCGACCCGAATCACATTCGTCTGGAAACCGTCGCGCTGCGGCAATTCCGGCTCGTCGAGGAACCTGGCGCAGAATTCCACCCACTCCCGCTCATTCTGTATGGAGATCAACACCAGCGCACCGTCTGCGGTGGCAAAGGCGCCATATGGACAAATGGATGGGTGCGCGAGGCCTAGGCGTTCCGGTGCTTTTCCGGTGCCTTCGAAGAACAGCAGCGGCACGTTCATCCAGTCCGCCATGCCGTCGAACAGGCTGACTTTCAGGCTTTGGCCGCGGCCGTTGATGCCCCGCCCGATCAGCGCCTCCAACACGCCGGCATGGGCGGCCATACCGCAGGCGATGTCGCAGGCCGAGACACCGACCCGTCCGGGACCAGCGGGATGCCCGGTGATCATCGCGAGACCGGATTCCGCCTGCATCAGCAGGTCGTACGCCTTCATGTTGGCGTACTCGCCGGTATCACCGTAGCCGCTGATGTCAACTGTGATCAGCCGCGAATAGCGTTCACGAAGTTGGTTCGAGCCCAGGCCCGCACGCGCTGCCGCACCCGGCGCGAGGTTCTGGATAAAGACATCGGCACGCGCAAGGATCCTATGCAGTAATGCTGCGTCGTCTCGGTCCTTGATGTCGGCGACGAGGCTCTGCTTGCCGCGGTTGAGCCAGACGAAATAGCTGGACAGTCCATGCGCAGCCTTGTCGTAGCCACGGGCGAAGTCGCCCTCGGCGCGCTCGACCTTGATCACGCGTGCACCTGCATCGGCAAGACGCGAACTGCAATAGGGCGCAGCGACCGCCTGTTCGAGCGAGACGACCAGCAGGCTTTGCAGCGGCCTATGCATCAATAACTCCGTGGCAGCCCCAGCACGTGCTCCGCCACATACGACAGGATCAGATTGGTGCTGATCGGCGCCACCTGGTAAAGCCGCGTCTCGCGATACTTGCGCTCTACATCGTACTCCTCGGCGAAGCCAAAGCCACCATGCGTCTGCAGGCATGCCTCTGCCGCGGCCCAGGACGCATCGGCCCCGAGCAGCTTGGCCATGTTGGCTTCCTCGCCCGGCGTCAGGCCGGCTTCGAATTTCGCACACCCCTCCCGGATCATCAGTTCCGCGGCGCGCATCTGCGCATAGGCGCGCGCAAGCGGGAATTGAATGGCCTGGTTCTGCCCGATGGGCCGGCCGAACACCACGCGGTCGCGGGCATAGTCAGTCGCCTTCTTCAGGAACCAGCGGGCATCGCCGATGCATTCGGCCGAAATCAGCAGGCGTTCGGCATTCATCCCATCGAGGATATAGCGGAAGCCTTTGCCCTCCTCGCCGACCAGATTCTCCGCGGGCACCTTGAGGTTATCGAAGAAGATTTCGGTCGAGTTGTGATTCATCATGGTGCGCAGCGGCCGGATGGTCATCCCGTGACCGACTGAGGCACGCATATCGACGATGAAAGTGGAGAGCCCATCGGTGCGCCGCTTGACCTGATCGCGCGGCGTCGTGCGGGCGAGCAGCAGCATCAGGTCCGAGTGTTCCGCCCGGCTGGTCCACACCTTCTGTCCGTTGACCACGTAATGATCGCCCTCGCGTTTCGCGAAGGTGCGCAGCGAGGTGGTATCGGTGCCGCTGCTCGGCTCCGTCACACCGAATGCCTGCAGGCGGAGTTCGCCAGTGGCGATCTTCGACAGATACTGCTGCTTCTGCTGCGCCGAGCCATGGCGCAGGATAGTGCCCATGATGTACATCTGGGCGTGACAGGCTGCACCATTGCAGCCCTCGGCGTGGATCGTCTCCAGGATTGCCGCCGCAGCCGACAGCGGCAGGCCGGCGCCACCGTACTCCTCGGGGATCAGCGCGGCGAGATAGCCTGCTTCGGTCAGCGCCTGCACGAACGCGGTCGGATAGGCCCGTTCGCGGTCCAAGTCCCGCCAGTATTCGCCCGGAAAGCGAGCGCAGAGCTTGGCGACCTCCGCGCGGATTTCGGCGTGCGGATCCGTGGCAATGGGCTGGTCCATGGCGCGTCTCCCAGGGTCGCCTGGGTTGCTTAGGCGCGTGATCTCGGGTGCGCAAGCGACCGCGGGGTGCCTCGGCAGCGTCTCAGTTGGGTCCGCGGTGAGATGCTGTTCCGATCACTGACGCCATCCAGTCCACCACGTTATCGAGCAGCACGTCCCGTACCCCGGCATCGGTGCGGCCGCTGCGTGCCGGCACGTGGAATGAATGGTCGGCGTCCGGAAGCAACAGGAGCCGCCCCCGGTCGCCAAGTTGCTTTGCCACTTGCGCGATCAGGGCCTGGTCCGCCAGCGCATCCCTCGTGCCTTGGAGAAACAGCATGGGAACATGCACATCGGATAGGTGCCGTGCGCGCTCTTTACTAGGCTTACCGGCTGGGTGGAGAGGGAAGCCGAAAAACACCAATCCGCGGACCTGAGGCAATGGCGACGCGGCCTGAGCGAGCGAGGTCATGCGACCACCAAATGACTTACCGCCGGCGAAGAGAGGGCATTGGGGCAGGCACATAGCGGCTTCATCGACTGCAGCCCGCACGGTCCGCTGCGCCAACTCTGGTCGGTCTGGCCGCCGCGAACCCTGCTCCATGTATGGAAACTGATAGCGCAACGACGCGACACCGCGGCGGTGCAGACCAGCAGCGAGCGCGGCCATGAAAGGGTGCAACATCCCCGCCCCTGCTCCGTGTGCCAGCACAAGACAGGCCGACGGCTGGGCGGGCGCTAGCAGCAGTGCGGAGACATTCGAACCGTCACCGACCCTGATGGCAAGCTTTCGCGGCATTTGGTCGATGCTGCCTTCGGACGATGGGAGGTCGCGGTCGTGTAGGCGGGGGGACGACATCGGGTTAGACTTGGCAATAACATACGCCAAGAGCGTCGCAGCAGGAGCAACGGGATGATCGAACTCTACGGCATGGGTAGCCCGAATGTGGTGAAGATCTACATCGCGCTCGAAGAACTCGGCCTCCCCTACTCAGTCCATCCGGTCGATGTGTTCAGCGGCAAGCAGTTCGACGCGAACTTTCTCAAGCTCAATCCGATGGCGAAGGTGCCGGTCATCACCGACAGCGACGGCCCTGGCGGCCAATCGGTCACGCTGTTCGAGTCGGGCGCCATCCTGCTCTACCTCGCTGAGAAGACCGGTAGGCTTCTGCCCAAGGAGATTGCGGGCAAGTACGAGGCAATCGAGTGGATGATGGTGCAGATGACCACACTGGGCCCGATGTTCGGCCAGCACGTGCACTTCATGCGGTTCGCGCCGAAAGGCAACGACTACTCGCAAAGCCGCTACACCACCCAGGTACACCGCGTGCTGGAGGTGATGGACCAGCGGCTGGCGCAGAAGTCGTGGTTGGGAGGCGCTGATTATAGCATCGCTGACATCGCCTCTTTTCCTTGGGCGCGCAACGTTCCTGTGCTGCTCGGCGCGCCAGCCGCGGAGAAATACAAGAACGTTATGCGCTGGGTGGGCGTGATCGACCAACGACCGGCGGTCAAGAAGGCGCTTGCCGCGGTCGACGACGTCCGGGCGAAGACGACCCAGTTCGATAAAGCGCAGCCGAACGACCTTGACCGACTGTTCGGTCGCGGCCAGCACGCCGCCGCCTGAAACGCGCAGTCGAATGACGGCAGCAGCCTGGCAGGCGCAGGTCTATGCCGCACTGAAGCGCGCTCGCGTCCGGCAGATCGGTTACGTGCCCGACGCGGGCCATGCGCACCTTATCGAGGCGGCACAGGCCGATCCGGATGTGCTGGCCGTCGTTCTCACCACAGAGGAGGAGGGCATCGCGCTGGCCGCCGGCGCCTGGCTCGGCGGCGATCGCGCCGCGCTACTGATGCAATCCTCTGGCGTCGGCAATTGCATCAACATGTTGTCGCTGCCGGTCAACTGCCGGATGCCGTTCTTGAGCCTGGTGACGATGCGGGGCGAGTGGGCAGAATTTAATCCCTGGCAGGTGCCGATGGGCGCCGCCACACCGGCCGTGCTGGCGGCGGCGGGGGTGCATGTTCGCCGCGCTGACAGTCCCCTCGATGTCGCCGAGGTTGTTGCCGCCTCGGCGGCCCTGGCATTCGACAGCGCGGTGCCGGTCGCCGTTCTTTTTTCCCAGCGACTGATCGGGGCCAAGGTGTTCGAGAAATGAGAAACGACGGCACCCTTGATCGTCGCGCCGTCGCCGCCGCGCTGCTGCGTGACCCTGGAGACCTACTGGTCGTTACCGGGCTGGGAGCGCCCAGCTACGACGCCGCGGCCGCCGGCGACCGCGCCCGCAATTTCTACTTGTGGGGGGCGATGGGTGGCGCGGCAATGGTCGGGCTCGGGGTAGCGCTGGCACAGCCGCGGCATCGCGTTCTGGTGCTGACCGGTGACGGGGAGATGCTGATGGGAATGGGCTCGCTCGCCACCATCGCCGCTGCCGCGCCGGGGAACCTTGCGATCGCCGTGCTGGATAATGCTCGCTTCGGCGAGACCGGTTCGCAGCATAGCCACACCGGCCTGAGCACCGATCTCGCAGCGGTGGCCGGTGCCTGCGGCTGGCCATCCATCGCTCTGGTACGTGACATGGACGAGGTGGAAGCACTCCGACTGCGCCTGCGACAGGAGATGCTGTTCGCCGTGATACGCATCTCACCCGAGGAGCGGCCGCGTCATCTGCCACCAAGAGATGGTGCCTATCTCAAAGAGCGCTTCCGCAGGTCGCTTGGGGTTGCAGCCGATTAATCCTACGGTTGCTGTTGCAGAGTGTATCATCCGTTTGTGGCACGATTTGACGCTGGCAGTCCGGACCGAATTCGCTGAGAATATAGGATTGGGAAAAGGCGGCTTCGGTAACGGGTTCCGCCGTGGGCGAGGCTGGCTAAAGGGGCAAATTTTGTTGGAACGAGGTCTCGACAGAGACGGTGGCGGTCATTGTTTTATCGGCAAATTTGTCATCCTGTTCGTCGTCTGCTGCGTCCTAGCCTCGACGTCATCATCGAAGGCTCAACAGGCTTCATCCCAACCAAGCACAGCGGTCCCGGTTAGCGTGACAAAGGTGGAACGCAAGGACGTTCCCGTATGGCTGAGCGGGCTGGGCACCGTACAACCTCTCAACACAGTAACGGTGCGGGCCCGTGTCGATGGAACTTTGATGCAGGTGCCGGTGACCGAGGGTCAGGTTGTCAAGCAGGGCACGCTGCTCGCCGTGATCGATCCGCGGCCATACCAGGCAGTGCTCGATCAGGCGATCGCGAAGAAGGCGCAGAACGAGGCGCAGCTTTCGAATGCAAAGCTCGATCTTCAGCGATACTCCTCGCTGGCGCGCCAGGACTTCGCGTCGCACCAACAGGTCGACACGCAGAAGATGCAGGTCGATAATTTTACTGCAGCCCTAAAGGGGGATGAGGCGACGATCGAAGCGGCGCAGCTCAACCTCAGCTATTGCTATATTCTTGCGCCGTTCGAAGGTCGGCTGGGGCTACGCACGGTTGATCCGGGAAACCTTGTGCATGCGACCGACGCCAACGGGATTATGACAATCGCCCAGATTCGTCCGATTGCCGTAGTGTTCACGCTGCCACAGCGAGAGCTGCCCGGCATTGTCGAGGAGATGGCAGGGGGCGCGGTCACGGTGACCGCCTGGTCAGGGGCGCAAGGTCAGGAGCTCGCGCGTGGCACGTTGTTGACACCGGACAACGCCATCGACACGACCACCGGCACGATCCGGCTGAAGGCGACGTTCCCGAACGATGACAACAAGCTCTGGCCGGGTCAGTTTGTGGATGCCAGGTTGCTGCTCCGAACCGAGCGTCAGGTCGTCGCCGTTCCGGCACGGGCGGTGCAACACGGGCTGACGGATGTCTATGTCTACGTCGTCAAGCCCGACTCAACGGTGCACCGTCAGCCGATCGAGGCGGTGGACCGCGGACCGACGATGGTGATCACCAAGGGTCTGGAGCCAGGCCAGACCATAGTACTCGACGGGCAATCCAGGCTGCAGGAAGGCATGCTGGTTGCCGCGAGCACCGCCCCCGGTCAGGCAGGCGGCTGAACCGGCATGAGCATTTCCACCCCGTTCATCCGGCGGCCCGTCGCCACCTCGTTGATCATGGCTGCCTTGGTGCTGGTCGGCATTGCAGCATTTCCGCTGTTGCCGGTTGCGCCGCTGCCACGTGTCGACTTTCCCACGATCGTGGTCAACGGGAAGCTTCCGGGCGCAAGTCCAGAGACCATGGCAGCGACGGTGGCGCAGCCGCTGGAGACGCAGATTGCGCAGATACCCGGCGTTGCGCAGCTCACCTCGATCAGCGTGCTGGGCCTGTCCAGCATTACCGTGCAGTTCGAACTGGACCGCAATATCGATGCTGCCGCCGGCGACATCCAGGCCGCTATCAACGCCGCCAGTGCGCAGCTGCCGAAGATCATGCCGGGGCCGCCGACCTATTATAAGTCGAATCCATCCGATGCTCCGATCATGATTTTAGCGGCGCAGTCGGAGGCCATGCCGCTGATCGAGACCGATGACTACGCCGAGAACGTGCTGTCTCAGCAGATCTCTCAAATCGCCGGCGTATCGCAAGTGATTATTGGCGGCCAGCAGAAGCGAGCCGTCCGCGTCGAGGTCGATCCCGACAAGATAGCGGCCATGGGCCTGACGCTTGAGGACGTGCGAACCTTATTGGTGACCTCCACGGCGAACGCACCCAAGGGCAACATCGACGGCCAGTATCAGGCGTTCACCATTTACAATAACGACCAGCTCACCCGTGCAGGGGAATACAACAACGTTGTCCTCGCGTACCGCAACGGCGCCGCCGTACGTGTGCGCGATATCGGCCGGGCGATCGACGGGCCAGAGAACCGACTGATTGCCGCCTGGCAGAACGGTAAGCGCGGCATTCTGGTGATCATCTTCAAGCAACCCGGCGCGAACGTCATCGATACGGTGGAGCGGATCAAGCAGGCTCTCCCCCGGCTCGAAGCGGCGATCCCACCATCGATCCACGTCACGACTATTGTGGATCGCACGCAGACCATCCGCGCCTCGGTCGCCGATGTGCAGTTCACGCTGATGTTGGCGATCTGCCTGGTTGTGATGGTGATTTTCCTATTCCTGCGAAACGTCTGGGCGACGATCATTCCCAGCACTACGGTCCCTGTTTCGCTGATCTGTACCTTCGGCGCGATGTATATTTTGGGCTTCAGCCTGGACAATCTGTCGCTGATGGCGCTGACGCTGGCGGTCGGGTTCGTGATCGACGACGCAATTGTCATGCTCGAGAACATCTTCCGACATGTGGAAGCTGGCATGAAACCGATGGAGGCGGCGATCAAGGGCGCCGGCGAGATCGGCTTCACCATCGTATCTATCAGCTTTTCACTGGTGGCGGTGTTCATCCCCCTGTTGTTCATGGGGGGTATTGTCGGCCGGTTGTTCCGTGAGTTCGCCGTAACGGTGACCGTGGCCGTTCTCGTCTCGGCCTTTGTCTGCCTGACGCTGACGCCAATGATGTGCTCGCGGTTCCTGCATCACGATGCCGGTCGGCATGGACTGATGTACCGGGCAATCGAGAGCTTCTTCAGCGGCTTGGTTGCGTTCTATCGGCGCACTCTGGATGTAGCTCTACGCCACAACTTCATCACGTTGCTGGTGTTCCTGGGCACCGTCAGCCTCAGCATTTATCTGTACATCGTTATCCCGAAGGGCTTCTTCCCACCGCAGGACAATGGTCTCGTGTTGGGGATAACCGAAGCCGCGCAAGACATCTCCTTTAAGGAGATGACCAAAGTGCAGCAGCGCCTTGCTGAGGTGATCGCGCAGGACCCAGACACAGCATCTTACGTGTCATCAATGGGTGGAGGATTCGGTGGGCAGCCAAACAACGTGGGACGGCTGTTCATCGCCCTCAAGCCCCTGGGTCAACGCGTCGGCGGTTCGCTGCAGGATTACATCAACCGCCTGCGACCCAAGATAGCCAAGGTGCAGGGTGGCAAGCTGTTCCTGCAGCCCATTCCGGATGTCCGCGTTGGTGCCCGCTTGGCGAAGACAGAGTACCAATTCACGCTGCAGGACGCGGACCTCGCCGAGCTGTATGAATGGGCTCCGAAGATCCTCACCAGGTTGCAATCGTTGCCAATGTTGCGGGACGTGACCAGCGATCAGCAGAACGGCGGCACCACCGCTACGCTGGTGATTGACCGCGATGCCGCCGCGCGCTTCGGCATCCAACCCCAGGTGATCGACGATGTACTGTATGATGCGTTTGGGCAACGGCAGATCGCTCAGTATTTCTCGCAGGTGAGCTCCTATCACCTCGTCATGGAAGTGCCGCCCGACTTGGCGGGGAATCCGGAGACCCTGAGCAAGCTTTATGTGAAATCGCCCAATGGGCAGGCGGTGCCGCTATCCAGCTTTGTCCACTGGAGCACAATGCCGGTCCAACCGCTGTCGATCAGCCACCAAAGCCAGTTCCCGGCGGTGACGATCTCGTTCAATCTGGCGCCAGGCGCGGCACTCGGTCAGGCGGTGGACGCAGTTGCTGACGCGATGCGGCAGATGGGCGTGCCAGTTACGCTGAACGGTGCATTCCAGGGTACAGCGCAGGCATTTCAGAGTTCGCTGTCCACTCAGCCTTACCTGATCGCCGCGGCGCTGATCAGTGTGTACATCATTCTTGGCATCCTGTACGAGAGCTACATCCTGCCACTGACGATCCTGTCCACCCTCCCGTCGGCTGGGGTGGGAGCACTGCTGGCACTCCTTCTAGTGCACCAGGAATTATCGGTGATCGCCCTGATTGGCGTGATCCTGCTGATCGGCATAGTCAAGAAGAACGGCATCATGATGGTGGACTTCGCGATTACCGCGGAGCGACGCGATGGATTCTTACCCCACGAAGCAATCCGTCAGGCTTGCCTGCTGCGCTTCCGACCAATCCTGATGACCACCATGGCAGCGATGCTCACCGGGCTGCCGTTGATGCTGGGGCATGGCGCAGGCTCGGAACTGCGACGTCCACTGGGCTACGCCATGGTGGGTGGCTTGGCGTTCAGCCAGGTACTGACCCTGTACACGACCCCGATCATCTATCTGTATCTGGACCGGCTGCAGCGCCTGATAGCCCGCAAACAGCACCCGCTGCCGCGGCTCGCCGAAAAGATGGGTTCGGCGGCGGCGGATTGAGCGCGTATAGGAAGCCTCTCGCGATTGCGGCCATCGCCGAGATGCGCGCTGACCGGCGTCATATACTCGGGGTCAGCAGATCAATCTCGCCGCTGCAGAGTCTTTCCGCCGACCGACCGCCACGCGCGGCCATCCCGCTGCAGCAGTGCATCTGCTGCGCGCGGACCATCAGCGCCGGCCGCATAGTTCGGGAAATGAGAAGGCGGTGACGCGGCCCATGCATCCAAGACCGGCTGCACGATGCGCCACGTCTCCTCCACCATGTCAGCGCGCTGGAACAGCGTCTGATCGCCGATCATGCAATCATAAATCAACGTCTCGTAGCCGACATTCGGTTCACGCGGGAACCAGTCGCGATAGCTGAAGTCCATCTGGACCGCGGCGAGATCAACCGCAGGACCTGGCCGCTTGACTTCGAATTGCAGGGAGATGCCTTCGTTCGGCTGGATGCGAATCACCAGCCAGTTGGGTGGCAACTCGTCCACGTGCGTGTCCTCGAATGGTGCGTAAGGTGCGTGCTTGAAGCGGATGGCGATCTCGGAGTAGCGGCGTGACATCCGCTTTCCCGTCCGCAGATAGAACGGCACGCCCGCCCAACGCCAGTTATCGATCTTCAGGCGCAGCGCTACATAAGTTTCGGTGTTGGAGCCGCGGGCCACGCCGGGCTCTTCGTGATATGCTGGCGCGGGCTGATCAAGCACTGCGCCCGGTCCATACTGGCCGCGCACAGCATCCTCTTCAGTCAGCGGCGCCATCGTCGCGAACACGTCAGCTTTGCGGTTGCGCACCGAGCGTGCGTCGAAGCCGCCGGGCGGTTCCATCGCCACCATTGCCAGCAACTGGAACACGTGGTTGGGCACCATGTCGCGCAGCGCACCTGTTGCCTCATAGAACTTTGCACGGTGCTCCACACCTACCGTCTCGGCGACAGTGATCTGGACATGATCGATCCGGTCACGGTTCCAGATCGGCTCGAACAGCCCATTCGCAAAGCGAAAGGCCATGATGTTCTGCACTGTCTCCTTGCCGAGGAAATGGTCGATGCGGAAGATCTGTTCCTCGCGCAGGTCGCGTCGGATCCGCGTGTTCAACTCGCGCGCTGAGTCGATGCTGTGGCCAAACGGTTTCTCGATCACCACCCGGCGCCAACGCTGTGGCACCCCATCGCGCAACTCTTCATCCAACAAACCGGCGTGGCCAAGCTGCTCCACGAGAGGTCCGAAGAAGCGGTCGGCGACCGCAAGGTAGAACAGACAGTTTCCGCCGGTCTGATAGTCACGTGCAATATCATGCAGGTGCAGCCGCAGTTTTTCGAAAAGGCCTCGATCACTGAAATCGCCCTGGACATATGACATCTTGGCAGTCAGGCGCTGCCACACGGTCTCGTCCACAGCGTCAATGCTGTTTTCGCTGTTCGGATTGTTGACGAAACTTTCCAACATCGTCCGCAGGCTCTTGCGCCAATCGTCGACGCTCTGCCCGACGATATCCACGCCGATAACGCCAAACTGTTGCGGAATAAGTCCGGTGCGACAGAGATTGTAAAGCGCGGGAAACAGCAGTCGGTGGGTCAGGTCACCACTGGCACCGAAGATCACCATTGCGCAGGGTCCCGGCGGCTGTGGTTGCCGCCGCGGTGGCGCATGGACCAGAACGGGACTTTGAGAGGGTGCTGGGTCGGTCATACGGCAGCTTACCCGACCCCGAGCAAACCCACCAAGTCAGGCCGCATCCGGCGCTGCTATCAACAGTTCGGGCCGCATTTCGCTCACCTGCCGTAGACCAAGCATCGCCATGTCGCGATCCAGTTCTTTCGACAGGAGAGAAATTGCGTGCTGGACACCCGCCTTCCCAGCGAACGCTGCGGCAAACAGGAATGGTCGACCGATGAAGACGCATTCCGCACCCAGCGCCATTGCCTTCAGGATATCGGTGCCGCGCCGGAACCCGCTGTCGATCATCACGGTCATGCCACGCGCCTCGACAATCGCCGCTGAGAGGACCTGGATAGGCGAAGCGGCATAGTCGAGTTGGCGTCCGCCATGGTTGGAGAGAATGACTCCATCCACGCCATGCTCCCGTGCGAGCGCGACATCGGCAGGTGAGAGCAAGCCCTTGAGCACGAAAGGGCCCTTCCAGAGCTTGCGCATCATTCGCACGTGCTCCCACGACAGCGCCTCATGCGCGGCGATACCTTGCACTTTGGTGGAGAACAGACCCGGTCCTCCATCAGGCTCAAGGTTCACGATATGCGGATAACCGCGCCGCAGCAGCGTCCTCCCCAGCACGCCAGCCATCCAGCGAGGGTGTGTGGCAATATCCCAGCTGAGACGCGGGTTGGGTCGGATGGGAAAACCGAAGCCGGCGCGCGCATCGGCCTCACGGTTCGAACCGATCGGCACGTCCGTCGTAAGTGCCAATACCGGAATGCCCGCACGCGTAACCCGCTCCACCATGCCCCCAATTGCGTTCGCGTTCGGTGATTGGTAGGCCGCGAACCAGGCGTTCGGGTTGATCCGCGCGATTTCCTCCAGGGGGATGATAGAGTTCGCACTGAGGATGAACGGCACATTTGCCTCGGCAGCGGCACGTGCCATCACGGCATGGCCGTTATAGGCGACCAGTGCGCTACCGCCCATCGGAGCGATGCCGAAAGGCGATGCGTAGCGATGGCCGAACAAAGTGGTCGCTGCGTCGCGCTTGGTCACGCCGACAAGATTGCGCGTAACAAACCGCCAGCCGTCGAACACAGCGCGATTCGTCCGCAGCGTCGTCTCGGTTTCCGAGCCATGCGCCACATAGCCATAAATCGCCCGCGGCAACCGTTGCCGTGCTGCGCGATCAAAGTCGTCCAGATCCAGGATCTGGTTCAGTTTTGCAAATTGCCTTGCAGATCGCCTCGGCAGAAGCGACACGGATCACTCCCGCGGGTCGATCAACGCCAATCCGCTCTCCGGGTCGTGCCGCTTATGCAAATGGGCCGGATGCTCGGTCAGTATCACTTCGAGAGTCGGCCGCACATGTGCCTCAAGCAGGTGTCCCGCCAAGGCCGTCGCATCCCGACGACCCAGCACGACATGTACATGCAGCGAGCGCTCATCGTTCTGGGACAGCGCGATGTCACCGATGAACGCGGCGACCTCTACCTGCTCGTTCACGGGAACCCGTCGATATTCCTTTCGCTCCCAATCAAAGTAGCCGAGCACGGCGCCGCTGAACGCGCCGATTGCGGTAAGCTGGGCAGCTTTCAGCTTCTCGCGATCGGCAAAAGCTTTGAGCTCGCCTGCAACTTCCTCTCCGGTCTCTAGCACCACAACGTAGGTACGCTGACCATCCGATGACTGGTGGATGAGCTTCGTACGCATGGAAAACTCCTCACTCTCCGGGCAGAACTGCCTCAGGGGCGTTTCGGTTCCAGCGAGCGACCAGCGCGTAACCTTGTTCGCGCCTTTGCGATCAGCACGTGCTAGCGCTCAGGACAATTTTGCGTGTAGTCGCCTGCCGGTCCAGCCTGGATTGAACTGCTCACGCGGAGGAAGCCGAAGCCGTTACAGCTCTTCGACCTGATCGACACCCGGGACCACCTTCAAGGCCTGCGCCAATCTCGGGGTGACGTTGAAACCACCAGGAAGCGCAATCTCGACGCTCTGCGTGGTGCCAAGTCTGGGCACCAAAATGACCCGCCCCTTGCCGCGTCCCTCGCGTCCCAGCAAATCGCGAATGTGAGGAACCGAGGCAGTCTCGCGCAGCCAGATACGCATGGCCGCGCCAGCGTTGGCAGCCGCCTGATCGAGCGAGGTCACATCCTGCGCGGTGATTCGTAGTGCTTCGCCGTCCAGACGCAGGTCGGCCGTGATCAGAACACGAGCCCCGTCCGCCAACATGTCGCGGGCGCGCGCCAGAACCTCGGCAAACAGCGTCACTTCGCATGAACCGGACGTATCGCTGATCTTCACCCACGCCATGCGGTTGCCGGTGCGCGTCACCCGCTCTTTCTGGGCTGTGACCATGCCGGCCAGACGGACACGTGTGATGCCCGAGTGGGCACTCACTTCGACCTGCGCACAGGGTGTGATGCCCAGCCGGCGCAGTGCCTTGGCGTAACCATCCAACGGATGTGCTGTGAGATGGAAACCGATTGCCTCCGCCTCGAAGTTGAGCCGCTCCATCGGCGACCAGTCCGGCATCTCGGGCAGCCGCAGCACTTCGTGTGAAACGCTGGCGGATCCGCCGAACAAGGCAATCTGGCCGGTTTCCTTTTCTTCGGTGGCTGCCTGAGCACGGCGCAACAGGGACTCGGCACCCAGAAAAAGACGAGCCCGGTTGCTCTCCAGCGTGTCGAAGGCGCCGGCACGGATCAGGTTCTCGAGCTGCATCCGGTTGAGTTGACGCGGATCGATCCTCTCGGCGAAGTCCGCAAGGTCGGCAAAAGGCTGTGGGCCTCGCGCCTCGGCCAACGACTGCATAGCGGCGAAGCCAACCTTTTTTACGGCGGCAAGTGCATAGCGGATCGCAAGCTTGTCGTCGTCGGTGCGCTGCACCGTGAAGTCGGCACCGGAGCGATTGATGTCGGGCGGCAGGACGCAAATGCCGGAACGCAATGCCTCCTCGCGCAGCGCGGCGAGACGGTCGGTGTTACCAAGCGCCAAACTCATGCACGCGGCGATGAACACCTCGGCATGGTTCGCTTTCATCCACGCTGTTTGATAGGCGACCAGTGCGTAGGCCGCCGCATGCGACTTGTTGAAGCCATAATCAGCGAACTTCGCCATCAGTTCGAAGACTTCGACCGCCTTGGCCTGTGGAATGCCACGCGCTGTCGCGCCTTCGACGAAGGTCTCACGCTGCGCCTCCATCTCGGCGCGGATTTTCTTGCCCATGGCACGACGCAACAGATCGGCGGCTCCGAGGCTGTAGCCCGCCATGGTCTGGGCAATCTGCATTACCTGTTCCTGGTAGACCATGATGCCATACGTCTCGGCCAGGATGTCGTGGATCTCGGTGTGCGGTGCCTCCCAATTCTCCCCGTGCTTGCGCCTGCAGTAGTCCGGGATGTTGGCCATCGGCCCTGGCCGATACAGCGCCACTGCAGCAATCAAGTCATCGAATCTATCAGGGCGCATCTGGCGCAGCACGTCGCGCATGCCCTGACCTTCGAGCTGGAACACTCCGCCCGCATCGCCACGTGCCAGCATCTCATACGTCTTGGCGTCGTCGAGCGGAAGGCGGTCGAGATCCACCTCAATGCCAAGTCCATGCAGCATCGTTACAGCGCGTTGCAAGATGGTCAGCGTGGTGAGGCCAAGGAAGTCAAACTTGACAAGGCCCGCCTGCTCAACGTGCTTCATTGAGTACTGCGTGACCAAATAGTCAGAGCGCGGATCGCGGTACAGCGGCACCAGTTCGATCAAGGGGCGGTCGCCGATGACCACACCAGCGGCGTGGGTGCTGGCATGGCGGTACAGGCCTTCGATCTGCAGCGCGATCTCCAGCAACCGCCCGACGGCTTCATCCTCATCGCGCATCATGCGGAGCCGCGGTTCGCCGGTAATCGCCTGCTGCAAGCTCACCGGATGCGCTGGATTGTTCGGAATCAGTTCAGCAACCTTGTTGACCTGGCCGAACGGCAGGCCAAGAACGCGGCCGACATCGCGCACGGCAGCACGCGCCTGCAGCTTGCCGAAAGTAATGATCTGCGCGACGCGATCGCCACCATATTCGTGGCGCACGTAGTCAATCACCGCATCGCGGCCTTCCTGGCAGAAGTCGATGTCGAAGTCCGGCATCGACACACGTTCCGGATTAAGGAAGCGCTCGAACAGCAGGTTAAAGCGGATCGGATCCAGGTCCGTGATGGTAAGCGCCCACGCGGCCACCGAGCCCGCGCCCGACCCACGTCCGGGCCCAACCGGAATGCCCTGCGCCTTGGCCCACTGGATGAAGTCGGCGACGATCAGGAAGTAACCGGCGAAACCCATCTCGATGATCACGCCGAGTTCGTAATCGAGGCGTTCCCGATAGCGGGCACGGGTCGCGGCATCGGCGCCAATCGCATTCATGCGGCGCTCGAGGCCCTCGATTGCCATGGCGCGGACGGTCTCTTCCTCGGTGCTGCCGGCGCGCACCTTAGGAGAGACTGGCAGCAGCGGCTTGCGCGTTTCCATCATCACCGCACAGCGCCGCGCGATGGCAAGCGTGTTGTCGCAGGCTTCCGGCAGATCGGCGAACAGCATGCGCATATCGGGCGCCGGCTTGAACCAGTGCTCCGGCGTAACGCGACGACGCTCGGGTTCCGACAGCAGTCGGCCCTCGGCGATCGCCAGCAGCGCGTCGTGCGCTTCGTACATATCGGGCGTGGCGAAGCAGCAGTCGTTCGTGGCGACCAACGGGACACCGGCGCTGTCAGCGAGCGAAATTAGACCCGGTTCCAGAGCGCGCTGGCTATCGAGGTTATGGCGGTGCAGCTCCACCGCGACGCGATCCGGAAAAACGTCGCACAGCTGAGCGAGCAGACGCTGCGCCTCTTGCTTTTGACCCTCGGCCAAAAGGCGTGCCAGCGGACCGGTAGAGCCTCCGGTCAGCAGGATCAGTCCTTCAGCATGCGACGCGAGGGCCGCGAAGGGTAACTGCGGCTTGAGACCCGGGTCGGTATCGAGAAAGGCGCGCGATGACAGCCGCTGAAGATTGTGGAGTCCGGTCGCGTTCTGCGCCAGCAGAACGAGCGGCTCCGGCGCCAAACGAGGGTTATCAGAACGGGTCAGTGCGACCTGGCAGCCGATGATTGGCTGGATGCCTTTCGCAGCACAGGCCTGGCTGAATTCGAGGGCGCCGAACAGGTTGGCGGTATCGGTGATCGCCACTGCCGGCATGCTCGCCTCGCGCGCCAGAGCGGGGATCTTGTCGGCCTTAATGGCGCCCTCGCTCAGCGAGTAGGCGGAATGCACGCGAAGGTGGATGAAATCAGCGTGGGGCATCGGCTTCAATCTAACCGTCTCGCCGATTCCCCACCAATGTGCTGGGGGCCAGCGGATCTATCAAACAGCAAATTGGCTCTTGTTGTGAAAAGTGTGTTGCCAAGCATTGCAACCTGCGGATGCTGTCCCACGCTACGAATCGGGAGGGCAGGCATGAGCCAGACGTCCAGCACATCGCCGACAACCAGCGATCCGGTCAGCAATGTGCTAAAGTGGATCCTGCTGGCTGTCGCAGTGGTCACATTCGCTCTGTTGGGCTGGGCCACTTTCCTCACCTACGAACGCGCTCCACCGCAGCCTGAACGCTTCGTGGACACCAGTGGCGCGCTGCTGATGTCGGCGGACGACATCCTGGCGGGCAAGGCCGGATTCCAGAAAGCGGATCTGATGGATTTCGGCAGCCTGTACGGCATGGGGTCGTACTACGGCCAGGACTATACGGCATGGGCACTTATCAGGCTTGCGGGACTGGTCGAGGCGCGGGTTGCGCAGGCGCAGTTCGGCAAAACGTTCGAGCAGTTGACATCAGACCAGCAGTCCGCAGTGCGCAACACAATGCGCGAGCAGTTGCAGCGCATCGATCTGACGCAGGAGACAGTGCGCGTGCCGGACGCGCTGGCAACCGCCATCGTCACACTGCGTGGGGACATTGCGAAGGAACTGGCAGCGACCGACCTGGACACCGGATGGACGCCCGCCCATAGCCTCAACCCGGCTGCCGCAGCGCATACTGCCGAGTTCCTCATCTACTCGGCGCTGACGACCGTCGCGCGTCGCCCGAACGTCAGCTGGTCGTGGACAGAGAATTGGCCCTACGAGCCGGAGGTTGGCAACACGCCGACGACCAATACCTTCGTCTGGACCTGGGCAAGCTTCTGCTTCACCTTCTTGGCCTTCGGTGTCGTGCTGTTCATCTACGAGTTCTGGCTGAACAAGCCAGACGATGCGCCGATGGATCCGGTACTGGCGCGGTTTGGCCCGCTGACCGACAGCCAGCGCAGGGTGGGCAAGTATTTCCTCGTGGTAGCTATCGTGCTGCTGCTGCAGATCGCCGCCGGCACCATCATGGCACATGCATATTACGACCGGCGGAGCTTTTACGGCATCGCGCTGCAGAACGTTTTGCCGTTCAACTTCCTGCGCGACGTGCACATTCAGTCGCCGATCGTGTGGATCGGTGTGTCCTGGATCGGCGCCGGCCTGTTCCTGGCACCGGCAATCGCCGGTGGACGCGAGGCTCGCGGACAAGGTTTCCTGGTGGACCTGCTGTTCTGGGTCACGCTGGTCATCGTTGCCGGCGCGCTGATCGGGAACTGGCTCGGCATCATGGGATACATCGATGGCGGCTGGTTCTGGTTCGGCAATCAGGGCCTGTCATACATCCAACTCGGTAGATTTTGGCAAATCGGCTTCTTTATCGGCCTGGTGTTGTGGAGCTTACTGGTGTTCCGAGCCCTATGGCCCACTGCGGCGATGCTCTGGCAAGCCACCCGACAGTTCTGGACGGGCCGCATCAGGTTGGAGCACCTGATCTGGGCCGCCACGATCAATATCGCCGTCCTCTATGTGTTCGGCATGATCCCCCTGACCGGCATCGAAAAGTCCTTCACGCTCACCGATTTCTGGCGCTGATGGGTCGTGCATCTATGGGTCGAGCAGTCGTTCGAATTCTTCGCTGCCAGCATGAGCGCGTATCTGCTGATGGCGGTTGGCCTGGTGTCGCGCAAGCTCGCCGAACGCGCGGTGTATTTCGAGCTTATTCTGATTTTCCTAGGCGGCGTCATCGGCACCGGCCATCATCTTTACTGGGCCGGTGGCCCAAGCATGTGGGTGCCGATGGGCAGCATGTTTTCCTTCATCGAGGTGCTGCCACTGGTGCTGCTGATTATCGAGGCGATCGGCCAGTACCAGCTGATCCGTGTACACCAGGCGTTTAACTACCGGCTCGCATACACCTACATCATAGGTGCGGCGTTCTGGAATTTCGTCGGCGCTGGCGTATTCGGCGGCGGTACGCTGAACGCGCCGCTGATCAATTACTATGAGCATGGTACGTTTCTTACCCTGAACCATGCCCATACAGCGCTGTTCGGTGCGTTCGGGCTGCTGGCCATTGGGCTGGTGTATTTCTGCCTGCGCTATGCCGCGGCTGAACGTGCACGGTTCGATGAACGTCTGGGACTCTGGGCGTTCTGGTTGTACAACGCGGGCCTGGTACTGTGGATCACGCTCAACTTCTTCCCGATAGGTTGGCCGCAGCTCAATGCAGTGTTCGAGCACGGTCTCGCCTATGCTCGCAGCATCCGGTTCTACGAAACCACATTGGTGTGGCAATGGCTGCGACTGCCGGGCGACGTAGTGTTCGCCGTGGCGGCGCTGCTGATGGCGTGGGACTTCCTGTTGAAGCTGGGGCCGTTGTATCCGCGGTTCGTCGAGCAGATCACGCGACGGCCGATCGCGCGTATGCAACCGGGACCAGGCGAATGACTACGCCGCCAGCACCGCTATAGCGCGACCACCTTGCCCTCGCGCAGTGTCACCGTGCGGTCCATCCGCGCCGCAAGATCGGGATTATGCGTTGCAATCAACGCCGCTAGGTTCTCGTGACGCACCGTTGCGAGCAATTCCTCAAACACCCCACCAGCGGTATCAACGTCCAGATTACCCGTGGGCTCGTCAGCCAGCAGTACTTGTGGCCCATTGGCCAAAGCACGGGCGATCGCCACTCGCTGCTGCTCACCACCAGACAGTTTCCCCGGCAGATGCCCGGACCGCGAGGCGAGCCCAAATGACGACAGCAGTGCCATGGCGCGTTCGGCCGCTGCCTTGCGTGATCTCCCGGCGATCATCTGCGGCAACACCACGTTCTCCAGCGCAGTGAATTCCCCGAGAAGATGGTGGAATTGGTAGACGAAGCCGATCAAGTCGCGGCGGATCGCGGTCCGCGCCGCGTCGGCCAGTGCACCGGCATCGACCCCGTCGACAAACACCGAGCCGCCATCCGGCTTCTCTAGGAGACCCGCGAGATGCAACAGCGTCGATTTGCCGGCGCCGGATGGCGCGACCAGAGCGACAATCTCTCCCGCGCGCAGCGACAGATCGGCACCCCGGAGCACCGGGAGTTCTCCAGCCTCGGTGCGATACGTCCTGCGCACGTCGCGCAGAACGAGAGGGCTACTCATGCCGCAGAGCCTCTACCGGGTCGGTACGGGCCGCACGCCAACTCGGATACAGCGTGGCCAACAGCGACAACGCCAGCGCCATTACCACCACCTGCGTCACTTCGCGCCAGTCGAGCCGGGCCGGCAGGTGTGTGAGGTAATAGACCTCGGGATTGAAAACCGAGGTGCCGGTGATCGCCTCCACCCAGTGCTGGATAGTGTCGATCTTCCAGCAGAACACCACGCCGATGATGAAGCCGGTCAGCGTCCCGGTGAAGCCGACCGAGGCACCGCACATCAGGAAGATCCGCATCACTGCGCTACGGCCGGCGCCAAGTGTTCGCAACACCGCGATATCGCGCGACTTGTCCTTCACCATCATGATCAGCGAGCTGATGACATTGAACGCGGCCACAAGGATGATCAGTGTCAGGATCAGGAACATCACGTTCTGTTCGACCTGCACCGCGGCAAAAAAGCTGTTGTTGCTCTGGGTCCAATCAATAATCTGTACATTATCGCCCCGCAGTGCCTCGAACATGGCTCGATGCACCGAGTAGACGTCGTTGTGGTCCTTGAGGCTTACCTCGATCTGGGTGACCGAGTCTGGTTTCTGGAAATAGGTCTGCGCTGCAGCAAGTGGCAGAAATACGTAGGCGCTGTCGTACTCGTTCTCGCCAACCTGGAAGATCGCCACGACGTTATAGGCACGGATGCGCGGCACTGTACCGAACGCCGTTGCCGCTCCTTGCGGCGAGATCAGCGTGAGCTGCGAGCCGACATTCAGAGCAAAGCGACGCGCAAGACCGACGCCGACGGCAATGGCATCCTCACCCTGGAAATTGTCGAGACTGCCAGCCAATATACGATCGCTGACCGCATGCAGCGACTTCAGGTCATCCTGACGGATGCCGCGCACGAAGCCGCCGGAGGACTGGCCCTGACCCCCGCTCAGCAGCACCTGGCCATCGACAACGGGACTCGCCGAGACCACGTCGGGGATTTTGCGAATACGTGCGGCAAGCTCGTCGTAGTGGGCCAGTTGGCCAGCAGGGCCATAGACGCCGAGATCTCCGTTGAAGCCAAGGATGCGCGAGAGCAGATCAATCTTGAAGCCGCCCATCACGCTCATCACGATGATCAGCGTAGCCACGCCAAGTGCAATGCCGATCAGGGAGAAGATAGCGATGACCGAGACGAAACGTTCGCCACGTCGGGCACGCAGATAGCGCCCGGCAACAGCGCGTTCGAAGGGTCCGAACATAGTCCCCCTGTCAACCGCGCGCTAACGGAGATCCAGCGGTTGGGTCCTCGTTTTCGTGACGGTGGCCCACGATTGTCAGCGCGTTGTCGGGTGACACTTCCCGGCGCTCGCCGGTGGCACGTCGCTTCAGTTCCACCTTCCCGGCCGCCGCCCCTCGTGGGCCGACGATGATCTGCCAGGGATGACCCATCAGATCGGCGTCGGCAAATTTTTCTCCCGCCCGCGTGTCTCGGTCGTCGTAAAGCCCCGTTCGGCCAAGCTTGCTGTATAACGATTCGCACATGGTGTCGCAGACGGTATCGCCACGGCGCAGGTTAAGAATTGCCGCCTTGAACGGTGCGACGCTGTCCGGCCAGATGATACCGGCCTCATCGTGGCTTGCCTCGATCACCGCCCCGACCAGCCGGGAGACACCCACGCCGTAGCTGCCCATTTCGGGATGGACGTGCTTCCCATCCGCCCCAGCCACCGTTGCATTCAGCGGCCGCGTATAGTTTGTACCGAAATAGAAGATGTGGCCCACTTCGATACCGCGCCCTTCTCGTCGCCGCGCGGGCTCCACCTTCTCCCACTTTGCCGGATCGTGTTTTTCGTCGGTGGCAGCATACATAGAGGTCATCAGGTCGAAGAATGCCTGAAGGTCATGCGCATTGTAGTCGTATCTGGCGTTCACCCAGTCGATGTCCTCGAAACCCGCGTCGTAATACACTTGGCTCTCGCCGGTGGACGCGAGGATGATGAACTCGTGGCTGAGATTACCGCCGATCGGACCGCTTTCGGCTTCCATCGGAATTGCCTGCAATCCCATGCGCTGAAACGTCCGCATGTAGGCCAGCATCATGGTGCGATAGCTGACCACTGCACCGGCATAGTCCATATCGAACGAGTAGGCGTCCTTCATCAGGAATTCGCGGCCGCGCATGACGCCGAACCGCGGCCGCACTTCGTCACGGAACTTCCACTGTATATGATAAAGTATCTGCGGCAGCTCGCGGTACGAGTGCACCGACTGGCGGAACAGATCGGTGATCACCTCCTCGTTGGTCGGTCCGTACAGCATATCGCGGTCGTGCCGGTCGCGAATGCGCAGCATCTCCTTCCCGTAGTCGTCATAGCGCCCGCTTTCCCGCCACAGCTCTGCCGATTGGATTGTCGGCATCAGTACTTCCTGCGCACCCGCGGCGTCCTGCTCCTCGCGCACGATGCGCTCGATGTTTCGAAGCACGCGGTAGCCTAGCGGCAGCCAGGCGTAGATACCGGCGGAGGTCTGCCGCACTAGGCCGGCACGCAGCATCAATCGGTGCGACGCAATCTGCGCCTCGGCCGGTGTCTCCTTCATTGTCGGGATGAAGCTGCGGGACAGGCGCATCGATGGGCAGGTCCATGCTGGGGTTGTAAGGCGACCCTAGCTGGCGCTGACGGCGCCCGCCAGTGCTCGACCCTTGTTGACCCGGAAAATAATTGTGCGCCGCACAAAGCACGTTGTGAAACAAACGGCTCTATTTTCGCGCAGCGGGCGCACAAAAAATGGTGACTTTTCGTGTATTAACCGTTAACAAGGCGCCGGCCCGGGAAGCCGAGGGCTTGGGCCAAGTTTGGGGAGGAAACGCCGCCACACGGCAGGTTGGAGGACGCGGCGCCTTCCCCGCCGTGCTGGCTGGCGTCAATCCGCAGGCGCGGCAAACCAGCCGTGGCGAAAGCTGATGTAGGGGCTGGTGATCAACAGCCACGCGCCAAACCAGACAACACACGCAATCAAAGTGGTCAGGATGACCTTCATTCCTAGCCGCGGATGCTCCGGTGCGCCGCGCCAACCCGTCTGCTGATCGGGATCGACGACCGGACGTGTGCCAATCGGCAAAACGGCAAAGAGCACGGTCCACCAGATCAGCACATACAGGACGAGACCGGTGAACCAGTTCATACCCGCAGCACGTGGACGTCGACCAGCGGGCGCTTCTGCAACCGACGCCCCAGTGCACGGCGCAATGCCGATCGCGCTGCGTCGAGAAATGCCGCTTCGTCACGCCCCAAAGATGGCGGCAGTTCTTCAATAGCGTCGGTGAATTCGCCGCTCACCCGATCCATTTCCGAATCGTCGTTATCGAACAGTCCAGGGGCGGAGATCCGAGGCGTGCCGCGCAGCCTGCCATGCGTGTCGAGTGCCAGGCTCGCCAGCACCACGCCATTGAACAGCATCCGACGCCGCGCGGACATGACGCCGCCGCCGAGTGGCGTCAGGCGTGTCCCGTCCAGCACGAGCTTGTCGACCGGCGCGCTATCAACAACCTGAGCCGGTCCCGGAGCGAGGCTCAAGATATCACCGTCCTCCAGCAGGATCGGCTTCGCACCCGCTTCCTGCGCCAATGCGGCGTGCGCTGACAAATGCCGCCACTCACCGTGGGTCGGAACCGCGTAGCGCGGCTTCACCAGACGGTAGAGCCGCCGCAACTCATCACGCGCAGGGTGACCGGAGACATGCACCAAATGATCGACATCGGTCATCAGGGTAACGCCGCGTCGTACCAGATTGTCCTGGACCGTTCCAATCGCCCGCTCATTGCCGGGGATCATCCGCGATGAGAACACCACCGTGTCGCCCTCACCGAGAGCCACGCGCGGATGCGTATCCATCGCGATACGGGACAAGGCGCTGCGTGGCTCACCTTGACTGCCGGTGACCAACATCAGGATGTTGTCGTCCGGCACGTCGTCCACATCATCCTCGGTCAGGAACGGGGGAAGATCGCGCAGATAGCCGCACTCACGCGCGGCGGCATCGATGTTGCGCAGAGATCGACCGACCAGCGCGACGCTACGACCCGCTTCGTGGGCGGCGACCGCCACCGATTCTAGCCGCGCAACGTTTGATGCGAAACAGGTGACCGCAACCCGACCGCGCACCCCTCGCAGCAGCGCAGTCAGACTCTGCCGCACCTCGGCCTCGCTGCCCGAATGCCCCTCCACCATCGCGTTGGTGGAATCGCAGATCATGGCGAGCACGCCGCGCTCACCCAACGCCGCGAATGCAGCCTCATCGGTTCGAGGGCCAAGCAAGGGTTCGGGGTCAAGCTTCCAGTCGCCGGTGTGCAGCAGCAGCCCGTGCGGCGTGTCGATCACCAGCGCCTGCGCTTCCGGGATCGAGTGTGTGACACGCAGGAACTGCAGGCGGAACGGGGTCAGATCAATCGCGCCACCAGGCGGAATAACGTGCACCTTTACCTGGTTCAGCAATTGCGCTTCTGCGAGCTTGCGCCGCAGCACTGCGGCAGCGAACGGCGTCGCGTAGACAGCACAGCGCAACTGCGGCCACAGCCAGGCCACGGCGCCCAGGTGGTCCTCGTGCGCGTGTGTCAGCACCAGCCCAACCAGACGATCACGCCGCGCCGCTGCGTAGCCCGGGTCCGGCATCATCACCTCGACCTCGGGATGCGCCGCACCTCCGAAGCCAATGCCGCAATCCACCGCCAGCCACCTGTCGTCGCAGCGGTAAAGGTTCAAATTCATGCCGATCTCGCCCGTCCCGCCCAAGGGCAGGAAGGCCAGACCAGCGGCCTCAGTATCCATTATTCTTTGTCAGTCCTGTTCGATCAGTCTCTTGTCAGCGCGCAATGTGGGGACTGGGTTCCGCTCCGCCAGCATTCGCAAGCCATCGAGAGTGAGATCGGGGTCGATCTGCTCGATTACCATCGTGCCTTCGGCGAGGAGGGAAGCAAGGCCGCCAGTGGCAACCACCTTCATGGGACCGCCGTATTCCGCCTTGATGCGGGCGACCAGACCCTCGACCAGCGCGACGTAGCCCCAGTACACACCAGACTGCATCGCCGGCACCGTCTGCCGGCCGATCACCGCCTGCGGCCGCGCGATGCCGATGCGGGGCAGCTGCGCGGCGGCCTGGTGCAGCGCTTCCAGCGAAAGGTTGATACCGGGGCAGATCACGCCACCGAGATAGGCACCATCCTTATCCACCACGTCGAACGTCGTGGCGGTGCCGAAATCCACGATGATCAGCGGCCCGGTGAACCGCTGATGTGCCGCGAGCGTGTTGAGCAGGCGGTCTGCGCCGACCTCTGCCGGGTTGTTCACGCGGATATCGAATCCCCAGTCCAGCGTGGAGCGCGCGACCAGAGGCTCGATACTGAACCAGTCGCGGCACATCCGGCGGAGGTGATAGAGCGCAGCGGGGACGACTGTGCCGATCACCGCCGCGGATATATCCTCGCGCTTGAGCCCCGCGTGCTCGATCAGGCTCATCAGCCAGACGCCATACTCGTCGCAGGTGCGCTGGGCTTCGGTGCGGATACGCCAAGTGCCGCGCCACGCCTCTCCGTCGCGCACGGCGAACACGACGTTGGTGTTGCCACAGTCTATGACCAGGAGCATGGGTACGCACCCTTCATCCGAACAGCACCTTCGCTGCCGCCTGGGCTGCACCAACGAACGGCGCAGGGAACACGAAGAAGAAT
This sequence comes from Pseudomonadota bacterium, assembly GCA_046732975.1. Taxonomy (GTDB): domain Bacteria; phylum Pseudomonadota; class Alphaproteobacteria; order Acetobacterales; family Acetobacteraceae; genus JAMXLO01. The sequence goes on from JBKPOG010000021.1 coordinate 51,304, forward strand.
GCGGTGAACAACCCGGTCGCTGCGGCAACAAAGGACAATGAGGCCGGGCGGGGATCGAACGGCGCCTCGGGTGCGTCGAAATACATCAGCTTCACGATACGCAGGTAGTAGTAGGAGCCCACCACCGAGGTCAGCACGCCGATCACGGCGAGAGTCCACAGGCCCCCCTGAACCGCGGCAAGGAACACGTAGAGCTTGCCGAAAAAGCCTGCCAGCGGTGGCACACCGGCCATCGAGAACATGAAGATCGCCATGCCCAGCGCGAGGGCCGGATCGGTCGAAGATAGGCCGTTCAGGTCAGTGATGAGCTCCAGCGGGCGGCCTCGACGCTGCATCGCGATGATGCAGGCGAATGTGCCCGCACTCATGAACACATAGACGATCAGATAGATCAGCACACCACGCACGCCTTCCGGGGTGCCAACCGCCAGCCCGATCAATGCGTATCCCATGTGCCCGATCGAGGAATACGCCATCAGCCGCTTGATATTGGTCTGCCCGATCGCCGCCAGCGCACCCAGGATCATCGAGGCAACAGAGACGATGATGATGAGCGTCTGCCACGCGATCAACTGGTGGCCGAAGGGCGTTGCCATCGTGCGCAGCAGCAACGCAAATGCGGCAACCTTGGGCGCGGTAGAAAAGAAAGCGGTTACCGGGGTCGGCGCACCCTCGTAGACATCCGGCGTCCACATGTGGAATGGGACCGCGGAGATCTTGAACGCGAGGCCGACAAGAACGAATACGATACCGACAATCAGTCCGGGCGAGGCGCTCTGCGGCAGCGTCAAGGTTCTGGCAAGCGCGGCAAAATCCATCGTGCCGGAGAAACCATATACCAATGACACGCCGTAGAGCAGCAGCCCCGATGCCAGCGCGCTGAGCACGAAATACTTGAGGCCCGCCTCGGACGAGCGCAGATCGTCGCGGGCGAATGCCGCAAGGACGTAGAGGCCCAGGGACTGAAGCTCGAGCCCCAGATACAGCGTCATCAGGTTGGACGCCGACGCCATCACCAGCATACCAACCACGGACAGCAGCAGCAGGACGGGAAATTCGAACCGCGCGATATGGTTGTGGCGATTGTAGTCCAGCGAGAGGATCAGCGAGAGCGCGGCACCTGCCAGGATGAGGATCTTCACCAGACTGGAAAAGGCGTCAGCGACGAACTGACCATGATAGCCGATGCCGTACCCGGTGGTCAGCACCAGCAAAGCTGCGAGCAGGAAGCCGCCAAGTGCGAACATACTGGACAGGAAGAAGCTGTCGTCCCGCCGCAGCACGCCGAAGATCAGAATCGCCATGGCGACCAGCGACAGGACGATTTCGGGAAGAGCGAGAACCCAGTGCATCAGCGCGCCTCTGCCATCTTGGCAGCCGGCATCATCGCGGCTGTATGTTGCTGCACCATGGATTCGACCGAACCGTCCCAGAAGCTGCTGAAGCTGGTCGGAGAGATACCCATCCACAGGGTAATCAGGATCAGCGGCACGAAGATCGCGATCTCACGCGGGGACAGATCAAGGATCGACAGCAGGTCCGGCTTGGTGAGCCGCCCGAAGATCACGCGGCGGTAGAGATACAGCATGTAGGCAACGCCCAGGATCATGCCCATAGCGCCCAGCAGCGCCAGCCAGAAGTTGACCTGCAGCGCACCGACGATAACCAGGAATTCGCCGACGAAACCAGATGTGCCTGGCAGGCCGCACGAGGCCAGGGTGAAGATCATGAAGGTCAGGGCGTACAGCGGCATCCGATCGGCGAGACCGCCGTAGCGCGCGATCTCGCGCGTGTGCATTCGGTCATACACGACGCCCACGACGAGGAACAGCGCGGCGGATACGATGCCGTGCGACAGCATCTGGAACATCGCGCCCTGAATGCCCTGCACATTGAAGGTGAAGATGCCGATGGTAACCACGCCCATATGTGCGACGGACGAATAGGCGATCAGCTTCTTCATGTCCTCTTGCGCCAACGCCACGAGCGACGTGTAGATCACGGCGACAACGGACAATGTGTAGATCAGCGGCGCAAAATGCGCGGACGCCTGCGGCAGCATCGGCACAGAGAATCGCAGGAACCCATAGCCGCCCATTTTCAGCAGCACCCCGGCCAGGATTACCGAACCAGCCGTGGGTGCCTCGACATGCGCGTCGGGCAGCCAGGTGTGCACCGGCCACATCGGCACCTTCACGGCGAACGATGCAAGAAAGGCGAGAAACAGCCAGTTCTGCATTCCCGCCGGCATCGGTGTCTTCAGCAGTGTCGGGATGTCGGTGGTGCCAGCCTGAAACCACATGGCCAGCAAAGCCAGCAGCATCAGTACCGAGCCAGTGAACGTGTAGAGAAAGAACTTGAAGGCCGAATAGACGCGTCTCGGGCCGCCCCAAACCCCGATGATGACGAACATCGGAATCAGCACGCCTTCGAAGAACACGTAAAACACCACGAAGTCGAGCGCGCTGAACATGCCGACCATCATTGTCTCGAGCAACAGGAAGGTCATCATGTATTCGCGCACTGCACGCCGGACGGAATCCCAACTCGCCAGGATGCAGATCGGCGTCAGAAGGGTGGAGAGCAGCACGAACATCACCGAGATGCCGTCCACGCCCATCTTATAGCCAACGCCGTATTCCGGCAGCCAGGGGACTTCCTCGATGAACTGGAAGCCCGGCTCTCCGGGATCGAACTTCACCCATAGTACGAGCGACAGCACCAGCACAATCAGGCTGGTCCACAGCGCAGTCCAGCGCGCGTTCGATGCGACCGTCGCTTCGTCGCCGCGCACCGACATAATGATCAGGCAGCCGACCAGCGGCAGCCAAGTGATCAGCGACAGAACGGGAAAGCCGGCGGCGTTCATCGCGACACCAGGAAGATGCCGACCAGCAGCACGACGCCTATCAGCATGACAAACGCATAGACGGCAAGCGAACCGGTCTGGATCTTCACTGCCTGGCGCGATCCGTCCACTGTGAGTTCGGCCAAGCCGTTCGGCACGCCATCGATCAGCGTCGCATCGCCCGTCTGCCAGAGCACACGCGACAGCCGGATGGCTGGCTGCACGAAGATCGCATCATACAATTCATCGAAATACCATTTGTTGAGCAAGAACAGATAAATACCTCGGAACTGCGTGGCGAGACGCATCGGCAAGAGAGGGAACGCCATGTACATCACGTAGGCCAGAGCGATGCCGGCCAGGCCCATAATCAGTGGCGCCATTTCCGCCCAGACCGGCACACTCTCCAGTGCCGCCAGGATGTTATTATCCGGCGCGTTGAAGATGCTGCCATTCCAAAATGCCTGCCAGTCCTCGCCGATGAACCACGGGTACAGCAGCTTGCCTGCGACCAGTGCGCCAATGGCAAGCACCAGCAGTGGCCCGACCATGACCCACGGACTTTCATGCACATGTTCCAGCACGTGGTGATCCACGCGTGATCGGCCATGGAACGTCATGATCAGCAGACGCCACGAGTAGAACGCTGTCAGGAACGCCGCCAGCACTGTGCAGATGAAGCCGTACATGCCGATGCCAGTGCCCGAGGCAAAAGCTGCGGCGATGATCGCGTCCTTCGAATAATATCCGGCGAACGGCGGAATGCCAGATAGCGCCAGGCTGCCGATCCACATGACCGTGCAGGTCCATGGGATCATCCTCGCAAGCCCACCCATCTTGCGCATATCCTGTTCATCGGACATGGCATGGATCACCGAGCCCGCGCTCAGGAACAAGAGCGCCTTGAAGAATGCGTGGGTCATCAGGTGAAAAATCGACACCTGGAACGCGCCGACGCCGGCGGCCGTAAACATGTAGCCAAGCTGGGAGCAGGTGGAATAGGCGATCACCCGCTTGATGTCGTTCTGTACGCAGCCGATCGTGGCCGCGAACAGCGCCGTGGTTGCGCCCACCAAGGTGACCATGCCGAGTGCGAAGGGCGCAAACTCATAAAGCGGCGACATGCGCGCCACCAGAAACACGCCGGCTGTCACCATGGTCGCCGCGTGGATCAGCGCGGACACCGGTGTGGGGCCTTCCATCGCATCGGGAAGCCAGACATGCAGGCCGATCTGCGCCGACTTGCCCATCGCACCGATGAACAACAGCACGCCGATCACTTCAAACGCAGGGAAGGTGCCGCCCAGGACCGAGTAGGTATCCGCCTGATGCTGCGGGATTGCGGGAAAGATGGTGGAGAATTCGACCGAGCCGAACTTGAAGAACACCAGCGCAACACCGACCGCAAAGGCGAGATCACCTATGCGGTTGACGATGAAGGCTTTGATGGCGGCGGCGTTGGCAGATGGGCGATCGTACCAGTAGCCTATCAGCAAATACGAGCAGAGGCCCACGCCTTCCCAGCCAAAGAAAAGCTGCAGCAGGTTGTCCGCCGTCACCAGCATCAGCATCGAGAAGGTGAACAGCGAAAGGTAGGAGAAGAACCGGTAGCGCGGGTAGGTATCGTGCCCCAAGTAGCCGATCGAGTAGACGTGGATCAGCATGGACACGAAGGTGACCATGGCGACCATGGCCGCGGACAGCGTGTCGTAGCGCAGCTGCCAGGTGACGTGGAAACGGCCTGCCTCGATCCAGTTCGCAATGTAGAGTGACCCGGTGTCAATGTCGCCGGAGACAAGCTGGAAACAGGCCAGTGGACCGAGCGCCGCGGCGACAAGCATGCACAGAATCGACACCGCCTGCGCGGCGCGATCGCCAATCGAGCGGCCAAGCAGGCCGGACACCAACGAACCCAATAGCGGCGCAAAGACCGCAACGGCGTAAATCATGCGGTCCCCCTCCGGAGACCTTGAGC